>JASHOC010000324.1 GCA_030041305.1 Acidobacteriaceae bacterium
GTGTTCTCGTCGAAAAACAGGGCTTCGTCGCCTTCTTGGGCGCGCTCCGGGCTTTCCGTAACAAAGCGCTCGAGCAGGCCGCGCCGTTCGGAAATGGCGGGAATCAAGTTGGGAAGAGACGTGTCGCGCTCGAACGCGAGTTGCGCTGCGGTGAGTTGCCGGCTCGTTCCCCCCGGATTGCCGGAAACGAACACCAGTTCGCCGTCCTTCGAGCCGTTCGCGCTCCATTTCAGATAATCGGGACTCGCAATCGGGTGGCCATCTTCATAGACACGCACCAGCCCGATGTCGAAATCGTAGCGCGGAAAATTGAAATTGTCGGGATCGCCGCCAAATTGCGCCACCGGCATTTCGGGTGCAAAGACGAGCCGCACGTCGGTGTACTTCTTGTAGTGGTAAAGTTCGTAGACGCCGCCCTCGTAGAGTGAGACCACTTGGCACAGGTTGGCCGGATCCGAGCCGCAACTTTTTTCGAGCTCGGCTCCCTTTGCATGCAGCGCGGCCACGGCGGCGCCGCCCGTTTTTCCGGCGATGGCGCCCTGCACTTCGGCGGTGACATCGCTGATCTCCATAAGCTGATCGAGCTCGAAGACGGGGCATTTCCTCTCTTCGGCCGCGGTCTGGGCGATGAAACCGTTCTGGACAAAATTCTGCCCGGAGGTGGAGAGCTGCTGCACGCATTCGAGCACACAGTGGTGGTTGGTCATCACCAGCCCGTGCGGAGAAATAAAAGAGGCGGAACACCCTTCCGCAATGCGCAGAGACGACAAGCGCACATGGCTCAGCCACTGCTGCGAGGGTGCGAAGCCGTATTTCGCGCCCACCGTTGAGGAGGGGAAATTGTTGAAGGTCCACATGCCTTCTTCGGCGCCCAGGAGCAGCGGCGAGGCAATCCCCACGAGCAGCACGATCTGCGCCAATAGAACGATCCTGATTCTGCGATTCAGCATCATTTCCTCACGACCATCCGGGCTGTTGGCTCCGCACAGCTATTCGCCCGCTTTCGTCCAGTCCAGCACCACTTTTGCGGCTTCGCCTGAAATCATGGCGTCGAAGCCTTGCTGAAAATCCCGGTAAGAAAAGCGGTGCGTAATCACCGGAGAAATGTCTACCCCGGAATCCAGCATCACCGTCATCCGGTACCACGTTTCATACATCTCGCGGCCGTAGATGCCCTTCAGCGTCAGTCCCCTGAAGATCACTTGCCGCCAATCGATCGCCATGTCCTTGGCCGGTATGCCCAGAATCGCAATTTTTCCTCCGTGGCTCATGTTGGCAATCATGTCGCGCAGCGCCTGAGCGCTGCCCGACATCTCCAGGCCCACATCGAAGCCCTCCGCCATGCCCAACTGCTTCTGCACTTCAGCCAGCGGGGTCTCGTTCGGATTCACCGCAAGCGTGGCGCCCATCTTCCGCGCCAACTCCAATCGGAAGGGATTCAAATCCGTCACCACCACGTGTCGCGCCCCCGCGTGCCGCGCCACTGGAATGGCCATGATCCCAATCGGACCGGCCCCGGTAATGAGAACGTCCTCCGCCAGCACCGGAAATGAAAGTGCTGTATGCACGGCGTTCCCGAACGGATCGAAGATGGCGGCCACTTCCTGGTTGATCCCGGGATGATGCCTCCAGATGTTGCTCATAGGCAGGGCAATCAGCTCGGCAAAAGCCCCCTCGCGATCGACCCCAACACCGCGGGTAAACGCGCAAAGATGGCGCCGGCCGGCTAGGCAATTGCGGCAGCGGCCGCAAACCACGTGACCCTCTCCGCTCACCACATCACCGGGGAAAAAGTCGCTGACATTCGATCCCACCGCCTCAATCTTGCCGACAAATTCGTGCCCGATCGTCATGGGCGTCTTAATGGTTTTTTGCGCCCAATCGTCCCACGCGTAAATGTGAACGTCGGTGCCGCAGATGCCCGCGTAGCGCACTCGAATCAGCACGTCGCTGATGCCGAGGGCCGGCTCGGGAACCTCCTCCAGCCAAAGACCCCGCTCCGCCTTGCTCTTAACTAACGCTTTCATCTATAAATCCCCGTTGAGGATAGACCCTGATATCCAATCAACTCGAATTGTATCGGTTCCAACATATCGCGCGGCCAACGCATCGCGCCGTTTGACACGCCTTCAACCCGGCTCGTTATATCTGCAACATCGGCGCTTGCCCCGCAGTGGGTCGGTTCCACGCGCCGCCCTTGCGCGACGCTTATGCGTTTCGACCCAGGGGCTCTTACGAGTGGCGGACGGCCCCGGATTGTCATGTTTTGAATCCTATAGCGGTTCTCCAATTGGTGTAGAGCAGAACCTCGAACGTTGAGTGGCGTTTTTCCCAAGAAAACGCCACCTGGCACGCCCCTCAAAACTCCACGGGAATTGGAGAACCGCCGTAAGTGGCGAGGGTCGGCCGCATTTCTCGGTAGGGGGCCCACAATGGAGAACAATGCGATTCAGAACACTCTCGGCGAGCTCGCCCTGAGGGAATAGGTTTTCCGTCAATTACATGCCCGCTTAGCCCTGACCCTATTCGAGACCCACGAGGCGATTCGACAGACACAGGAAAAGATCGAGAGAAGCGACAGGCTCATTGCATCGCTTTCTGTGATTCTTTGCAATCAATTTCCCGCCCAGGCAGAATGGACCGCGAGCAGGCGTTCTTTGGCGGCATAAACGGAAACCCCGCCTGCCAAGGCGGCGCGCATCTTGAAACGGGTTCTTCCGCACGCATCGAAACGGGAGGGGAGGTTTGTCGATCCGCAAATCCAAGACCCCACGCCTCTGTCAAGCGAAAATTACGCATCCACCAGAAGATAAAGCAGTTCCGTTTACAGGATATTTCCCGCCTTTCGTCATAATAAAAACCATCAAGCCGAAGAAATGTAGAGTTCCATCTCAAATCGAGAGGAGGTTTTCTGATCCCTGATCTCTGAAACCTGAAACCTGCTCCTGACACCTGACGCCTGACACCGGTTTGCGGCTAATCCAGAGGCAATCCATGAGAGATTGCAACGGAAGAATACCGGCGAAACCAAGCCAAATGCCGAAAGATGAGAGCTCCAAGCCCTTTGAATGGAGGATTTTGTGACCTAAACTCTTTGTTTTCAAGATCGATAAAAATCAATCCACTGAAAACAAGGAGTTTACCCGAAAAGGGTGGGGGGGGGAGGGGTAGGGCAGGGGATTAGCTATTTTAGCTAAATCGCCAGCCGGACGCCGTCACCCCAGGAAAATGCCCGCAATCGCTGCCGAAATCAGGTTGGCCATGGTCCCGGCCAGCATGGCGCGCACGCCTAACCGCGCCAGGTCATTGCGCCGCTCGGGCGCCAGCGCGCCGATGCCGCCGATTTGCATACCGATGGAGCCGAAGTTGGCGAAACCGCACAACGCGAATGTGGCAATGGTGAAGGAGCGCGGGTCGAGAGCGGCTTTTTGTGCGCCCAGCGCAATATACGCGACGACCTCATTGAGGGCCATGCGCGTGCCCAGCAGATTGCCAATGGCCGTGCAGTCGCGCCACGGCACGCCGATCAGCCACGCTACCGGCGCGCCCGCGAAGCCGAGGATCTGGCCGAGGCTGCTGGGGAACCAGGACAAGCTCCCGTGAATCCATCCCAGGAACCCGTCCAGCAGCGCCACCAGGGCCAGAAAACTGACGAGCATGATGGCGACATTGAAGGCCAGCTTGCCGCCATCGAGCGTGCCGCGGGCGATGGCGCCGATAAAGTTCTCTTCCTGGTGCAACTCATCTTTGGGGATGATCACCCTCCCTTCGGTGTCGGGTGTCTCCGTTTCCGGGACCAGCATTTTGGCCATCAGAATGGTGCCGGGCGAGGTCATGATGACGGCGGAAAGAAGATGCCGCGCCGCGACGCCCTGCGCAATGTACATGGCCATGATGCCGCCGGACACGTGGGCCATGCCGCTGGTCATGATGGTCATCAACTCGCTGCGCGTGGCGCGGGAAAGAAACGGACGGATGGTGAGCGGGGCTTCGGTCTGGCCCATGAAAATGGAGGCCGCCACATTCATGCTTTCGGCGCCGGAGATGCGCATGGTCTTGAGCATGATCCAGGCCATGCCGCGAATGATGATCTGCATCAGCCCGAGGTAGTAAAGAACGGCGAAGAAGGCGGAAATGAAGATGATAGTCGGCAGCACCTGGAAGGCGAAGATGGCCCCGGAGTTCGGCGGCAGCAATTTGCCGAAAAAGCCGGAGTTGGGCAGGCCGAGCTGGCCAAAGAGCACTTCGGTGCCCGCAAACGTCGCGGCGAGCATGTTGTTGACCACGTCGCCGGCCCACGTCATCACCCGCTGCCCGAAACTGAAGCGCAGCACCAGAAAGGCGAACAAGAACTGCAGGCCCAGGCCCCAGGCCACGGTGCGCCAGCGAATGCGTTTGCGATCCGTTGAGCCGAGCCAGGCGACCAGCAATACAGCCACAATCCCCAAAATCCCCGTATATCGGCTCAATGCGGAGCCTCCTCGAAAAAATGGGTCGGTTGCCGGTAATCAGTGGTCAGTGTACTCCGCCGCGGTCGCCGATGGCAGGAATTGCTTTCCGGCCGAAGACGCGGGTCAGCGGAGGGCGCCGGCCTTTGCCGGAGTATGCCTGCGCTGAATCGAGCTCTGAGCATGGGTTGCTGTTCGCCGTTCTTATTGGCCTGCACCCATTCTTTTGCGGAGATACTCCTCCGCCGTTTGGCGCGCGAAAATGCGGCTCACCAGCGCCCCTGCATGCGGCGGAGCCTCGGAGAAGTGGATGGCCCGACGGAGAAGGGCGACCGGCTCAGCAAGTTTCGCTGCCGTGGTGGCGTAGAGCGTGGCCAGCGGCCGACCCGCCTCGACGCAACAGCCCCGCCGCGCGTGAAAGCGAATGCCCGCATGAGGATCGACAGGTTCGTCAGCCTTCTCGCGGCCGGCGCCGAGCCGCTGCACCGCCCAGCCCACCGCCGTGGTGTCCATCTCCGCAATATACCCGCTCCGCCACGCCTCCACTACCTGCGTGGCGCCGGGCTTGTGAAACCGCGCCCGCTCATCGAAAACACTGGCGTCCCCGCCCTGCGCCTCGATCATTTCGAAGAAGATGCGCAGGGCCGAGCCGTCCATGAGCGCCTGTTCCGCACGCGTGTAACCGGCTTCCGGCGTCAACGCCTGGCCGCCGAGATGAACCATCCACCCGGCGAGAATCAGCGCGAGCTCGCGGAGATCGAAATTCGTCTCGGGTCGTTCGGCGGGACGCGCGCCGCGCAACAGTTCCACACTCTCGACCAGCTCGATCCAGTTGCCGGCCGCACAGCCAAGCGGTTGGTCCATGTCGGTGAGCAAAGCCACCGCGCGGGTTCCGGCGGCCTCGGCCGTCGACACCATCAGCGCGGCCAGGTATGCGCTGTCTTCGTATGTGCGCAGGAATGCGCCGGAGCCGGTCTTGACATCGAGAACCAACCCGTCGAGACCAGCCGCAAGCTTCTTGCTCAGGATCGACGCGCAGATCAATCCAGGATTCTCGACCGTGCCGGTGCGGTCGCGGAGCGCGTAGAGCACGCGGTCGGCGGGCGCGAGCTCCGGCGTCTGACCGATAATCGAGGCGCCGCATCGCGCCAGAACTGCCTCAAATTCCGAGAGGCTGAGCTCCGTTCGGTAGCCGGGGATGGCTTCCAATTTGTCCAGCGTTCCGCCGGTGTGGCCCAGCGCGCGGCCGCTGATCATGGGAACGACGCAGCCGCATGCCGCCGCCAGCGGGGCAACCAGAATGCTGGTCTTGTCGCCCACCCCGCCGGAGGAGTGCTTGTCGACCGCCTTTTTTCCCAGACGCAAGGGCGAAAATCTCTCGCCCGAATCGCGCATCGCCAACGTGAGCGCGCGGGTCTCGTCGACCGAAAGCCCGCGCAGCCATGCAGCCATAAGCCATGCGGCGAGTTGCTCGAGGGGAATCGCGCCCGAAGCGGCCCCATCGACCAGGAATTTGAGTTCTGGTGCGTCGAGCGCTTGACCGTCGCGCTTTTTGCGAATCAGGTCAATCACATGAATGGGATCGTGGTCGGGGGACAAGATCTCGGTCTCCATGGCGCCGGATTGCATCGTTGGCATGGAGTCTCGCGGGTTCATTTCAATTTCATGTCGAAGGCCAGGGGCAGCAATTCGGTGAATCGCATGGTCCGCAGGCCGTCCTCGGCAGGAAATACAACGGGCGCGTCGGCTCGCACGAACTCTGCTAGCATTTGCCGGCAAGCGCCGCAGGGAGGGCTTGCGGCGTCATTGAGGTTGGCGACGGCCACGGCGGTGATCTGCACTTCCGGTCCAAACTCTGCAATGGCGCGCACCAGCGCCGCGCGCTCGGCGCAGATGGTGAGGCCATAGCTGACGTTTTCCACATTGGTTCCGGTGACGATTTCACCCCCGGCGAGTTGAAGCGCGGCGCCGACGCGAAAGCCGGAGTACGGCGCGTACGACCGCAGCGCGGCTTGACGAGCGCGTTCGAGGAGATTCGCAACTTCAGCAGAGCTGGAACGATCCTCGTGCATAGACGGCAGATTCCCAAAAGAACGAGTCTCCATGCTAAAACGGTCCGCCGCAAATTGTATACGCGCAGAGCAACGCGCGACGATGGGGTTGGTCAGGGCACTGCGGTGGGCAAAATCCGCCGGGCGTGGTCGAGGACTTGCCGTTGAACGTCAGGAATGGGCAACGGGTCAATCAGCGTAATGCCGCCAATCAATGCGCTGAGCTGCAAATAGGAATGGCGGTTCAAATAGATGAACTCGAGAGGGTATTCGGGTTTTCGCGCGCGCGCCAGAGGAGGGTCGGCGTCGAGAAAATAACTGACATGCGGCCGCGGAACGAGCTTCACGATCATCCGGATATAGGCGCAGACCAGGGCGTTGCTCAGCGTTAGGTTCGCAAGTTCGTCATAAATGTAGCGATCGAAGATGACCAGATCGGCGCCCGATTCGAGCGCGTGGCGCACAGCTCGGCGCGTGGAAAGGGCGTCGAAAAGATAGAGGCACAAGCGCACGAGCGTCATGATCCGCGAACGAACGTTCTTATCGCGGCGTTCGATGGGCGCCGCCGGGGTCCCGACGCCTCGATCTCCCTTAAAGACGCTGTGACCGGTGCGTTCGCGAAGCCGGGTCAGGGTCGCCACTTCGTCCCAAAATGCAATCGAATGGACGCGCAATCCCTCCTGTTGCAGGCTGGCGGTGAGAAATTGAATTTGCGTGCTCTTCCCGGCGCCATCCACACCGGAAAAACTGACGAATCGGGTCCGATTTCTCTTGGAAAACACTGGGTCCACGGTTCTATTCTGCAGCCTTGCGGTCGGATGGGCTGGCTCATCAGCAGGTTCTCTGATCGAGCGATCCTCCGCTCCCGTCGAATCGCATTTCCGTATCTCGCGAGGGAGGGCGGAGCGCATCAGGTGAAAGACTCAGGGCCGGATGATGTTACGGCCGGCTGGGACTCGCATGCGAAAGCGCAAGCACCGTGCCGACGGCGACTCCCGCGCCCACCACCACGCCAACCTTGATCAGGAAGATGCGCACGCGCCGTTGTTTGGCAGGCGCTATGACGGCTCCCGCTGGCCGGGACCCGGCGACCCCCGTAGTTGGAGCGGCGGGAGCCACCGCAGTTCCCATTGGGTTCGCGCCGCCATTCGGTTGCTGCTGCCCCGGGGACTGCGCTGCATCCGTTTGCTGCCCGGTGGAAGCCGGGGCGTTAGCCCCATTTGAGGCAACGGGTGCTTGCGTTTGGCTTTCCGTGGCGACGGGAGTTTGATCCTTGCTGCCTGGCGCCTCGGCGCGTCCCACCGGGGCCGCGAGTAAGATCGCCAGAAAGCACGCAATGGGCCTTGTGAGCAACTTTGCAATGTTCATTCGCTTCCCCAATCTTTCTAGTTCCCGTCGGCGCAAGCATTCTCAGGCCGCGTCGGCAGGGGCTTCTAACATACCGCCAGAAGTCCATGGCTGGGAATCCCAGCCAGGCAATGGCGTGCGAAAGGAGTCGACCGCTTCCACCACGGTGTCGAAAGTTTTGAAGACACGCGCGGCGCCAGTTGATTCGAGCACTGCTCTACCTTCGGCAGGAACGGCGGCAAGCTTGACGTCGCCATTTTTCTTCATGGCTTCCTCCAGACAGGACAAGAGGAGAAGGAGCACCGCCTGGTCCATGCGGCGAACTTGGGAGCAGTCAATAACGATACGGGGGCGGCTGATTCGAGTGCAATCCCTCAATTCACCCAAGAAACCTTGCATCTGGTTCGGATTGGTTAACTCCGGAAGTTGCATTGCTGTTACAGTTCGCGCCTGCATTGTCATACCCCTCATCCTTCTCAGTTCTGCCCGTGTTCACTATTGCGAATAAGCGCCAACCTCGCGGCCAAGCCCAAGAGCGGTCGATCCGTACAGGGTCAATCAAAATCAAAGCAGTTCCGCATCCTGCAAAAGGCGCGCCAGCTCGGACTCCGGATCATGCAAGGCATGCGTGATCATGTTCTTCCCGTAGCGAAAGAGGGTCGCCGGATTCGTAGTGTACCAACAACATTCCGTCATGCGAGGGGAAAAGCCGCACACGAACCTTAATTTTTCGAGCGCGCGTGGAGACGAGAGCAGGGCTGCGACCAATCGGTGATTTCCATCGAGCACGGTCAAACGTTCATTTTGGTTGAGTCCGAGTAGAATGACGGCGCCAAATCCATTCCCGCCGAGTAGAAGGTGGTTGCCGATGTCCGCGATTTTGGTGGCGAACTGCGCGTCAAGCAAATGGCGATCTTTTTGCACGTGTTCCGCAATCGCCGTGACCGACAGATCGCCATCCGCCAACTTTCGCCAGTGGACGCGCGGAAAGGCGCTAATCCGGTCGAGATCAGACTCCTTCAGCGCGGCTTCAAACCATTCTGTGCCGGGAGGAATTTCTCTCCAAAGACTCCGATGGCGGAGGAAAAGGAGCGCTCGCCGCTTGGCATTTTCGCGCGGGTTGTTGAAATCGGGATTGGCGATGATTTCACGCAAGCATTTGCGGTAATTCCGGAATACCGGGCTGTTGAAATCGCTTTTCAGAAATTCCGCAATTACCTCGTCTTCCGGCACCTGCCGGATCAGCCGGACAGGCTGGCTTTTGCCGCTCCCAAACATATCTCTCGAATCGCTGAGCAGACCGACGAAAAAGGGGAGAGCCACAAAAAGAAGCAGGCAACTCAATAAGTCCATCCGTACAAGAACCACCTCGCGCAATGAGGAATGATAGGAGCAAATGGCGAGGATCAGACCACCGCTGAAAACTAACTGTACCCAGCTTGCGTGGGTGATTTTATAAGACATTTCGTAAGTGATGATGACAGCGCTAAGCGCATACACAATGGTGGTGACGGCATAGAGCGCCAACAGATACGAGAGGTCATATCGTCCCGCGATGCGAAAACCGGATCCGAACAAGGAGGCCCAGACCCAAGGAGGGGTCAAACGTAGGCCTAAAGCCAATACTGACCCGCCGCCCAAAATCATTAGGAGCGAAGTAGCGATGACCCTGAGATCTCTTCGTTCCTCCTCACCGGTGCCGGCGACAATCGGAAAAGTGCTGTTGACGACTGCTTGGCAAAATGTGAAGATGACGCGGCCCACCATGGCCACCGCTGCGTAAAGTCCCGCTTCGCGCGCGGGGAAAAAATGCTCCACGAGCACGATGTCGCAGTTGTTGATGAGGACCTGACCGGAGAAGAACACCAAGGCCTGCGCGGTCTCCCGAAGCGAATACGCGAAGCTGAGCGGATTGGGGACACGGGCCAGCGGCTTGAACGTCAGTTCGAGATAGGCCGCGACCACCGCCGCTGCATTGGCGGCAATGACGCCGCGAATGCCCAAGCCGGCCAGAATCAAGAGGTACGAACCACCCAGTCGAACCGCGCCTTCGACCGTCAAATTGACCGCCAGGCGGCGGAATTTGTAGGCGCCTTGGACGAACCCACGGCGACTCCCTAATGGAATATAAAACGCGCAGCCGATAGCGAGCAGCGAGATGAGAGTCGCGTCGGAGAGGTTGAGATAGTCGGCAATGGACTGCCGAAACAGAAACAACAGCAGGGCCACTAAAAGCCCGCACTGCCATGAGCTGCGGTGAAAGCCCCGGTAGGCAGCCGCTTTCCGCTCTATGGAATCCTGTTGCGCTACGGCTTTGGAAGAGACGATCTGATACGAAAGAGTGGCCGCGGAGAGGATAGTGAGAAGCGTATAGACAACGGTCGCCTGACCGAAACCACCTGGACCCAAGTAGCGGGCCACGACGATGTTGTACGCCAGGTTGGTGGCGGTTGTCAGACCAGAGCCCAAGAGCAACACGACGCTCCCGGAAACGATTCGGGCCTGCAGCGACTTCGTCCTATGGGTCAGACCATGTACCACGCTTGTAACGCCCCCGTCTACAAACGCAAAGAAACCTTCCAACTAAGCGCAGAGATCTAACCGGCAACAAATTATCCGATGCGCAATATCATATTGAGGCTGCTCCGACCGGGGGCCCAACCGTCCGGCCAAGGACCGACGCAACCCCCTGCCTAGTCAGATGCTTCTAATCAAAATGAGCACATGGCCAATTGGGCAGGCTTTGCCTTTTTTTTGTTGTCGCTTATCCCATTGGGATGCTTCAGCCGCGCGGTTCCGTTGCGTTACCGCGCCACTGGTAGCTCGCCTGAGGTGATTGCCGTTTATGAGGCGTGGTTCGGCCATCCCCAGCACATCAATATCGGCTATTCTTCGCATGATCCGGCTGTGATCAAGAGTCAAATCCTTCATGCCAAGGCAATGGGCATCTCGGCGTTCGTGGTGGACTGGTATGGCGACCGCGAACCCTTCATCGACACCAGCTACGGGCTGATGCAGAAGCTCGCGGCCAAGAACAAGTTTAAAGTGGCGATGATGTATGACGAGACCGAGCAGGAAGATGGAGCGACCGACGAAGCCATCGCAGACTTTACCATGTTCCATGACGCCTACCTTTCTCCAAAAGCGCCAGGTCGCCAGGCCTATCTCACGTATGATGGCCGGCCGATGATTTTCATTTTCCCGAAAGGGGAGCACACCGATTGGACAAAGGTGCGCGCTCTGGTGAACACTTGGAACCCAGCGCCGTTTCTCATCTATGAGAACCTGCCGGGATCCGATGCCAGCGCTTTTGACGGGTTTTACGCTTGGATCAGCCCTGGAGAGAAGGGGTGGGCAGCGGATGGCAGCCATTGGGGAGACCAATATCTCAGCGATTTTTATCAAACCATGAAATCGAAATATCCGACTAAAATGATTATCGGCGGGGCTTGGTCGCAATTCGACGACGCCAAGGCCTCGTGGGGATTGAACCGCCATATCTCGGCGCGTTGCGGCAAAACTTATAGCGACACCTTTAATTTTTGGGATAAGTACTTTTCTCCCAACGACCCCATTCCGTTCGTCATGATCGAGACATGGAATGACTATGAAGAGGGCTCGGCGATTGAACGTGGCATTTCCACGTGTGGTCCGGCAAGCTAAGAAAAACATTTCAAGATCTCTTCCGCGTTGCTGAAAACCTAGGACGGCCAATTCGGCTCAGAATGAATGACCGCCGGTATCGTTTCGGATCCTCCATATAGTCCCCCGTTGAAGAGCCTGCCTTTTCTCCATTGAAAAGGTGGCTGTATGCGTAACTCCGTCCGGCCAATCCCAAAAGCCGCCGGCAGGTCTGTCTTTGCTCTACGGCGCAAAGCTTGACGGCGTGCAGGGATTGTAACCCAGTGACTGGGCTGACACTGGCGTGGGCGGCGTGGGCGGTGTAGCCCAGGGAGGATTCGTGAAGTCAAAGAACTCCAGGAGGTTCGGTTGCACCGCGTCCCGGGCGGTCAGGTGTGCAGAGCTCCCGATAAACCGGCTCTCGACAAACTTGATCACAGCAGTGTGGTCCATCGGCGTATGCGAGACATAGTGCGCCAGAGTAAAAGGCGAAATGATGATGTTCGGCACTCGAAAGCCGAGCTGCGCAGCAAATCCCTGCTCCGCCGGCGCATCGTCGGGGTTGGTTCCGGGATCGTCCGGATGCAGGTCGCAATGCAGCGTCGGCGTTCCATTCGCCGGCAGGCACGGGTAATAGCTGTCTGGATTCACCGCAATCGTGGAAATGTCGGGAATGGTTCCCAGAGATGCGTCGGTATTATCGTTGGAGTGGCCGGGTACGGGTGGAACGTGGTCGTAGGGCCCACCGCCTTCGTCATACGCCAGGAAAAATGCGGAACTCGCCCACTCTGGGCTTGCCATCAGAGAATTCACGATTTGTGCCACTTCTGCCTGACCCATTAAGATCGACTGGCCCGACCCTGGATGCTCGTCGTTCTGGCCGTATCCAGCCTCAATAAAAGCAAAACTCGGCAGCGCATTATTGGCCAGATCGGTATAATACTGCGAGAGCGGCGCAATGTGGTTCGGATCGATGCAGAACGATTGTGTCGGGTCGCCAACCACGCTCGACGACTGCGTTGGAGAAACGCAGGCGGCGCCGGATGGATTCTCATACAAATACCGATACGAATAACTCAGGCTCGAGAACTGGGTGGCGGGATACTGCGCATTCGCCGATTCGGGGCAATCGTCCGCCTCCAGGCAAAATCCCTCCGTGACCGTATAGTAGATCTTCCACGACACGTTCGCCTGGTCGAGTTCCTCAAAGATATTGTCGATGTCGAGTTGCGGCAAACCATCGCCCCCGGGGCTATAGACTAACCCCTGCGTAGTGCCTCCTGTGAAGGTCGCGATTCGATTGTCCACGGTATAACTCGCTACCGGCGAAAACCAGCGGTCGTCGAGGGCAAACTGGGATGCCATAAAGTAGTAGTAATTGAGAAACCCCTGGTCGTAATAGCCCATTGCGGGCTGCCCTGTCAAATTCGGGAAGCTGCCCGCGCAGGTGCCGGCCGGCGCAGTGTTGCAATAGTTCGAGTAGCCCTCCTCGGCGTGCACAAAGCCGTCCATATCGATGGGCCGTGTCGCGAGAAAATCGTAGCGATTCACGTCGCCGTAACTCGAAAGCCAAGCCGAGCTCATGTCCTCAACGCAGGTGCTCGTAAATTTGAATAGTTGGTACGATGTCCCCTGGTCATCTTCGTTGCTGATCGTGTTCAGCTTGTCGTCGATGCCGTCCACCTCGTAATCCACACCGTCGGCGCCGATGTTCCAACCGTTGGCTTCCCGATAGGGGTTCAACATGCCGAAGTAGCTGTCGAACGAATGATTCTCCTGCATCATGAAAATGACGTGATCGATGGCGTCAATCCCAGTCGCCGTGGTCACGGTTACGGTGACGCTGGCGCTGGAGGTTCCTCCCGCGCCGGCGGCGGTAGCGGTGTACGTAGTGGTGCTGGCTGGACTTACATTTTGGTTGCCGCCGCTGGCGGGCAATGCATAAGAACTCCCGTCGGAGCCAGTGACCGTAACCTGGGTTGCGTTGGTGGCGCTCACGGTGAGGGTGGAGGAGCCTCCAACGAGGATCGCGACCGGGTTGGCGGAAATGGTCACGGATGGCGCCGGATTGGTCGTAACCGTCACCGTGGTGCTCGCCGACGATGTCCCTCCGGGTCCGGTTGCGGTCGCCGTATAGTTCGTGGTCGCGCTCGGGCTGACGGACTGTGTCCCGCCGCTCGGCGAGGGCAAGGTATAGACGCTTCCGTCGCTGCCTTTAATCGTCACTTGAGTCGCGTCGGTCGCGCTCACGGTAAGGGTCGATGAGCTTCCGGGCGTAATCGATGGCGGATTGGCCGAAATGGTGACGGTTGGTGCTGGGTTCGTGGTCACGGTTACGGTCGCGGTTGCTGACGCCGTTCCGCCAGGACCGGTTGCGGTCGCCGTATAGTTCGTGGTCGCCGACGGGCTGACGGCCTGTGTCCCTCCGCTTGCCGGAAGCGTGTATTTGCTGCCGTCACTTCCGGTCACCGTGACCTGAGTCGAGTTGGAGGCGACGACCGAGAGAAGTGAGGAGCTTCCCGCCGTTATCGACGTGGGATTGGCGGTAAGGCTGACAGTGGGAGCCGTGCCGCTTACTACTGTGACGGACGTTGTCGCTGACGCGCTTCCTCCGGGTCCGGTCGCGGTGGCTGTATATGTGGTGGTCGCGGCCGGGCGAACGGCTTGCGTTCCACCCCCGGAGGGCAAATTATATGTGCTCCCGTCCGTTCCGGCCACGACAACCTGAGTGGCGTTCGATGCGGCAACTGTCAAGGTGGCGGAATTCCCGGGATTGATTGAGCCCGGGTTTGCGGCGATGCTCACCGACGGCGCAGCACTACCGCTAGGCGACTCGCGATTGACCTGAGCGCCACATCCGGAGAGGAGCAAACAAAGCAAAACTCCGGTGAAGCTGAATAAGTTCCTCTGGCTCAATTCCACTACGCTGGCCCGTGTCAAGCATGCCTCCTTGGTTCAATGCATCGAACTTGGGACGCAAACCGCCGTCAAAGACTATGCGGCTGCGAACGAGTTACACGATTTCTGTTCGGAATCAGAAACTCCGCAACCTGATTAGGATTCGCGGACGGATTCTGGCGCGAAAAATGACCCGGCGCCTGAACCTTGCCCATCGAATTCCTGCACAATTCGCCTGATTGACCCTCCCGGCAAACGACAACGGAGGAACGCGAAATGCTGGCGCAACCAAAATCTCGAGTCACTGGATTCTCACATCTGTGCACGTCAATTGCGTTCGGATGCTTCTGACGGCCCGCGGACGAACGATTCGCCGAAACCCGCGATTTCGAGGTCCCCGGCGATCTCCTGTTCACGTGGGCTGACCGGTTCTTGGCCGGCTGAAGCGAACAACGGTCCGGAAGCTCTCCAGGAAAAGTCAAACGCGTTTGAAACGGCCTCCTCTTGCCGCCAATTCGGTCCGCTGGAAACCGCCTTGTTTTGTCTTATTGCTTTCTTACACCGATGAAGTTCAAACCAGCGCAGGTAATTGTTGACAACCCGGGTCAAGCTCATCTCAAGGCCGGCGGCAAAATTTCGCCCCGCCATTTCGCGTTGCAACTGAGGTGAGCGGAGAATAGTGATTAACTGTTCGGCGAGATCGTTTGCATCGTCGACTCTGTGGAACCGAACCGCCATGCCTTCGTCCGCAGCCATTTCACGAAAATCGGGAAGATCGGCGCACACGATCGGCACTCCATATTCGCAAGCCTGGTGGGCGGGGCCGCTTGATCCGGTAGCCGAGTTATAGGGCATCACCACGACCGAGGTGGTCTGGTAGAGTTCGGGCACCGCGTCTTCGGGAACGTATCCGCGGAATTCAATGGGCAAACGTTTAGGTTGAGCGTCGCGCACCGATTCCCAATATCCCGGTTTGGTGTGATGGTTCGCTCCGGCCACGATGAGTTTGGCGTTAGGGACGCTCCTCAACACGGTGGGAAAGGCGCTCATGAGTGTTTCCAGCCGTTTATAAGTGCCCCAATGCCCAATAGCAAGAATGCGCTGATGGGGATTGCCGCGTTTTGTAAAGTCGGGCGCCACCGGCTCCGATGCGAAGGTTCCGTGCGTGCCAAGCAATACGTTGCGGGCGCTGTATTTCCCGGTTAATGTTCGATAATATCCGGGCAGCAAAACGGTTACCGAGTTAGCCTTGAGCAGTGCTCGCATTGCCAAATTGGCCCCGATGCGAAGAAGGCGTTCTTGGCGAACCCCGGCCGCAGAGAAATCCACATGTTCGATAACGTGGTGCAAAGTGATGTGGGTGTAAAAGCCGGCAGCGCGTATGAGTGCAGGCGCGGAAAGCCCGGCAAACGCCGCCACCGGGTTTTCGGGCGTGGCAAAACTCGAAAAAACAAGGTTGAACCAAACTACGTCCGGCTTCAGCTTTTGAATCGACCGGAGGAGACGCAATGGATTACTCAGGCTGCCGAATTTCCAGCAACGGACAACATTAAAATCGGGGAGTTCCGATCGCGGATCGATCTTCAGCGGATGGCCCGCTTCGTCGGTGGCGAAGTCATAATCAGTGAGTTCGTCGGCAAGAACAATCAGTTCGACATTCCGCGAACGTTGCAATTCGCGCGCAATGTAATATGCGTACTCATTCAGCTGGCGTCCGCTGGGAGGGAAAGTCGCAACTAAACATATCCTCATAGCATCACCGCCCTCCGTCGCTAGAAAATGCTGACCTCTGCATACGGCCTGAATTGCTCGCTCTGCCCAGAAGAAAAATTGAAAAACGTTTCTTCCTGCAATCCCGCCGAAAACCGGATGGGATAGGCGAGTATGGTTCCTCCGGATTCGTCTCTGAACCTTCTGCGGAAGGGCATCGCATAGGAGACCGAGAATCCGTTTTGCGTCGCATCGTAGATGTGGAAGCCCCTGATGCTGGAGTATGCGGTGGAAAACTGAACGTCCCAGTTGGGCTTGGGTACGAAATCGACTGTGGCCGCAGGGCGGAGATTCTGAGCAATTCCGGAATTCGCTCCCACCACCCGCCAGGCGCGCAGATCCTCCGCCAGGACCCTCACGTCCAGATGGTTCGAAAAGCGGTGATCGACCCCGACATAGGAAGACGTGTAGTATGCTTCATAATTTTCTGGGTAAAACTGCTGATCGTCCCTGCCCCATCCCGTCACCAACGCGGTGTTTCCCCACGGTGTGCCCACCCGGAAATCGAGGGCTCCGCTCAAGTCCCGCGAATGGAGATTACTTTCAGTAAAAGGTCCGGTTTCGTGGATTACGTAGCCAGTGAAAGAAACGGACTGGAAAAAGGAGCTGGTAGCGACATAGAGGAACTGGCGAAAAAGGTTTTGGTTCATTTGCACGGGCTGCAAAGAGTCGCGCCGGATCGTTTCCTGAATGCCTCCGTTGAAGGTGAGCACATTGTCGCCAAGATGAAGCGTAGGATTGAGGCCAATGTTGAACCCGTAATCCGTTGTATTCCGATTCACGATGGAATTGGTGGCGGGCACTGAAATCAATCCGCGCGCGTTGCGGACCTGGAAAAAGCCGCTAGGCGTGGGCACGCGGCCCAGGTGCAGATGGAAAGCGTCGGTCCATTGCGTCTGGATCGAGGAACGTGGCGGCGGAAGCAGCGACGTGTCAGAGGCTGGAATGGCAAACGACGCGTCGAGTTTCGAATCGAGCACGTACACGGTGGGGTCTTCAAAGATGGGCTGTACAGAGAAGTCGGAAAGTAAGCTCAGGTCGGGAGTGACCCGCAGGCCTTCATCCGCGCCCGCTGACAGCATTGCTTGCTGGGCGGTTTGATCCTCCCCTTCGGCGCTTGAAGCCTGGGAGAAAGCCGTAAGCGCCAGTGCGTTTTGATGTTCCTGGCGATAAACATTAGCTTGAGCAAGCAGAAATTGGTAATCCGGATCCCCGTCTGAGGAGGCGGCGCTGATTGCGGATAATTCGGCTTGAGCCTTTATGGTTTCGCCCAGCGCGAGATAGTTGTCGGCAAGGCCGATCCGCACCGGCTCGTCAGAGGCGCCGGCCTCTTTGGCCCTTTCCAGGTAATCCTGGGAAAGCTGATAGTCGTGTAATGAGCGAAACACGTCCGCTGCCGTGACAAACTGATTGCCGAGCGGCGGCGCTGTTTCTCCCCCTTCGGCTTCCATCCACCCCAGCGCGATCTGACGCTCAGCGTCGTCGGCATGACCCTCCTGCGCCCATAGCTGAGCAATGGCTAAGCGGACTGCGATGCGATTGCAATCGGGAACGTCCAACGCCTCCCGAAAGCGGCGCAAAGCCGCTTCCTCATCGCCAATGGCGCTAAGTGCTTCGCCGGTAGAAACAAACACTTGGCTTTTGTCGTCGCCTGAGACTGCGTTGGCTCCCTGCTCCGCCTGCCCAACGTATCGCAGGGTTTGGCCTTTATCCTGCAAACTGGCGTAAGAGCGGGCCATGAGCGCGTAAACCTGCGGATCGCGGGGAATGAATTTCACCGCAATCGCGAATTGTTGAATCGCGTCGCGGTAGAGATGTTGCCCAAGAAGCGTATTTCCCAAACCAAGATGCAGTGCGCCGTCGTCGGGGGTGAATTTCAAAGCGGCGCGATACTCGATAGCCGCTCTGCTGAGCATTTCCTGGTTCGCGTAAGCCGTGGCGCGAATCACATGCACATCGCGCGTGCCGCCCATCGTGCGCTCGGCAAAATCCGCTTGCCGCAAGGCCGCCTGCGGGCGATGCATGTCGAGATCCGCATAGCCAAGGCCTAGGTGGGCCTCTCCATCGTTCGGTTCTCTCTGCAGCGCTGACTCAAAATCCGCCGCTGCCGGCCGCGGTTCATGAAGCTCGCTATAAATGTATCCGCGATTGACATACGCGGTGACCACAGTCGGATCGCGCTGAAGCGCTTCAGTGAAATCCCGGCGGGCTTCCTCGTCGCGTTGATAATGTTTGTCCGCATAGCCGGCAAGCAAGGGAATATCCGGCTCCTTCGGCAATATATTCAGGTATTTCGAGGTCAGAGCCAGAAGATCGTCGTATTTTCCGAGATTGAGGAAATCATAGCCGAGGTAAACCACGACATCTCTGTCCCGGGGCATTGCCTTGATCGCCTGCAGGCCGATCTCTGCTGAATCCTGATATCTGCCTTCGAAACTCAAGTAGCGCTCTTCTTCGCGAAGAACTACGGGCTGCCGCTTCATCTCATTCGTCACGCGATGAAACCATACCCCCGCCACATCCAGCTTGTGGGCCTCAATTCCGGCGTTCAGGCCTCCGGCTACGATCAACCCGTTACGCGGAGCCACAGCAAACCCTTTGCCATATGCCGACTGGGCCTTCGCATATTCCCGGCGGGAAGTATAAAGATCGCCGAGAGCCAGATAGGGCTCATAAATCGAAGGATCAACTTGGATCAAACGCTCGAAGTAGCTTACTGCCGCGTCATCCTGGCCGGCGGCGCGGGATGCGTAACCTAAAGAAGTGAGCGCCAGGCGATTATTGGGATCGGCGGAAAGAACCCGTTTGTAAACGGCGATTGCATCTTCAGTTCGACCGAGCTTCATCAAAATGTCGCCGTCAAGTTGAAGACTGTTGCGGTCGCTGGCGTTGATCGCCAGCGCTTGTCTGATGTCGGCCAACGCCCCGTCTGCGTCGCCCGCGCTCAGTTTGATAAGAGATCGAAGACGCAGGTACGGCGCTCGATCGTTGTCCGACGGGTTGAGGGTTCTGATCGCCCCCTCGGCAAGCGCGAGCTCGCGATGCGCCCCCTCGCTGTCTGCCTCCGCCTCATAGAGCGCCACCAGATCCATATGCAATTGGATGCCGTAGAGCTGGCCTTCGGCCGGATCTTTGGGCAACGTCGACAAGGCGTCGCGATACTCCCGGATTGCTTCCTCATCTCTTTCCTGTAATTGCGCAATTTCTGCGCGAATCGCGTGCAACCGGTAATATTCCGGGCTAAGTCCGCCAGCGCGTCCGAGAAACGAGTTTGCCTGGCCCATGGAGCCGATATCCACTTCGGACTGGGCTGCGGCGAGCTGAAGGTCGAGATCTTTCGGCTCTGCGTTTGCCGCTTGAACATAGAATTTGGCTGAATCTTCGGGCTTTCCATCTAATTGATATGTATAAGCTAGCTCGGCTGTAACATCGGGCGCAGGATTGCGAATCTGCTTCAGCTCGGCAATCGCGTCGGAGTAGTTCCCCAATTCACGGTAATATCCGGCCATCGATCGTTCGACATCGGGGTTATTCGGAGCTCGCCGTTTGGCTAGCTCGAAATAGTGGTTTGCCAGGTCCATTTGCTTCAACTGTTGATAGCACAGCGCCATCAGCAATTCCGCACGCCCATCGGGTTGAAGTCGCTCCGCCTTGCTTAGCCAATCGAGAGCGCCGGTGTAGTTTTTCGTTCGGACATAGATTTCCCCCAGCAGCAGTAAATCGTCTCGCCGTCCCGGGTTGGAAGCGATTACCTGCTTCAGAAGGCGTTCCGCGTCATCTTCGCGGCCTGTCAGGTTATAAGTCTGTGCGAGTCCGGATAGCCCGTCGAGCGAGGATGGCGCCAGCCGCAATCCTTTCGAGAAAGCGTCCACGGAGACCTGGTACCGATGGGCCAACCGTGCGGCATAGCCGACAAGGAACCAGAGTTGGGGATCGTTGGGAGCAGTTTGCGCCGCGTGCTGAGCGTAATCGAGCGCCTGCCCGAATTCTCCCCGCCGCAGGGCGAGTTCTGCGGCTCGCGCCAGGCGCGCGTTCTGGATATTGGATCCCCACCCGAGAGATTGTTCCTGGGATTGGGCCTGGCCCTTCTTGGGCTGCGAGTTTCCGGAGGTGGCGGGTCCTACCTGGTAGATTTGAGCGCTTGCGGCGTGCGGAAACGCGACACAGACGAATACCCATGCAAACTTCAGCAATCGGAGTCGAGCAGACAAGGGGTGTCACCAACCCACAACTTTCGTTAAATGTCTTTGATTCCAGGAACGTGGCAAACGTTGGCTAGCAGGGTCACCTGAGGCGCCTATCGCTCCAAGCCCGGACTCATTTCCCGCGCAAAACCCAGGAAAAGCAACCGTCCAGGGGGATTCTTCAATCGAACTACTAGCAGGATCGAATTCTCTCAATCCTCTTTCTCGTCACATACGAGAGAGATGCTGCCCGGAAGGCGGTGTTTCCTTCGTCCGATGTCAAGTTCATTGTTTTCCCAAGAGGCAGTTGTGCTGAAACCCGAGTTGACTGGGGAATCTCAACGTCCGATTCCTATGAGTTTCATTTTGCTGGCTGCGGTCATCGTCCATCTGCCGCTGCTGCTGATGAAGTTGCCGCTCAAGTCCTACGACACTAACTTCCATATTTTCTTCGCCTCGCATTATCTTCATCATTGGTTCGATCCCTGGAATACCAAGTGGTATGCGGGGTTTTCGCAAGCCACCTATCCTCCGCTGCCTCAGCAATGGGTCGCGGTGCTTTCGAATCTCTTCGGGCTCGACATGGCGTACATGGCGGTCCAGTTCGCCGCCATTCTGCTCCTGGTAATCGGTGTCTACCGCTTTTCGCGTCTCTGGGTCGGCCCGCGGGCGGCCTCCATTGCGGCGCTGGCCAGCGTTTTTCTTGGTTCCGAGAGTTTTCTGGTCTATTCGGCGGGCCAGTTGGGAACAACCTTCGCGGCGCCCATCTACCTCAATGGCCTTCCCTTTCTTTTTGACTGGGTGCGGCATGGAAGAGGGCGATCTTGTCTCAAAGCCACCGTGCTGTTTGCTGCGGCGGCCGCCGCTCACCACGCCACTTTGCTGTTCGGCGCGTTTTTCTTTGCCTTGCCCGTGCTCGCGCTGGCGCTCCTGGACCGTGAAAATGGCGCCCGCGTCTCAACCTCCGCTTTTTTGGCGCGCACCATTGCCATTGCTGTCACCGTGGGAGTGGCAATCGCCTTCGTCCTGCTTCCATTCTGGATTGCGCTGATTCATTATCCCGTCACGCAAACGCCCATCCCTCACGCGAGCCGGGCCAATTACATTCTCAGTCCGCAGTACGGCCTGAGCTATTTCATTGTGCCCTACGGCGCACTCATCCTGGCGCTTCCGTTTATCTTTTGGCGGGGCTCGATGGTCGCTCGCCTGCGTCCCTTACTGCTCGGCTTCTGGGTGGCCTTCTTAATCGGCCTCGGAGGGACGACTCCAGTGGGACGTGTTCTGTTGGGGCGCGCGTTCGAAGTATTGACATTCGAGCGATTTAGCTATTGGGCCACCCTGCTCGCGCTTCCGTTTGTGGGGCTTCTGATTGCGGAACTGGTCGCGCGCTACCGAACCAAGGCGATTGTAGGTTTAACCGCGTTAGCGGCCGCCACTTGCGGCTTGGCTGTCAGCTGGTCGACTTACCATCCGGCGGACGCCGATCAGGGCCTTAGCGTCGAGCCGGTTGCTGCGTGGCTCAATCGCGATGGCCATGATCAGTATCGCTATGTCACTCTCGGTTTCGGCAATCAGATTGCCCGGCTTGCTGTGATGACGGACGCGAGCAGCGTGGACGGCGAATGGTATTCGGGCCGCATGCTTCCGGAACTGACAAGCAACGGCGGGGGTACGCTGACCAGCTCCAAATATTTCGGCAAAGGAGGTCTTGACGCCCTGCGGGCGATCCTGATGCACGCGGATCACTACGGGTTGAAATGGGTTCTGGTGCGCGATCCTTCCTATGACCCGTTGCTCGCATTCGCGGGTTGGCGGCCGGTCGATTATCTCGAAGACAAGACCATCACGATATGGAGCAAAGATGGGGCGCCCCCGGCGACGCCGTTAAACGCACCGCAGATCCCCCCCCATTGGCAAGGCGTCATGTGGGGCATTTTCCCCTTCGGCAGCAGCATTTTGGCCCTGCTCGTGATTCTCATTCCTGAAAAACGCAGGCAGAAAGCGCGAGAGGAATATCCGGTCGAAACGGGCGGCTTGGCGCCGGGGAGGTTGGCGTCATGAAGAATGGAATATTGCTTGCGGCCGCTCTGATCATAGCTACCGTAGTCTTGATCGTCATTGGAACCGTAAAGCCGATCCCGTCCGCCGAGCACTTCGCGGGCGAACAAAATCTGCTGCCTTCGTCTTCAACGCCCGAAGCGGCAGTTCGCAATTTAGGCGACGAAATCAGCTTGGGTCACTGGGCGAGAGCCTACGACAGTCTCGCCAATAAGACTCAGTTCAGCGAAGACGAGTTCATACACGACTTGACCGGGTATTACGCGAATCTTCGCACGGACGCAACTTTAAACAGCTTCGAAGTAAGGCCGCTCCACGCCACAGAAAACGATGCCGAAATGCGTTTGACCTTGCATTGGGCCACCGTACTTGGCCCCTCCGAAAGCACTCGCGATTTGCATGTCACCCGCGTAGGCGACCACTGGGCGCCGGAATGGCCGCTCGATAAGCGACCGGCCGTTCCTCCGCAGGTGATCCCCGTCAACTATCTCCGGTGGGATGTGATCTATCCCGGCCCCGGGGATGATTGGGGGGTGCAGGGCGTCGAAGCGCCTCATGTGCGCATCGTAGATATGCGCCCGGTGCAACGCGCGGAAGGCGTCGTGATTCTGGGCGAGTTGCTCAACGACGACGTGGTCCCCGCCTACGTGTCCGTGACGGCCACCCTCCAGTCGAAAACCGGAAAAGCGCTCGCCACTGAAGATAGCTTCGATAAGATTTCGCATGTTTTGTTGCCTAAGCAGGTTACTCCGTTCCTTATCGACTTTCCCGACGCGACTCTTTCGAGTGTGGGGAGCATTCGCATGAGCCCGTTTTCCACTCTCGTCCCTGCCTCTGCAGATCCGGTGATCGAAATCGACAACGCGCATCTCAATCCGGCCCCCGACGCTTCATTGAGCGGCGAACTGATGAATGAGAGCGGCCAGATTGTGAACGTCGCCCACGTCCTTGGCACTTTCTACGACAAGTCCGGACAGGTGGTCTGGATAGGGGACGAGTATATCGACCGCGCTCTCTTGCCGCAAACGCCGCAGGCGTTCCTGATTCACATTCCGGAGGATCTGGCCAGGAATGTCAGCAGCCAACGCACGGTGGTCTCTTCCTTCGAATACGGAGGAGTCCTGTGATGCGGCTATTGGCGTTCTTCGCGAGTGGCCTCGCCTTGGGCGTCGCGCCGCTGGCGTTCGCACAAAGCGGAAACCTGACTTTGCCGAAAGCCGTCGAGGCGGGCGCCGCCTTTTCCATCGCGACTGCGGGGAGCGGCAAAGCCACCTTGTACATTGCCGGGCTCGGTCAGGTTGTGAAACGTCAGGTAGACCTCGGTCAGACCGTTAATTTTCCCGTCGGCACACTCTACAGTGCCGGCCGCTACGTGGTTGTTCTGCAAGGGGACCAGGAGCCGGAGAGCGGCGAGTTCGACGTCGTGCCGGCAAAGGGCGTCGCCGAGTTAAGTTTCCTCGCTCGGCCCTCCCGCCTTCCTGTGGGTCTGCATGACGCCATCACCGGAGCAGTTTACGTCTTTGACGCTTATAAGAATCTGATGGTCGCGCCCACCCCGGTGTCGTTTGAATTGTCGGGTCCATCGGGCGCGGCCCAGAAGCGCACCGTGGTCACCCGTTTTGGCGCGGCTTGGACCGAGTTTGATTCCACGGCGCGGCAGGGCGCGGATAAGTTCGTGGCCAACGCGGGCGCGGCTTCAACGCGGCGGGTCATCAGCCAGGTGCCTGGGGATCCATGCGGGTTGACGATGACCGCGAAGCGCGACGGCAAACAGGTTGAGCTCCAAACCGCTCCCATTCGCGACTGCAGCGGCAACCCGGTTCCGGATGGAGAGGTGGTTACATTCACAGCGTCCTTCGGCGACGATCAATCGACGGCGGACGTGCCGATCAAAGGAGGAATCGCGAAAATCGATATGCCGATCCAGGACGGAGCCCTCATTTCCGTCGCCAGCGGCGTGGTGATGGGGAATCAGATCAGGTGGGAGAAGTAACCATGCTGAGGCGGCTTTTCATCGGGTGTGCGGGTGTTGCGTTGGCTGCCGGCCTGGCCGCCGCACAACCTTCGGTGCGCGTCGAGCCGGCAACGCTCCAAGGACCGCGAGCCCTGGCCGAACAGACCGCGAATAGCGTGATTCAGGATTACCTTCAATCGTGGCGCAGCCTCAGCGTAGCTCTCGATCAAAATAACCCGGAACTTCTCGATGCGGATTTTACCGGCGACGCCAAAAGCAAACTCGCCGAAACCATTCGCGAGCAAGCCGCGTTGGGAATGAGCACACATTATCAGGACCTGACGCACGATGTTCAGATCGTCTTCTACTCTCCGGAGGGATTGTCGCTTGAATTGACGGATATGGTCCAATACGAGGTTCAATTGTTCGATCACGGGAAGCCAGAGCCGAAACAGCAGGTGCGCGCCCGATACGTCGTCATGCTAACCCCCGCTCAGGTGCGCTGGCGAGTGCGCGTATTCCAGGCGTTGCCTGGAGATTAATTAACCCATGATTCGCGCCTACCTTGAATCATGCAGCCCGAACTGGAAAAGAAACGAACTAACAAAAAAGATCGAGCGAGTCTGAATTTTCAGGAGATGATCATGGTTTCAGTGGTGGTCCCCATCTATAACGAAGAGGAACTCATCTTACGCTTTCATGAGGCCGTTGCCGGCGCCTTGAAGGGCGTTGTCGACGATTGGGAGATTGTGTACGTCAATGACGGTTCCACAGATTCTTCCCTCGAACTGCTGAAAGAACTCCAGGCCCTGGATCCCCACGTCGTGGTGGTGGAACTGTCTCGCAACTGGGGGCACATGGGAGCGATTCTGGCGGGGCTGCAAACAGCGCGCGGCCGCGCCGTCGTTCTGATGGACGGAGATTTTCAGGATCCGCCCGAGGTCTTGCCCGAATTAATCGAAGCTTGGCGCGATGGCGCCGAGATTGTCGTCGGGGTGAGAAGGTCCCGCAAGGAAAGCCGCAAAATTCTGGCGGCGCTTTTCCCGTTGTTCTATCGGGTTCTCGGCTCGCTCTCCGATTATCCGATCCCACTCAATGCCGGCATCTTCAGTCTCATGGATAGAAAGGCCGTCGATGCGCTCCTCGCCATGCAGGAGAAGAACCGGTATTTGCCTGGATTGCGAGCTTGGATAGGCTACCGGAACTCCATCGTGTATTACGATCGCCAGGACCGGGCCGGAGGCGACGGCAAGCTGACTTTCGTGAGCCGGATCAAGTACGCGATGGATGCAATTACCAGTTTCAGCTACAAGCCATTGCGGCTTAGCTTTGCGCTTTCTGGCTTTTCGGGATCAGTGGCGGCGGTTCTGGCCTTGTCCATGTTCGTAGCGGCCGCTCCTATCACCTCCGCGGCGCTCGGCATTGCGGCCGCAGTATTTTTCATGGGAAGTCTGCTCCTGCTTACCCTCGGACTGCTTGGCGAATATATTGGCCGCGTGTACGACGAGGTTCGCAACCGGCCGATATCGCTCATTAGCCGCGTTCATCGCGCTGAGATTGAAACCGCAACCCAAGTGGAGCTCATGGCCATGCAAGGCGGAGTCTTCCCCAGTGAACCGGGGAGCTATCCTGACCGGAAGGCGATTAAGGCAGCTTAAAGCCTTCCGGAGTTTACCTGCCCATTTCAAAGTTGTGAGTAATAGCGTTCGCCACGGCCAACTGGAAAGACAGGCCGTGGTGAATACAGTTGGGAAAATAGAAATCCTGGCAGCCGTACGCTCAATCTGGCTCCTTCACCCCGATAACCTTTGGACTGCACCCCAAAAGTGAGACACCCTAATCCGTCGATAATTTTCCATCTGGAGTTGGGCGGTGTAGATTGATCCGCTCTGGAAGCGTGCGGGATGGGTATGCAGGCGGATTCGGGCCGGGCTTGGATTTCACCTTGGGGGTGCGCGATGCAGTTACGATGAGAAGGTGATCGGGCCCGGGAAGCTCTCTCCTACCGAATCGCCTCTTCTGTTCGAACTTGACGACAAGCCGCTCGATGAAATGCTGACCTCGTATGGGGGAGCGCCGCTGGTGGTGCAGGCGTTTCGCTCGCTGGGCGCGCCGGCCAGGGTGGGGGGCAGGTGCATCTCAAGCAGCGGCAACGGGGCTACGACGAGGCCACGATGGTGGAGAGTTTCGTGGTGCTGAACGCCTTGGGCGGCGAGTGCGCGGCGCGACTTTGCGCACCTGCGCGCCGACCTAGGTCTGACGGAGCTGTTGGGGCGCGAGTTGCCGTCGCCGGAGGCGGCGCGGCAGTTTCTCAAGCAGTTTCATCGCAAGGAGAAGCTGGAGGCGGCCCGGCAGCAGCGCGCCGCGGAGCAGATCGCCTTCATTCCCGAAGAGGGCGACGCGCTCAGCGGGTTGGGCGAGGTAAACCGCGAGTTGGTGCGGGAGTTGGGTCGCCGCTGCGCGGAGCAAAACAAAATGAACTTCGCTTTTCAGCAAACGGCAACCTGTCAAAATACAAACTGTCTCACCTAAGGGGTTCCCCGCTTCCAGTTGCGGAAAATTGTGGAACCCCACACCGCGCCACAACGGCGCCATTACCCTGTTATGCGATACCGCCATATCTCTGATAAACTTGAGATTCTGAGTTCAATCGCAGGAAAATGCCATGTCTATTCATCCCGTCATGCAGCGCCTGGCTGACAAACTCCAACGCACCGACTTGCCGACATTTGTGCCCGGCGATCAGGTTCGCGTTCAGGTAAAGATCAAGGAGGGTGACAAAGAGCGTTTGCAGGCCTTCGAGGGCCTGGTGATCGCCATCAATCGCGGGCCGCAAGGCTCCTTCACTGTGCGCAAAATGAGCTTCGGCCAGGGAGTCGAGCGCATTTTTCCCTTCAATTCCAAAGTGATCGAGAAAATCGAAAAAGTGCGCAGCTACAAGGTGCGGCGGGCCAAACTCTTCTATATTCGCGGTTTGCGCGGCAAGGCCGCCAGGCTCAAGGAAGTGGACCGCGATACGGGCAAGGTGCGTGTCTAGAGCCTGTTATTCACTTTGGGGCGGGCGACGACGGGAACCAATTTTTTCCGAGTTCTAGGAGCGAGGAGGGACGTATACCAGGTGTCTGCCAGCGACGAGCGACAACCAAATCGGGAAAATTGGCCCCGTCCCAAAGGGTTGCGGCGAAAATCCCGGGGTGCCCAGCGACCGCCTTTGGTCGCTGGGGTGGAAATCCGGCCATACTTCGTTCTCGCCCTTGACGGTGGTCCCGCCGCAGCCTGCAGGCTCGGCCTCGTCTCGCCGAATTTTCGCTTGCAACGCTGCCCGCTCCAAAGTCAATAGCAGGCTCTAGCGTGGGCGTGCGCGCTCGAACCCCCCGGCCCCGCGCCGGGGTTTTTTCTGAGGCAAATTGGTGGGCAGGCGCACACCTTGCCTCCATCAACCTGTGGGATACTCGAAACGGCATGTACAAACGCATTGTTCTTAAGCTTTCCGGAGAGGCCCTCGCAGGGGATCGCGGCTTCGGCTTGGACCCCGAGCGCGTGGCCGATATTACTGCCGAGGTCGCCGAAATCCACGCCTTGGGCGTAGAAGTGGGCGTGGTGGTGGGTGGTGGCAACTTCTTTCGCGGCGTCGAGGGTCAGGCGCGCGAAATGGACCGCGTCAGCGCTGACAGCATGGGCATGTTATCCACCGTCATCAACGCCATCGCCCTGCAGGACGCCCTCGAAAAACGCGGCGTCCAGTGCCGGGTCATGA
The DNA here is from genome assembly GCA_030041305.1 of Acidobacteriaceae bacterium. Lineage (GTDB taxonomy): Bacteria > Acidobacteriota > Terriglobia > Terriglobales > Acidobacteriaceae > Telmatobacter. The sequence goes on from JASHOC010000324.1 coordinate 28,089, forward strand.
CCGCCGTTTTCATGAACCAATTGGCCGAGCCTTACATCCGCCGCCGCGCCGTGCGCCATCTCGAGAAAGGCCGGGTTGTGGTCTTTGCCGCCGGCACCGGCAACCCCTTCTTCTCCACTGACACGGCCGCCAGTCTCCGCGCCATGGAGATCAAGGCCGATGTCCTTCTCAAAGCCACCAAGGTGGAAGGCGTGTACAACGCCGATCCGGTGCTGGTGAAAGACGCCGTGAAATATGACGAAATCACCTATATGGACATCCTGCGTCAGGGCCTTAAAGTGATGGACCTCACCGCGGTAAGCCTCTGCAAGGACAATAATATGCCCATGATCATCTTCAACATGAACCAGCCCGGCAACATCCGGCGCGTGGTCCTGGGCGAAAAAGTGGGTTCCCTGGTCACAGCTTAAAAAGCAACAAGGCGCCTTTGGTTGTCATCTCACAAGCGTTGCGCACTAAGTTCGGCTGCAAGCCCGAGCTTGCCCCTGTTTCATTTGCCTTCGCTTGGTTCTAATCACGAAAACTGCCCCAACGAAGAGCGCGTTTGGGAGCTACATGATAAAAGCCGAACCCAACAGCTAAGCGCTGAGAGCTGAAAGCTGACGGCTTGCTCTCAGGGGCCAGAGGCAAAGAAGTTTTGAGCAGCGGTACGCACCTGCAATCTTCCGCCGTCCAACCACTCGTGGGCGCCACGAAAGGTTCCGTGGGAGTGCGCAAACCGGACCGGCTGAACGCGTTGACCGGCCTGCGCTGCTTCGCAGCCCTGAACATCGTTCTCTTCCATTTCTCCAATCCCCGCTGGTTCGGTTTCCTCGCCCCGGTCGTCAATGCCGGTTACGCCTCCGTCAGCTATTTCATCCTCCTTTCCGGCTTCGTACTCGCGTATAACTATTCCGACCGCGCGCGCCAGGGCAAGCTTGACCGCGTTCGCTTCTGGAAAGCCCGCTTTATCCGCCTGTACCCTATCTATCTGCTGAGCCTGCTCATCGCCTGGGAAATGGCCCCAGTCGAGTACTCCGCCCACACCCATGGCATGTTTTGGGCAGGCATGGTGCTCTCGCCCATCCTGCTGCAAGGTTGGATTCCCTCCATCGCCACCTTTCTCAACACCCCGGCGTGGACCATGTCCGCAGAGGCGTTCTTTTATTTCATCTTTCCCTGGATGGCGCATTGGAAGCGGCCTGATCGCCTAGCGCCGCACCTCGCCAAAATGGCCGGTGTGTGGATCCTCGGTCTCATCCCCGGCACGCTCTATGTGATCTTCCATCCCGACGGCATAGCCCATCCCGACCGCTGGACTTCCGCGCCCTGGCTTCAGGCGCTCAAATTCACGCCGTTGCCGCATCTGGCCAGTTTTGTTTTCGGCGTTCTGCTCGCCAGCCTCGATCAGGTGATCGACCGCGCCCATCGGATCCGTCCTTTCCTGGGCCTTTTCGGATTCGGCGCCGCGTTCACCCTCCTCTGTCACGCCTCGGTCGTTCCCTACGCCTTGCTCCACGACGGCCTGTTGATGCCTCTCTTCGGTTGCATTATTTTGGGCCTTTCCGGCAGCAATCCTCTCGCCGCCGTTTTTGGCTGTCGGCCGTTGGTCTTTGTGGGCGAAAGCAGCTATTGCCTTTACCTGCTCCACTTCAATATGTGGAACCTGCTCCACGAATCCCATATCCTCGAGCGGACCGGCTTGAACCGCTTCGATCCGTGGATCAGCTACGCTTTGCTCATCGCCATGGCGCTCGCCGCATTGCATTTTGTCGAGAAGCCCGCGCAACGCCAGTTACGCAGGTGGATAGGCGGTTAAACCGGCTGCGGAAATCTGGTTCGAAGCCGCGATTCCCTCCCGAGCGTCACCGGACCTCGCCCGCCGCATTCTTCAGGAGCACATGAGTGAACGTGCCCGTGTCCACCGTGACGGGGTAATGCGAGCAGAAGCCAATGCCAACATAAAATGGCGCATTGAAGTGAATCTGCATGGGGGGACCGAATTGGTGCATCGGTTCGCCCTGGACGCTGACGAAGAGAGCCACGCTGTCACCGCGTTTTTCGATGCCGATGCGTTGCGGCATCAACGGCCCCGTTGCAGAGCCGCTCATGCGGTATTCCATGTCGCTCATCATCTCGTCCTTTTCCGGGCGCACCGCCAGATGCACCATGCCGGTGCCGTGTTCCGCGACCATGATTTCCTTGGAGTCGTCATCCAGGTCCTGGCGGATCACCATGACAACTTTTCGATCGTGAGGCGGATTCTCGGCGACGGGAAAGCCGACATCCGCCGCAAAGGAGGTGTCGCCGGACATCTTGTTCCAGAGATAGCGAAACTCATCGCGGGTGTACCAGATGTTATAGCCGGCGGAATTGACGGTGTACTGGCCTGTACCGGGGTCATAACTGGCGCTGCCCGGCACAAGCGGTCCACCGATATCGGACTGCGCGTCGAAGATGCCGATTTTGCCCATGAAGGTCCGTGTGGGCCGATGGAAATCTTTGGGCGGCGGCGCCTGCTTGTGCGTCGGCGAGCCGGGGAGGGCCCACTCGGGAACCTGAGGCGTGGCGGTAGATTGCGGCGAAGTCTGGGCTGGCGGCTGAGCGGCCGCGCGTGCAACGGCCGGGCTGCAGGTGAGCATCAAAAGCGCTGTCCAGCCAGGATGGCTTAGGCGAGAGAGGCAGGGGAAAAAGCTCATGCCAGCCAAGCTAGCAGAAGAAAACGGCCCCCGCACCAAGTTTTCCTCGATTTGCGGGTGCGCCTGCAATCGGCTCGCGTGGCGGCGCGAGTTGCGGGCGATGGAGCCGTTGATCCGCAGGGCGCTTTGAGCTGTGAAGATGCGACGGTCTACGGAGAAGCGCCGACGAGCAAAAGGGCAGCCAAAATTAGAAGCGCCCGGACCCAGGGCGGATCGCGGGCGCTAGAGCAGCCCTCCCCCAGAACTGCTCACGAAAAAGACTGTAAGGTCTTTCGATTCGAAATAGCAAGGAATCTTAGGTAATAGGTCAGTAATAACAATTTCGGGTGATTATCGAAAATGGCGCCATATCCGCGCAAAGAGTAACCCGAAGATAACCTCACCTTTGCAGCACGGCGCCATGGCTTTGCCGCGTCGTCTCGACGCGGACGAACTGGCTGGCGCCGCCGGTGATGAACTTGGCCGGGAGCACTTCGGCTTGCCCGGAACTTCCAAGCGCATCGGCGACGGCCGAAGAGGCCACGGAAAGATTTTCTTGCGTGTCGATCAGCATCAGGACCGCCGGGCCCGCGCCCGAGAGCGCGGCGCCCAGGATGCCGTGCGTCCCCACGAGCGGAAGCAGCAGCGGCAGGAGAGGGCAGAAAGGCGCACGATAGGGCTGGTGAATGCGGTCGCGCATGGCGACGGGGAGGAGGTCGGCGCGGCCATAAGCGAAAGCAAGGCCGAGGAGGGCCGCCGATTGCAGATTGGCAACCACGTCGCCCAGGGGGTAGCTTGTGGGCAGCACGGCGCGCGCTTTGCTGGTGGCGAGTGGTTCCGAGGGCAGCACCACAAGCGCGCGCCACTCGGCCGGAGGGGCGACATGGGCGGCGATCACGCGCGCTCCATCGCAGGCGGCGGCGACAAATCCGCCCAGCCAGCAGGCGGCTACGTTGTCGGGATGGCCTTCGAGGGCGTGGGCCTCGTCGAGGATGCGGTCTGTGCGCCACTCGAGTCCGCCGAAATGGTTGGCGAGCGCGATGGCCGCCAATCTTCCAGCCGCCGACGATCCGCAGCCCATGCCCAGAGGAATGCCATTGGTCATGCGGATGGCAAGAGGTGTGATGGCGCGGTGGTTGGCTTGGAGAAGGCGCTTATAGGCTTCGACAATGAGGTTGTCTTCGAGCCGTGCGCAGCGCTCGGTGTCCCGTCCAGCGGCGGAAATGGAAAAGTCCGGCGCCGGCTCGGCAGCGATCTCCAGATAAAAATCGAGAGCCACCGCCAAAGCGTCGAAGCCCGGACCGAGATTAGCGGAGGTTGCGGGCAGGCGCAAGCGGAGACCGCCGGCGGGCATATCGGGGTCGCTCATCCTACCTGGCCCTTCAAAACGTTGAACACTGCCGCGGTGGTCGCGTCCACAACCACCGCATTGCGGCGCAGTTTTTCAATCTCCGCCGAAATCTTCGACGCCGGACCGCCGGTTTCTTCGACGGTGAGCAGCGTGCCGCGGTGGAAATCGATGGTGTAGTCGGCGTCTTTGAGAGTGTGGCCGGTGAGCACCAGGACCACGGTCTCGCCGCCCCCGATGGCGCCTTGCGCGCGCAGCTTTTTGAGCCCGGCGAGGGTGACCGCCGAAGCCGGTTCGCAGCCCAGGCCCTCAGCGCCGATTTCAGCCTTGGCAATGGCGATCTCGGCTTCGGAAACGTCGAGACACCAGCCACAGGTGTCCTGGACGACGCGCGCGGCCTTGCGCCACGAGGCCGGATTCCCGATCCGAATCGCGGTGGCGCGGGTATGAGCCTCGACCGGCTCGAGAGACGCGCCCCGATTGGCCGCCAGGCTGCGCACCAAAGGATTGGCGCCTTCGGCCTGGATGACCGAGATGCGCGGCATGCGCGCCACCAGGCCCAATTCCTTGAGCTCGCGAAAGCCCTTGCCCAGCGCCGAGCTGTTGGCCAGGTTGCCCCCGGGCACGATCAGATGATCAGGCACGTTCCAGTCGTAGGATTCGGCGATTTCGAAAGCCGGCGTTTTCTGCCCCTCCAGCCGGTACGGGTTGACCGAGTTGAGCAGATAAATGGGGGCTTGGCGGACAATCTCTGTGAGCACGCGCACGCAGCCATCGAAATCGGTTTTAAGCTGGCAGGTGACGGCGCCGTAATCCATGGCCTGCGAAAGTTTGCCCCACGCGATTTTGCCTTCGGGGATCAGCACCAGGCTGCGCAGGCCGGCGCGCGCGGCGTAAGCAGCCATGGCGGCGGAAGTGTTTCCCGTGGAAGCGCAGGCCACCCACTCGAACTCGCGCTCGCGTGCGACGCTCAGAGCCGCGGTCATGCCCGTGTCTTTGAACGAGCCGGTGGGGTTCATGCCCTGGTGCTTGGCGAAAAGTTGGTCGATGCCGAGGGATTTGGCGATGCGCGGGAGGTGATAGAGGGGTGTGTTGCCCTCGCGAAGGGTCACCGCGTTGCCAAAGTTGTCGAGGATGGGCAGCAGTTCGCGGAAGCGCCACACCCCGGATTGATCCAGAGCTTCCGAGGAGCAGCGCCGTTCGCGCCACAGCCACTTGAGCGCCCCGGGATTGGGCCGGTCGGTGCCGCGACGCTCCATCCAGCCGGGAAACTCGACCTCGAATAGATCCCCGCACTCGGCGCATCGGAAATCCGGTTGCGCGTCTGTTCCCGCAATCCGGGCTCCGCATCCGAAACAGCGCAACTGGTGCAGATTGTCGCTCATGCCTGGTGTTAGCCTACCAGTGTGAACCGACTTTTGCTGCGTGAGCGAGTGGGGGCGCGGCGCATTCTGGGACGCCTCCTCCCGGCGTATTTAGGACCCCTTTTGTGGGCGCCCGCGTCCGCAGAATCTCATTGAGAGCCCACCAACACCGGCTCTCGCTCCAACTGGATGCCGAAACGGTTTTCAACAGCGGCAGCGATTTTGTTGGCCAGCGCGAGAATTTCCGCCGCCGTGGCGCCGAGCCCGTCTGACCCAAGATTGACCAGCGCCAGGGTGTGCCGCTTGGAGATGCCGGCATTACCCAGCCGGTAGCCTTTCGAAAATCCCGCCTGCTCGATCAGCCACGCCGCGGGGATTTTTAAGCTCTCTGCATGATCGGGCCCGGCTCCGGCTGGGAAATGCGGCGGCTCCATGCCGCTGTCGGCGGCAATCTGCTGAAAATGTTCCCGGCTCACGATCGGATTCTTGAAGAAGCTGCCCGCGCTGCGGCAATCGGGGTCCCCGGGGACGATCAACATCCCTTTCGACTGGCGAATGTGGCGCACCGCGGCGGCCACTTCGGCCAGCGTAGGGCTGGCCCCGGCGGGATGGCCGCTTTCGATGGCGCGAAGCACCTCCGGGTAGCCCAACGTGGGCGCGCCGCCGGGGGTCAGGCGATAGTCGACGCGCGTAACGATGAAGCGGCCCCGGTCGGTCGAGTTAAAGCGGCTGCGGCGATAGGAGAAGCCGCACTCGGCGGCGCTGAGTTCGACGAAGGCGCGTTCGGCGAGGTCGAACGCTCGGACGCAGTCGACCACCGAAGAAACCTCCTGCCCGTAAGCGCCCACATTCTGCACCGGCGTGCCGCCCACCGTGCCGGGAATGCCGGCCAAGCACTCTATCCCCGCCCACGAAGCTTTAAGGCTCTGCTCAATGCAATGGTCCCAAGGTTCGCCGGCGGCGGCGCGGAGGATGCGCTGTGGGGGCTGGCCGGGAACGGGCGGCGCATCGCTAATAGAAAGTCCGCGCAGCGCAACGTGCAGCACCAGACCATCGAAACCTGCATCCGAGACGACCAGATTGCTGCCGCCGCCGAGAACGAACAGCGTAAGCCCGCGCTCACGCGCCCACGCGGCCGCCTCGACGATGTCCTCTTCCGTCGCCGCCTCGACCAACCAGCGCGCTGGCCCGCCGACGCCAAAGGTGGTCAACGGCGCAAGCAGCTTGTTTTCTTCGACGTGCATTGCTCCTAGGCTAAACCATTGCGGAACGGTAAAATGACCTCAGGCGGCTTCCCGCGCCGGAGGAACTATGTACCCAGAACTCATGCTGATTCCCATGCGCGAGGAGTTGACGCGCGCCGGGATTGAAGAAACCCGCACCGCTGAGGCGGTGGACGAAGCCTTGGCGCGGCCCGGAACGGCCCTCGTGGCGGTGAATTCGGTGTGCGGCTGTGCTGCGGGCAAAATGCGCCCCGGCTTGCGCTTGGCGCTGGCCCACTCCACCAACCTGCCGGACCACAAGATCACCGTCTTTGCCGGCCAGGACAGCGAAGCCACTGCCCGCGCGCGGAGCTACTTCGAAGGCAATCCGCCCACCTCTCCGGCTGTGGCGATTTTGCGCGACGGTAAACTCGTCTACCTGATGCAGCGGTTTATCATCGAGCAAGCCACGCCCCAGCAGATTGCCGGCGAACTGGTGCGCGCCTTTGACGAGTTCTGCGCCAAGCAACCGGCCGCGTAAGCAGAAACACATCGCAGAATTGTAGGCAGAGGCGGGAACGGAGTTTTCCGTTCCCCCTTGTTGCGTGTGCGCCCTTCGTCCCAAGGAGTGTTCCAAAGCCTTCTGGCTTGCGCGGCCAGCCCAAGGGTGCGTTCTTCCCCCGCGGCCGAAGAACTGCCTGTGGGTCCCCCGCTGCCCGCTTAAAAATGGAACCGGTAGCGCAGCGTGGCGTAGGACATGCGCAGATCGTTCCAATGGAAGCCGCCTATGGTAATCGAGTTATTGGTGAACACACGATGATTGGTCGCGTTGATCCTTCTGATGCTCTCCTTGTCCAGTTCTCCCTTGCTCACTGGCGCAAATCATGCCCGGCGCTCCGATAGCATCCGCGCAGGGATAAGTCTTAAAATTTGAACCGGTAGCGAAACTCGCCATAAATCTGTCGTGGCTCATTCCAGTGAAATCCACCGAAAGTCAAACTGTTATCCAACTGTACCCGCAGATTTGCCACGTTCACCGCATCCGCGGAAATGGTGTACTTTTCGGCGAAGGTCTTGCCAGCAGATAGATCGAATGTGGTGTGGCTCGGCAGATATGGGCCTGGATATTGTGCGTTGGGCAACCCGTACAGCCCGTTCGTGAAACCGGATCCGTAATAAATATTTGTCGATGCATAGACCTTCCAGGGCAGACTGCCGTTGAAGCCCACGTTCAATGTGTTTCTCTGGTCATGATCTACGGGCGCCAGGCCGGGCGGAATGTCGAGCGGACATGCCGTCCCGAACGAGGGTGGGCAGATCAGCCCGCCGGTGATCGGCGAGGTTGCCTGCGCGATTTGGTTTGCATAGGCAAGGTGGAACTGTCCGTGATGCAGCACGTCGGGAGAGCGTAAGGTGAGTGACCACCCTTGAATCTGCGCATAAGCCCAGGTGATCGGCCAGAAGATATTCGATTCGCCAATATTGTTGTGGTCCAGCCAGTTCTCCCCCCTGGTTTCATAGTTATTGGCGTTGAGGGTCCAGTTGTGGAACGGAATCGTGACCCCATACTGCCACTGGATGTCCCGCTCGCCGTGCAGGGGCGCAAAGCCGAAGTCCTGGCTTGTCGCTAGGCCCAGGAGAGCCCCGGTAGCCGTAGACAGTGGCGGCGCCTGGAAGTAGTAGCCGTAAAAGCCGCTAAACACCCAATGGATGCGTGGAAGCCGCAGCGCCGCGCCAAAACGCGGATCGGTCGCATGCTCCGAGATGGTTGAATCGAACTGCGATGCGCGCAGCCCGGCAATCAATGTGAACCAGGGAGCCATTTTGAATTTATCGTTGACGAATTCGTCGACCAATCCTCCATTAACTCCGATCGAAGAGGCGGGAAGGTTCGGCGTGTTGGCGGTGGGGGTGGCGAATACGTTATCGAAGTAGTTGTATTGGTGCTGATAAAAGCTGTAAAAGCCAGCCTGAAGATCGTTCTTCCAGAAGGTTCTGCTCACCACCGTCTGCGCCCCCGCATAGTTGGCATTCTGCTGAACGGTTGAGGTAACGGGAATATCCTGGACGCCGCCGTTATAGTCTGCCCCGTTGTAGTGATAGAAAGGCGAAACGGTGAGGATCGTCTCTGGGTTGAAGGTGTGGATCCAGGAGAGGATCGCGTAGCCGTCTGGCTCGACTTCGGCGTCGTGCAAGCCGTAGCTCGGAGATTCGCCTGAGGTCTCCAGGATGAGGTTTCCGGATGAGTTTGGATTTGGGTCGATAGGGATTTGGTAATAATCCCGCCGCAGCGAGGTGATGAGCCGATATTGGTTTTTGCCGTTGGGATTGAAGATGAACGTAGCGAAACCTCCAAACCCGTTCTCCGCATCGTTCACAACCTGGGGAATTGGGGTTTGCAGCCCGTAAGCGCTGCGATTACCGTTCAAGCTCACGTAATACGCAAACCGCTCGGTGTGCGCTCCGCAGCTGAGCTGGTTGTCGGTTTGATAGAAATTCCCGGCCGTGATCACCAGATCGCAATTCCGGTCATATTCGAAACCGGTGCTCGGCACGACGTTGAAGATTCCGTAGGTGCGGTCTCCGTAATCGGCGTCGTAACTGCCGCTGAACACTTCGAGTTCATCGATGTCTCTCGGGTCGATCTGGGGGCCAAGATTGGTTGCGATGTTGGTGTTGGGAATGGGGACGCCATCGATCAGCCACTCAACCTGGTGACCACCCAGCATGTGCAGCATATCGTGCGTCACATAAGAGGCCGGAACATAATCCGTGATCATCTCCATGCCATTGGTGAGGTCCGCTCCCGGAGTCTCTTCAATCGCTGTCCGGTTCAGCAAAGTTGTCGGCGTAGCGCTGTCCGTTGTCACCTGCCCCACCGTTTCCGGCACCCTCACATCTTCCTCCACGCCTGCAATGGCCAATTGAAAGTGGAGTATTGGACTGGTGTCGGACTCCACAATTACGGCCTGGCTCATCTGCTGAAAGCCATTGGACGAAACCGTTACCGTGTAATTTCCGATGGGTACTGAAGTGAAGAGAAACGCTCCGTTGCCGTTGGAGTCCTGCGATTGCGTCCAATCCGAGTCCTGCGCCTTCAGCGTAAGGCGCGCGCCTTGGATTGGACGATGCTGAGGATCATGAACGATACCGCGAACGGTTCCGAAGATCGTGGCGAACGCGGGAACGGAAGCGGCCAGCAGGATCGCTGCCGCGGCCAGATAAGAATGATGTCGCATGATGAACCTCCGGGGACAAGCGTATGAGGGCAGAGAAGACAGCGCGCGCAGACGCGCCGGAACCATTTTGCCGGGCGGTTGAACGGGAAGCGTCGCAAGGGCCGAGCGGGGTGGCGGCGCGGACTCCTTAAGGAGTCGCGAAGCCTGCGGAACCCTCAGCCTGGGCAGGGTGCTCCTTATCCAGGCTGGTTTTTCTCAGGCCGGGGACCTTCGACGGCCCGACCGATCAGCGAAGGTTTCAGCTCGAGAGGCCGTCGGGAGGTCCGCGTCCGGCGTGGTTGCGGCTGGGGCTGCAGAGGGCCAGGGTTTGTCCTGCGGGTGAGGCCAGGCTACGGACCAGTAAGCTGGGCGCCTGCATCGTTGTCGCCGCCAGAGCATGAATCGCTGTGATCAGCAATGGCCGCGCGCCGGGGTAATAAGGGCAGGTAAGCGGAACGGTGAATGCGGGATGCGGGTCCGGCGGCAGGTGCGCCATCATCCGCGCCATGGCGACGGCCATGCTGCAGTGGTGCGCCCCGTTCCGCCGGCAGCAGGCCGGGAGGGAAGCGTCATCGCTGGCTTGGAGGGTCGCCGAGAGCGGTCCCAGCCCCAACACCAGGATGAGCAGGATGGAGAAGCCGCGCCGCATCTGCCTCTATCCTACACGACGCCCGCTCCAGCTCAGTCGTGGGCTAGGATCGTTCCGTCCCAAAGGGTTGAAGGCTTTTCGATTTCGGAGTGCTGCGCCTGATCGCTCCCCCAATCGCCCCATGCCGCCGTCTGCTACGATCCAATCCTGAGGGTAAGCACAGCTCCATACTGGCGCCCTCTGCGATCCAACCCGTCATTTTCCGGCCGCATCCGTCCCAGGCAGTTGGCAGTTTCAATCACTCGAAAGGAGTTGGCATGAACAAACTTGGTCGTTGTTTGCTTGCGTCGGCATTGATGATTCCGCTCCTGAGCGCTGGCTGCCGCGGGCATCGGGTCTATGGACCGGCTGAGAACAGCCATTACACGCAATGGGAGAATGAAACGCATCGCAACCACGTTGACTGGGCCCTGCGCAACAAGGCCGATCAGAACGCGTATTGGGATTGGCGGAAGCACCATCACGATTGAGATAAGCGGATCACTCTCAATGTACAAAGCCAACCGGGACGATCTCCCCTCCGCGTGGTCCCTCAACGGCCTGAATCTTGCCTTCCGAAGATCGCGCGCACGAATGGAGAGATGACGTCGCGAGCGTGAAGTCATGCGGCCGCGAAGCTTATTTTGCTGTAACCTTGCGTGCGGCATACGGCAGCACTTCGCGACCGTAGCCCTTTCCGAAGCCAAGTCCATCCTGCTTAGTTGAAAAGATTCCGTCCACGCCATGCCTGAACCGCAGAAAGGATTCCCGGCGTAGCAGTCAAGCGAAAAACGGAAATTCGTCCGAAAGCTGATCTGCCGCCCAGCCGGCGGCCCGCCGCGCGCAGCCGTTCGCGTATCATCGGGATATTGCCGCGTGCACATCACGCCCTTCGCGTCTGAGGATATTTCCGTGTCCCACATCGAGGAGTCCGCAGCTTCCGCCGAGCTTTCCGGCGCATCGCAGCGCGAGGCGCGTACTCATCGCCCGTTGCGCATTGCCCTTTTCGGCTTTGGCACGGTGGGCAGTTCGGTGGCCCGTATTCTGGTCGAGTCGAAACCGCGCGAGCTGGATCTCACCCACGTCTTCAATCGCAACGTGGCGCGCAAGCGCGTAGACTGGACCCCGCCCGGGGTGGTGTGGAGCGACAATGCCGACGAGGTGCTGGCCTCTGATGTCGACGCCATTGTGGAGCTCGTGGGCGGCCTCGATCCCCCAGGCTCGTGGGTGCGGCGTGCGCTCGAAGCCGGCAAGAGCGTGGTCACCGCCAACAAAAAACTGATCGCCTATCACGGGGTGGATCTGGAGCGGCTGGCGGCCATCAAAGGCGGGCATCTGAAGTACGGCGCCGCGGTGGCCGGGGGTATTCCCGTGATTCCCGGTCTCGAGCAGGGCATGGCCGGGGATCGCATCGAGCGGATCCAGGGGATTCTCAACGGCACCTGCAACTTCATCCTCAGCCAAATGGAGGGCGGGGTAGAGTACGCCGCGGTCTTGGCCGCGGCGCAGGCGCGCGGCTACGCCGAGGCTGACCCCACAGAAGATGTGGGGGGATTCGATGCGCGCGCCAAACTCGCCATCCTCATGCGCCTGGCGCTCCGCGTGCAGGTCGATCCCGAAGAGATCGTGCCCCGGCCGATCACCACGATTACGGCGGTCGATTTCAACTATGCGCGCGACCTGGGCTGCACCATCCGGCAAGTGGCGCGGGCAGAGCAGATGGGCGCGCATCTCGCCGCTACCGTGGGGCCCATGCTGGCGCCGCTGCGTTCGCCGCTGGCTTGGTCGCAGGGCACGGAAAATATGGTCATTGTCACCGGCCATTACGGCGGGGACGTGGTTTTCTCCGGTCATGGCGCTGGCGGGCATCCGACGGCAGTCGCCGTGGTCAGCGATCTGCTGGCTCTGGCGCATGGCTCGCGCCGGGTCGAGATCCCCTCCGCCCCGGCCAGTATTGGAACCGAGTTCGAAGTGCCCCATTACATCCGCTTCCTGGTCGTCGACCGGCCAGGCATCGTCGCCGCCATAACCGGAGCGTTAGCCGAGGAGCGCATCAACATCCGCGCCATCGTCCAGAAGCCCGGCTATCCGCCGGACGCACTGCCTTTTGTGGTGACCGTCGAGCCCTGCAAATCCTCGTCGCTGAAGCGCGCCTTGGAGCGGGTCAAAGGCATGGATTGTATGCTCGTCGAGCCACTCGATTTGCAGATGCTGGAGTGACAGCAGGGTCAGCGTTCAGGCTTCAGGGATCGGCGATCGGTTCTCAGTGACCCGCTCTCCGCTTTCAGTTTTTCAAGGCCGCCTGGTTGGTTGCCCCTGCCCGGGGGCTATAGCGGTTCTCCAGTTGGTGTAGAGCAGAACCTCGAACGTTGAGTGGCGTTTTTCCCAGGAAAACGCCACCTGGCACGCCCCTCAAAACTTCACGGGAATTGGAGAACCGCCGTAAACTAAGTTATGTTTCTCATTCCTCCGTCATACGTCCCTGGCCTTCAGCGGGAGGTTGCGCTTTGATCGACACAATTTATCGATGTGAAATTTGCGGTGAAGAATCCCAGAACCCGGTGCGCTGGATCGTCATCCACTGCAATAGCTCGCAACTGACCGTCTACAAGTGGACCAAGGAAGCCGCCGACACGTACGGCGCCCGCCATTATTGCGGCGAAGCGCACGCGCAGGTGTACATCAGCCGCTGGCTGGAAGCGGCCTGCTCCTGAGCTGTTTATCATCTCTTAACGCTTTTTCTTCAAACCGCCCGGCAGGTCACTGTGGATTTGCGGGATCGATAAAGGGATTCACAACTCGAACCGATCCGTAACGTTGCCCCGCAGCCAAATCCTCCGAGTACAGGATGGATGCGCCGGCCTGCCCCGCGGCTTGAAGGATCAAGGCGTCCCAGAAAGAGGTTTTGAAGCGAATTTCGATCTCCAGCGCCTCGAGGATCGACTCATAGGTGTTCGTGACCACGTCCCATGCCGCATAGTCGCGAATGAGTGATCGGACCTCCGCCGCAGGCAGCGGGCTGCCCGCTTTGCGGCGGAGATTGACGCATAGTTCCTGCAAAACCTGCGTGCTCAATGCCCCGCTGCCCGAGCGCCATAGCTGCTCTGCCAGACTCCGCGCGCGAAGATGTTTGTTGCCCGCGGAGCGGTCGTGCGCGTAGACAAGGATGTTGGTGTCGACAAAGTACCTATCGTGCATGCAATTCGCCCCGCGAGGCGGGAGGCGTCCATTGGAGATCGAAACCCTTGCGCAGACGGGCGAGGGCGCGCCGCCGCGCCTGGGCGTAGCCTTTTCGTTCGCGCACCGCTTGTTCCAAATGGAGCGCCACCAGGGCGCTGATGGAGGAGCCTTCCTCTGCGGCCAGGACGCGGGCTTCGCGTAGAAGATCGCTGTCGATTTTCAAGGTGATATTGGTCTTCATGGTTGACGCGAAATCTCGTGCAGCACGATTTTACGTGCTTTCCAATGAAATAGTAAAGCAGGTTGATGAATGCAGGTCAGAAGGAGCGCGCGGCCGGAACCGGCCCGGTTGATTCCCGCACCACCAATTCCGGCTCCATCACGATTTCTGTGGGAAACTCCTTCTCGCGGTTGCTGATGCGTTCGAGAAGCACCTGGGCTCCGCGGCGGCCCATCTCCGCCAGCGGCTGACGCACAGTGGTCAGCGAAGGGATGGAATACGCCGCGGATTGGATATCGTCGAATCCCACCACTGAAACGTCGCCGGGCACGCTCAGGCCCGCGTCCTTCAGGGCGCGAATGGCTCCGATGGCCGCAATGTCGTTAAAGCAGAAGATGGCGGTGAAGTCGCGGGTCCGCTCCAGCAGCGCCTGCGTGGGCTTGTAGCCGATCTCGGGCGCCATGGGGTGATGACCGGTCTCCATGGACCAACCCGCCGCATCGATGGGGGCGATCCGAGCCGGGTCGAGCTCAAGACCGATTTCACTGGCCACCTGCTGGATGCTCTGCCAGCGGAAAGCGGAGTCGGAAATCGCCTGCGGCCCACGCATCACCGCGACGCGCCGGTGGCCGAGCTCGTAGAGATGCGTGAGCGCCTGGCGCGCGGCCAGAAAATGGTCCAGCACGATGTGAGTCACGTTGCGCGCCGCGCCATGGGCGGAAATCGCCACCACGGGCACCGGCGCGGCGATCCGGTCGGCGGGCGTATTCAACAGCAGAAAGCCGTCCACCGCCCGTTCCACCAGCAGGCGGGGATAGGCTTCGATGAGTTCGCGCTTCCAGTCATGGCAAGCTGTGAAGTAGAAGTAATGCGCCGCGGTCAGCTTCTGCACCACGCCGCTCATCACCCGCGTAAAGTAACCCTCGCTGAGGTCCGGCGCCAGAACCCCTACGCTCATCGAGCGGCTTTGCCGCAGCGAGCGCGCAAAGTAGTTCGGTCGGTAATTCAGCCGGTGCGCCGCTTCGATCACGCGGTCGCGCGTTTCCTGGGGAATGGATCGCGCCGACGGCGAGTTGTTCAGGACCAGCGAGATGGTGGTCTGGGAGAGCTGAAGATGCTCGGCCAGCATCTTCAGGTTCACATGCTTTGGCGCGGCAGGGTCTTCTTTCGTCATATTCGAGTTCTAACATTCCACCCGGGGTGATGTTCACAGGTCCCGGTTCATGTTTTCCGCCCCTTCGCCGATGAAAAACTTGTTGAGCCAGACCGGCCGTCGGCCAAGGAGGCGAGGCACGTTGAGTTCCATGCAGAGCGCCGCTCATCTTCCATCGCAACCTCCCGTTTCCGGCCCTGCCCCGCTGTCCGGGCTGGCGCTGCTGGAGATGGATTCCGGCTTCGCCGTGCCTGTGGCCGGGGTCAGCGCCGCGTGGCGGAAGTTGCTGATGCAGGCCGAAATGGCCGCCCCCCATTTGCAGGTGGCGACCATCGAGGGCGAGCACGGCAGCGGCAAGCATACCTTGGCGCGCTATCTCTTCAGCCGCTCGCCGCTGGCCCGATCGACCTTCCAGCGGCGCGACGCGCGCGAGTGGCTGGCGACCGACGCCGACCCCGCCACGCTTGCCGGATTTATGTACCTGGATCGCGTCGACCTGCTCGCCCCTCCGGGCCAGGGCTTGCTGCTGGGGGTGCTCAAGTGCCTGCAAGACCGTCCGCCAGGCCGGGCCCTGTTGGTCGCCTCCTCGCAAATCTCGCTGCGGCAGATGGCCGGCCAGGGACTGCTGATGCCCGATCTGGCCTTTCGGCTCACTGCCATTCGTTTCGCCATTCCTCCGCTGCGCCAGCGGCGGGAGGACATTGCTCCCCTGGCCCAGGCGTTGCTCGATCGGCTGTGCATGCGTTATCAGCAGCGGCCAGTGGTCTTCGGTCCGGGCGTGATGGCGCGGCTGTTGCGGCATGACTGGCCCGGGAATGTGCGCGAGCTGGCCAGCGTGCTGGAAGGAGCGCTGCTCGAAGCCGCCAATGGCGTCATCCGGCTGCCGGACCTCGCGCTGCCGGATGGCCCGCAGAGCCAACTTGACAACCAGGCCGCGGGCCGCCCCGACCTCTTGCCCGCCACCCGTCCCGACAACCTTTCGCTCGACGCCGTGATCCGCCATCACGTGCAATACGTCTTGGACCTGAACCGCGGCAACAAGCTGCGCGCGGCCCGGCAACTGGCAATCAGCCGGTCCACGCTCTATCGCATCCTCGGCAACCAGTCGTTCCTCGCCCGTTGAGCTCCCCTTGAGCCCCCCCTTGAGCCCCCGTTGAGCCCATTGCCCGCGGCGTCAGCCTCGCGCCGCCCCCGCCCCGCGCCGGGCTTGCTCGGACTCCCTGCCCACCCGTAACTCATACACACAATGTGCAATTCCCGCATTTTCCATTTGACTTCCCCGTCCTGCACGAAGCAAACTCATCGCACAGCTTTCCCCAGGTCACTCGAGGCTCCATGGGGCTCGATCCTCAGGCGTGGTTCTCTGGTCCGATCCTCGGGCTTTCTCTTGGGCCGATAGCACTTCTCCTTCTGCTCTGCGCCGAAGCCGGGAGCTCAAGTGGCGATTCCCCCCAAAGAATCGCCACCTTCAATTGAAATTGCAGGGCTACATGTGAAGGAGAAGTGCTCCCGGGCTGTGCCGGGTCGCACGAGCGGCATTACACGAGGAAATGGATGCGACAGGAGGAAATGGATGCGCTGGCTCATCACCAACCGGAACATTGAAGCCGAAGGTTTCGGAACCGACTTCGCGGACCTGACCTACTGGACGCTCAAAGCGCCCGATCTGCCCCTCACCGTGCTCGCCTCCTGGCAGCAACAGGACGTGGCGACTTTCCAGAGGATGCTGGTGCAGGCGGCCGACCAGTTTCCCAGTCCGGTGGGCCTGCCCACTGCGCAGCAAAAACACGTGTGCCTGTTCATTCACGGATTCAACATCAAGTGGACCGACGCCATGAATATGTATGGCAATGTCGCCTCGAAGCTCTTCGATGGACCGAACTCGCTGGGAGAACTGATTTCCTTCGATTGGCCGTCCAAGGGCAGCCTGTTCGGGTATCTTCCCGACCGCGCCGAAGCGCGCCAAACCGGCGACGACCTCACCGAAGTGCTCTCGTCGTTCTACGACTGGATGTTGGGCAAGCAGGTGCAAGCCGCCAACGATCCCGCCAACGCCTGCAAGGCGAAGACCTCCATCATCGCCCACAGCATGGGCAATTATGCGCTCGAATACGCCATGAACGCGGTGTGGACGCGCAAGAACCGCCCCCTGCTGGTGAGCTTGATGCAGGAGGTGCTGATGGTGGCCGGAGACGTGGACAACGACCTGTTCGGAGCCGGCGAAACCGTGACCGAAGGCAACGGGGAAGGACTTGCCAATCTTTCCTATCGCATCACGGCGCTCTTCACGGGGCGCGACGATGTGCTGGGCGCCTCGGCGGGCCTCAAACATTTTGGCAAGCGCCGGCTGGGCCGCGCCGGTCTCGATCGCACCTATCCCCTTCCCGACAATGTGTGGGACATCGATTGCACCAAGATTCTCAGCCCGTCCGTGAACGGCATCGACATTCACGGCGAGTACTTCGCGCCGTCTGAGATCCTTTGCTATGACCTGATGCGTAAGATTCTGGAGGGCCTGGACCGCAGTCTTCTCATTCAGAGCGAACTGGTTCCGGCGGCTCTGACGCGCGTGCAGCCCTCCACCTGAGCCAACCTGCGGGCTTTGCTCTACACTCGACCCAAGGGCATTCTGCCCCTAAGGACGCGCTCGATCAGACCATGCCTTCGATGACCCAAATCTTCCCCCGGTGGAATCGCGCCGCTATGACCCTATCTGCTTTTTTGTTGCTTGCCATCACACCCTCGATCAAAGCGCAGAAGCTGCCGCTGGCTTCGCCTCCAGGGCAAACCCCGGCCCCGGCCTCTCTTGACGACCGGCGCAAGGCGCTCAACGACCTGTTTCACGATTACTGGGAGGATTACCTCAAGCACCATCCCGAGTTTGCCTCCAGCATCGGCGACAAACGGTATAACGACCAGATTTTCGACTACTCGGTAGCCGCGGTCAACAACTGGCTGGCGCGCCAACAGGACTATCTCCTGAAACTGGCCGCCATTGATCCCACCGGTTTCACCGAGCAGGAGAAGCTCAGCCAGGACCTGCTGATGCGGACTTTCGAGGAAGACCAGGAAGCCGCGGACTTCAAGGAATGGGAAATGCCGGTCAACCAAATGGGCGGCGTCTACGCCACCTATCCGCAACTGGCGCCGCAGCTCAGCTTCACCACCGTGAAGGACTATGACGACTGGATCGCGCGCCTGCATGCGATGCCCGAGGCGTTTGCGCAAGTGAGCGCCAATATGTCCATCGGCATGGAGGACCGGCGCGTGCCGCCGAAGTTTTTGCTCGAGAAGACGCTGGCGCAGGTGGACGAATTGGCGAACCAGAAGCCCGAAGACTCGCCGCTCGCCATGCCGCTCAAAAAGTTTCCCGCGTCGATATCGGCCGCCGACGAGCAGCGCATTCGCACCGAGACGCTGGACGCGATCCAGAAAGAAGTGTTGCCGGCCTATCAGCGCTTCGCGCGATTCCTCCGCGTCACCTATGTGCCGGCCGGGCGAACCGACCCGGGACTTTCGGCGCTGCCCGATGGGGCCGATTATTACCGTTTTTTGATCCGCCGCATCACCACCACCAATCTAACTCCGGAGCAAATTCACCAGATCGGCCTCAACGAAGTGAAAAAAGACGAGGCGGAAATGCTGGCGATTGCGCAAAAGCTGGGGTTCCAAGACCTGGCCAGCTTTCGCGCGAGCCTCAAAACCAATCCCAAACTGCACCCAGCCTCGGCGCAGGCGCTGCTCGACGCCTATCGGGGTTATCTGACGCCGATGGAAGCCAAGCTGCCGCAGCTTTTCGGAACTCTGCCCAAGGCGCCATTCGAGGTGCTGCCGGTCCCGGATTACCTCGAGAAGACGGCGCCGCCGGCGTATTACGAGCCAGGCACGCCCGACGGCAGCCGGCCGGGCCGCTTGCGCATCGACACCTACAACGCCACGGAGCGCAATTTCTACGCGGTTGAGTCAATCGCCTATCACGAGGGATTGCCCGGGCACCATTTGCAAATCTCCATCGCACAGCAGCTTCAGGGCATTCCCGAGTTCCGCAAATACACCGGCTACACCGCCTACACCGAGGGTTGGGGCCTCTACGCCGAGCAATTAGGCAAGGACGTGGGTTTTTACCAGGATCCCTACTCCGATTACGGGCGGCTCGAGTCCGACATCTGGCGCGCCATCCGCTTGGTGGTGGATACAGGCGTGCATTCCCAGCACTGGACCCGCGACCAGATGGTCCAGTATTTCCACGACCACTCCAATGTCGACGAGACCAGCATCCAGGCCGAGGTCGATCGCTACATTGCCTGGCCGGGGCAGGCGCTGTCCTACAAGATCGGCCAACTGGAAATTCTGGAACTGCGCGCCAAGGCGCAAAAGGCGCTTGGACCCAAATTCGACCCGCGCGCCTTTCACGATGAGGTGCTGGATTCAGGGGCCCTGCCGCTCGATGTGCTCGAATCCCGCGTCGACGCCTGGATCGCCGCCCAGCAAGCCTCCGCCACACACTGATAAATTGACTGTCGGCTTCGCCGCGCCCCGTTGCGATCGACAATCGCACGAGGATTCTCGTCCAGGCGGTTGCGTTTTTGCTGACAAAACCCGGAAATATGTGGTCTTCCCGGAGGCAAGGCACGAAAATAGCCCAAGGTTGACCCTGACCCTGAGTGCAACGAAGGGGAAGGTGAGAACCCCGGGGCAGCGTCCACCAGAAGTTTCCGCACCCCGTACGGGTGCAACGAGCGCATCGCTTGGCGCGAATTTCTGTTCATGCGATTGCCCTGAAGCGTGATGTCGCAATGACCAAACTGTCGCCTGCCTGTTATTCTTTTCCACGTCCCGCTCCCACACCTTCTGGCGGATGGTGGCATTTCAACTGCTGCCGCTCATTGTGCGGCGTCTGGAGGCATTTTGATGAAGCGTTTCTTCTCCTTGGCTCTCTTTCTGAGCGCCTTTACGGGCGGCCTTTACGCGCAGGCCGTCAGCGCCACGGTTTGCGATGTTTTGAAGAACCCCAAATCTTTCGATGGCAAAATGGTCAGCATCAAGGGCACGGTGGTGGCCGGCTTCGACGAGTTCGTGGTCGCTGGCGGCGACTGCGGTCAGGATGTGAACGCCATCTGGCTGTCGTATCCCCAAGGCGCGAAAGCCAGGTCTGGCCCGCTCGCCATGCTGCAGGTTGAGCCGGCGCATAACTTTGCCGGCCCTGCCGCGGCCGGGACGCCGGCGCCGGTAACCCTCCAAAAAGACAAGGAATTCAAGAAATTCGATTCGCTGCTCTCGCAATACCACTCCAAGGAAACGGGTCTGTGCCCGGGATGCCCGCGCTATCACGTGCAGGCGACGCTCGTGGGCCGGCTCGACGGCGTGGCCAACGCCGGGCTCACCCGCAACCCAGCGGGCAAGATCGTCGGCCTGGGTGGCTTTGGCAATATGAACATTTATCCAGCGCGGCTGGTGATTCAGTCGGTTGCCGATGTAACGCCCCAAGACGTGGATTACTCGAAAAGCGACGCGATTGTCGAAAAGGGGGAAAACGGCCAATCGGGTCGGGAAGCCAACCAGGGCCCGAACGGGCTCGAGAATAGCGATCCTCTATCTGCCGCTCAGAAAGCGGTCGCCCGTCTTCAGCCCAGCCAGGTGACCACGCAGATTCAGAGCGTGCTCGCGGAGTTCCCCAAGCCGAAGCAGCAAAACGGCGTCACCGTCGGCTACGGCGAGATGAACGAGGCCTCGGCCGGCAGCGCGCCCACCGCCCAGGACACGCCCGATGGCGTGGTTTACGCGTGCACTTTGAACCGCGACCGGCTTGGCGAGGCGCTGAGCTTGGCTCTGGTGCATCTTGGCCAGCATATCTCCGATCTCCGCTCTGCGCCCGCTGGCGGCGGAAACCCTCCGCCCTACGTCATGGAGAACAACGCGTGGGTGGTCTCCAGTTCCATCGCCGTCGCCGAAGGCGTTCACTATCTCACCATGCCCGGCGGCTATCTGCTGTGGAATCCCGCCTGGACCGATGCGGACCGCAGCGACAACATGAAGTCGGCGTTGGATAGCTTTCTGACTCAGGAAGTACATTTGAGCCAATAAACGTTCTCCGCCCCCGTCTCATCTTGTCAGTCGGAGATTTTCCACCGGGACGAAGGTCTTGCTGCGCAGCGCGGGCTTTTGTGGCCCTCACTTCCGTCGCCGGCAGGCGCGTGGGGTGACACGCGTATTCTGAAAACAGCACTACGAATTCTTCTTCGGAATAGGAAACAAGATGGCGGAAATAGCCGTTGAGGCCAATGCAACATCCGCGCAGTTGCCCCACGTGCGCGTTGCGGTTTTAGGCGCGGGCAAGATGGGTGGCATCCTGCTCCAGGCCTTTCTTAAGCAAAACCTCTTCGCCCCCGGCCAGATTCACGCCACGGTGGCCCACGAGGAGCGGGCCCTGGCGCTCAGCACGCAGTGGGGCGTCGACGTAACCACCAACAACCTGGAAGCGGCCCGTCAGTCGGACCTGATTCTCATTGGCGTCAAGCCCTTTCAGGTTCCGGATCTGGTCGCGGAAATCAAGCCGGCCCTTACGCCCAGCAAAACCCTGGTCTCTTTTGCGGCCTCCGTGAAGACCCGCGCTATCGAGGAAGCGGCTGGCCTGGAGATTGCCGTGATCCGCGCCATGCCCAATACGCCGTCGGCGCTCGGAGCGGGCGTGGCCGGCCTGTGCCGCGGGCGCTTTGTTTCCGATGCGCATATGGAGCTTGCCTCGCGCCTCTTTGAAACCGTGGGCCGCGCGGTGGTGGTCGATGAGAAGCACATGGACGCCGTCACCGGCCTTTCGGCGTCCGGCCCGGCCTATCTCTACATCATCATCGAAGCCTTGGCCGAGGCGGGCGTGAAGGTGGGTTTACCTCGCGACGTCGCCACCCAGTTGGCGGCCCAGACCGCTTATGGCTCCGCCAAAATGGTGCTTGAAACCGGCTACCATCCGGCGTTGCTCAAAGATGCGGTGACCACCCCTGCCGGATGCACCATCGACGGCATCCTGGAACTCGAGGAAGGCGGCTTGCGCGTGACCCTCATCAAAGCGGTCATGCGCGCGACGGAACGGGCCCGCCAACTGGCCGCAGGATGAAGAACCCGGGCGAGTGGTCAGTGTTCGGTTGCCGGTTGTTGGCTCGCGGGTGAAAACTCTGAACTGAGAACTGTCCACTGAGAACTCCGAAGGTGCTCTACGCAGCGCGCTGCACATACAACAGCTTTTGCTGTAACTCTCTCCGCCGAGGAGCGGGGCCGGCGGCTGACCACGCTTTCCGTGCGGCGGCCCGATTGGTTGCCGGCTTACATTCCTGAGTTGCAGGGGCTGCGCGGCGTCGCGGTGCTGGCGGTGGTTTTTTACCATTGCGGGCCGCGCCTGGTGGGCACATGGGTCCACTCGGCCTCGCTGTGGGGATGGGCCGGGGTCAATCTCTTTTTCGTCCTCTCCGGCTTTCTGATCACTTCGATCCTGCTCGAATCGCGTTCCAAGCCGCATTATTTTCGCAACTTCTATGCGCGGCGCGCGCTCCGCATCTGGCCTGTCTACGTGCTGTTGCTGGTGGTCGTCTACCTTGAGGCGCCGTGGTTCATCGGGCCGGGCATCGCCGTTGCGGTAAAGACTGCTCCCTGGCTGGCTTACATCTTCTTTGTCCAGAACCTGTTTCATCTGGCGCTGCCGCCGTCCGTAAGCCCCACCTGGTCGCTGGCCATCGAAGAGCAGTATTACTTTCTCTGGGCTCCGCTGGTGCGCCTGCTCAAACGGCCGTGGACCATGGCGGTTGTGTTGGCTGCGGCGCTGGTTGCCTCGCCCCTCCTGCGGTTCTGCAACTTTGCCTGGATGACGCCGACTAACACGCTGATTCATCTCGACGGTGTTGCCTGGGGCAGCCTGCTCGCGCTCGGGCTGCACACCCTGCGGCTCAGCCGGCGCACCTGGGTCCTTCTGGGCCTCGGTGGCCTGGTCACCGGCATTTGGGCGGCCGCCACCATCGCCGGCGGCACCGCGTTTCTCGATTCCGCCTTGGGCGTGGCCTTCGCCGGAGCGGTGCTGGCCTCCATTGCCTCAACAGGGGCGCGTAACCCGCTGAACGCCGTGCTGCGGCGCGGACCGCTGGCCTATTATGGCCGCATCAGCTACGGGCTCTACATGACCCACATCTCGGTCTTCATCTTTTTCGGCTGGTTCGACCTGCGCATGAATATCTATGGCGCGCGGGGTAATCTGGCCATTATCGCTTTCCGCCTCGCGATGACCACCGTGGTCGCCACAGCCCTGTGGTATGGCTTTGAGTCGCAGATTCTGAAGTTGAAGCGGTATTTCTAGCGTCTTGGGGGGCGACAGGCGGGTCGTTGCGCCGCGGCGTGCGACAATCCAGAGCGATGGCCAATGTGCGCAAACCGGTGATTGTGCGCAAGTTCTCGCGGGACTGGTTCGCCGGGTACGTGGACGTCGGCTTCGGCCAAAACCCCGCCGAGCTCGAACTCCTCGACCTCACCGGCAAGATCCTGCGCATCGGGTGGGATCAGGTCAAGTGGGTTTGCTACGTCCGTTCCCACGCCATCGATCCAGCCAACCCGGAGCGGCTCCTCCACAAGCGTTTTTCCACGCGGCCGCGCACCGCCGGAGTGTGGCTGCGCATGACCCTTGCCGACGGAGACGAGCTGGAGGGCCTCGCGGCCAACGATCTTACCTTGGTTTCCGGCCCCGGCTTGCTTCTGACGCCGCCGGATACGCGATCGAATACGCAACGCATCTATGTGCCGCGGCAGGCCATTCAAAAGCTGGAGCTGGTGAGCCTCATCGGCGTCTCCGGACCTCGGCGGGCTGCTGCCGTCAGCCGCGTCAGCCCGCAGGAAGAGCTCTTTCCGTCCGAAGCAGAGGGCAACGAGGCTCCGTGAGGCTTTAGAGCCTGTTATGAACTTTGGGGCGGGCAACGACGGGAGCCAATTTTTCCCTAGTTCTAGGAGCGAGGAGAGACGCATACCGGGGCCCCCGCGGACGTGTTTTTCGTCCGTGGGGTGAAATACCGGGTGTCGGGTGTCGGGTGTCGGGTGTCGAGTGTCGGGTGTCTGCTAGCGACGAGCGACAACGAAATCGGAAAAATTGGCCCCGTCCCGAAGGGTTGCGGCGAAAATCCCGGGGTCCCCAGCGACGGCCTTTGGTCGCTGGGGTGGAAATCCCGGGGTCCCCAGCGACGGCGTTTGGTCGCTGGGGTGGAAATCCCGGGGTCCCCAGCGACGGCCTTTGGTCGCTGGGGTGGAAATCCGGCCATACTTCGTTCTCGCCCTTGACGGTGGACCCGCCACAGCCTGCGGGCTCGGCCTCATCTCCACCCCACGGACAAAGACCCATCCGTGGGGACCCCGGTTCTGGCCGGATTTTCGCTCGCAACGCTGTCTGCCCCAAAGTTCATAACAGGCTCTAAGCGCCCGAGACTCGATTTTGGGCTCGGAGAGTGCCTCGGTTTTGCGCTAACTGAGTTCAGGTGGGGCCGCAGTGAGGTTCGGCGATTGTCGGTCGATGCCGAGACGGTTTTTGATCTGCATGACGAGCAGCCACCTATACTTTCCGTAAGCCAATGCGCAAGGAACTGCCAATCCTGCTTCGCCGTGCAATGTATAACCTGCGCGGCGGTTTCCTGGTCCGGCCGCTCATCATCGCGGTAGCTCTGGGGGGCGCAGGCGCCACGCTCTCATCGCTCGAAGAGGTTTTTCCGGCGGTCAGCGCGTGGATTCCGGCGACGATTTTCCCCACACACGCCGATCCCCAGGTAGCGCAGGTGATCCTGGCGGGCGTGGCGGCGTCGATGATGACAGTGGTGTCGATCGTCTTCGCGATTCTGCTGATGACGCTGACCCTGGCGTCCATGCAGTTTTCTCCGCGGATCATCGTCAGCTTCGCGAAGGACCGCGTGACGCAGTGGACGCTGGGGATCTTCCTCGGGACGTTCTCCTACTGCATGGCGGCGCTGCCCGCGGCGCGGTCGATGCCCCATCCGTTTGCGCCGGTGGCCACAGTGCTGGGCGCGATGGTGTTAGCGCTGACCTGCGTTGGACTGCTGCTGTTCTTCATCCACCACATCTCCCAGGCAATCAGCGTGAGCCATATCGTGGACCGCATCGCGAAGGAGACGGAAGGGGTGATCGACGACATCATGCCCTGGCCCCACTGGCCGGAGCGGTTGCAGCAAACGACAGCGCCACCACCGACGCCAGACGAGGTTCCGGTGGCGAATACGGAGTCAGGCTACATCCGCTTTGTGGATACGAAGCGGCTGCTCGAGATCGCGAAGCAATATCACGTGCGCATTCGGGTGCTGCGGCGGGTCGGACATTTTGTGCCTCAGGGCATTCCTCTGGCGATGGTCGTCAAGGGCGAGCGGCTGGGACCGGAGGGGACCGCGCAACTGCAGGCGGCGTTTGATTTGGGACCGACGCGGACACTGCAACAGGATGTCGAGTTTGGCGTGCTGCAGATTGTCGATATCGCGCTGAAAGCGATCTCACCGGCGGTAAACGATCCGACCACCGCAATCAGCTGTGTGGATCAGCTGAGCCGAGTGGTCATCCGGTATGTTTCACGGCAGCCTCCTGACGAACTGGTGTTCGACCCCCCGGGCGTGGTTCGGGTGAGCATGGGGTGGATCCAGTTTCCGCGTTTGCTCGACGCGGCGTTTGAACAAATCCGCTTGTACGCGAAAACGGACCTGGCGGTGAGCCTGCGGCTGCCGCGTGCGCTGGGCGACATAGCAGCGTCGACGCCGGACCCGCAGTACCGGAAGATCCTGATCGATCGGGGACGGCGAGTGGTGGTAGGCTGCGCAGAAAAGCTCGGCGAGGACGAGATGCGCGAATTGCAAGTGCGACATGAGTTGCTGGCGGGGCTGCTGGCGTAGGCGCCACCTTCAGGAACTTTCGCCCGTTATAGCGGTTCTCCAATTGGTGTAGAGCAGAACCTCGAACGTTGAGTGGCGTTTTTCCCAAGAAAACGCCACCCGGCACGCCCCTCAAAACTTCACGGGAATTGGAGAACCGCCGTAAATACCTGCTTCGGGGCGTCGCCATCCACCCCAATCCTGTTAACAGGCCCTGACGAACTGGATCATGCTCGGCGAAAGGCGTGCAGGTGGATCGCAACAGAACGATCAGAAAAGAAACGGCGCCAGGGCGGAGGTCTTACGGGCATAGCTGGCGTACGTCTCCCCAAATTGGGATTGCATCCACTCCTCCTCCATGCGAAGTTTGGCCCAGAACACGAGGAATACCAGAACCAAACCGATGATCCCGCGCACCTGGGAGAGCGCAATCGCGGTGCCCAGAAACCCTACCAAGATTCCGGTGTAGATGGGGTGACGCACCAGGGCATAGGGGCCGGTGGTGATCAGCTCGTGGTCCTGCTTAATGGTTACCGAGCGGCTCCAGTTGCTGCCAAGGTGCTCGCGCGCCCAGACCGCGAACAGAAGGCCGCCGGCGGTCACGGCCGCGCCAATCCAAAAGGGCCAGAGACCCGGCGGCCAGAGCTGGCGGTAAAGCCAGGGCAGGGGGATGCGCGTTGTCGAGAGGAGAACGATCACGATCAGGAAGACGAGGGCCCGCACCATGCGCGAGGCGGCCGGCTCCAGGCGCTGGGTGGTTTTGGTTTTGACGCCGGCGGCCTTGATGATTTGCCAATAGAGAAGAAAGGCGATCCACATCACGGGAAAGAAAGATTCAAAGAACCTCAGCATGCAGGACCTCCGGCCATTGTAGTTGTCTTGAAGCTTCTCCCCGTGCTTAAGTGGGCGAGCCAGGTGGCCTATATCTTACATGCAAATTCAGCGCGAGTGGCCCAGGTCACGGACGCTTGACCCTCCACAGAAGATGGGCGCCCCGGAGCCTGTCCTGAGCCTGGAGAAGGGTTCCGATTTTGGGACCTGGGAGACCGCAGAAACTGACTTCGTGCAGCTTTTATCCCACGCCGAAATTCACCCTTCCAGTCAACCCATTACCAAAGTGTTTCCCTTCATTCCAAAGCCTTTCCGCCACAAATCCCGTTGCCGGTAATTTCTCTCGTTTGCGCTACGCTGGATCAGCAAGTGAGAAGGCCCGGTTGGGAATCGAAAAGAGGATTTCGGCAGCATCCATGTCTCTTCGGCTGCTGAAGGGTGCGGGTTGCAGTTTGAAGGGTACGGGCTTCAGCACGAAGGGTACGGGCTTCAGCTTGAAGGGTACGGGCTTCAGCTTGAAGGGTACGGGCTTTATAGCGGTTCTCCAATTGGTGTAGAGCAGAACCTCGAACGTTGAGTGGCGTTTTCCCCAAGAAAACGCCACCTGGCACGCCCCTCAAAACTCCACGGGAATTGGAGAACCGCCGTAGCCCGTACAACAAAACCCTCCAAACAATCGGGGCTTCAGCCCCCGAGGGAAAGCAAAATCAAATTGACCATCACGCTTTTTCCAGACACCGGTCGCGAAAATCCGACAAACAGCCTGTTTTCAAATGCTTGCGCGGTCGTGGAAAATAACTGCTGTGTTTTCAAACACTTGTGAAAATCGCTGAAAATAACTTCCATGTTTTCAAACACTTGCGCAGTCGCGAAAAATAACCGCCATGTTTTCAAACACTTACGCATTTACAGTGAAAAGCGCGGAG
Organism: Acidobacteriaceae bacterium; assembly: GCA_030041305.1. Classification (GTDB taxonomy): domain Bacteria; phylum Acidobacteriota; class Terriglobia; order Terriglobales; family Acidobacteriaceae; genus Telmatobacter. The sequence goes on from JASHOC010000324.1 coordinate 55,705, forward strand.
AGCCAGAGCCAATCGCGCCCTCCCGGTACTCGAAAAAAATGCAAAAACGGCCCGTTGCGTTCGGAATCAGGGGCAATCCGTAGAAGATTGCGAAGGAAGAAAACCGGCAAAACCGGCTAAAAACCGAAACGAGAAGCCGTAACTCCTTTGTTTTCCAATACCTGTAAGCAACGACGTGTGTTTTCAACGACTTAATGCGGCGAAGATCCAGCAAGTTACTGAAAAGAAAGCAGTAGTTCTTCGAGAATGAATCGGGTGGGGGTGGGGGGTGGGGACGTTTTTTTAGTTATTAGCTAAAACTTAACTTCGAGGGCCGGCCATGATGACCAGAACCTCCGCCGACGCTCCAATCGGGGCCGTCGCAGCCGGAGTGGTAGACTTCGGAGTGCACAAAAACAGGCGTGGTTGCGGAGGTGCTTTTTCGATGTTGAAGCGCTGGATCGGCCTGGTTGCGATTTCGATTTTCTCCCTGGCGCCGGGTGGAACTGGCGCCGCTCAAACGGCAAACCGGCCGCAATGGGTAGGAACCTGGGCTGCGGCGCCCATGCTCGCCCTCGGCGGTTTTGGGGTGCGCACCTTCTGCGCCGTCACCCTGCGCGAGATTGCCCATATCTCCAACGGGGGCCCCCAGCTCCGCGTTCGTTTCACCAACGAATTCGGTCTCGACCAACTCCTGATCGATGACGCGCACCTAGCCTTGAGCGCCGGCGGCGGGCAAATCCAACCGGCAACCGACCACGCGCTCACCTTCGACGGCTCGAAATCAGTCAGCATCCCGCCGGGAGCGGTCATTTACTCCGATCCCGTCGCCCTCGCCGCGCCGCCCCTCTCCGACGTGGCCGTGAGTTTCCACCTGCCCGCCCAGGTGATGCGCGCTGAAACCTACCACGCCTTTGCCGATCAGGATAACTTCGTCGCCGATGGCGACCAGACCGGTGCGACGGCGCTGTCCCAGCCCACTACCCTCGAGTCCTGGTACTTTTTCGACGGCGTCGATGTGCCCGCGGTCGAAGGCTCGCGCGCCGTGGTTGCGTTTGGCGATTCCATCACCGATGGCGCTCACTCCACGCCCAACGGCAACGACCGCTGGCCCGATGTGCTGGCCGCCCGCCTCAAGCAGGACCACAGCCTCGATCATGTCGCCGTGCTCAATGAAGGCATTGGCGGCAACCGCGTCCTGAACGACGTCGCCGGGCCCAGTGCGCTGGCTCGCCTCGATCGTGACGTGCTCGCCCAGAATGGCGTCCGCTATCTCATCGTGCTCGAGAGCATCAACGACATCGGCCGGCTGGCCCACCTCACCGCGCCCGAAGATAACGTCACCGCGGAGCAACTCGAAGCCGGCCTCAAGCAAATCGCCGAAGCTTGCCACGAACACGGCATCAAGGCTTTCGGGGCCACGCTCACCCCCTATGGCGGCGCGAATTATTACTCCGACAAGGGTGAACAGGTGCGCGAAGCCGTGAACGATTGGATTCGCACCAGCGGGACCTTCGACGGCGTCGCCGATTTCGACAAGATCACCCGCGACAGCCAGGATCCCAACCGCTTCAATCCCCTCTATGATTCCGGCGATCACCTGCATCCCAGCGACGCCGGCTACAAAGCCATGGGCGAGGGCATCGACCTCACCCTCTTCCATCCCTAGTGCGCCGCTGAAGAAGCACCAACAGGCTAGATGCTGAGACCGGGGACCTGAAAGCTGAAGGCTGCGAGCTGAACTCATGGAACCTGCCGCCGTCCATTTGCGTAATTAATCGGAGTGGACGCAGTGGATTTCCACGAGGAGACGCTATGTTTTGCAGCGGATGTGGTCAACCGTTAGCGCAAGGTCAGGCCTTCTGCCCGCAGTGCAGCCGCCCGGCTGCTCCCGTCGTTCCGCCAATCCCCGGCCTCCAGTTTCAAGTCGAAAACTATCGCGGCAAGGTCAGGGCCTTGGCCGTTGTGTGGTTCGTCTATGCAGGTCTCTCGCTGTTGTTTGGGTTTGCCCGGCTGGCCTTCGCCAAAGCCCTCTTCATGGGTGGATTTGGGCCGTGGATGCACATGCATGGACCCATGCCGCCGGCCTGGATCCTCCCCGCCTTCCTGCATCTCGCCTGGGCAGCGGTGGCGTTGCGTGGAGTGCTCGCCGCCATTGCCGGCTGGGGCTTGCTCGAGTATTCGGGCTGGGGAAGGGTCGTCGCCATCGTCGCCGCCATCCTGAGCCTGCTGAATCTACCGCTCGGCACTGCGCTCGCCATCTGGACGCCGGTGATGCTGCTCGGCTACCGCAATTCGACGCTATACGAGCAGTTGTGAAAGAACAGCCCCCAAAGGGCACGATCAAGCTGATAGCTGATAGCTGAAGGCTCGAATTTGCCTTCAACCGTCTACAATCATCCTATGAGTTTTCCTCAGATGCGCATGCGTCGTCTGCGGCGAAGTGAAGCGCTGCGCGCGCTGGTGCGCGAGACCGCAATTGAGCCTGGGGACTTGATTTACCCACTCTTCATTTGCCCCGGCGAGGGTGTGCGGCGCGCAGTGGGCTCCATGCCCGGCGTTTTCAATGTCTCGGTGGACGAGGCGGTGCGCGAAGCCGAAGAAGCGGCGCGGCTGGGCGTGGGCGGATTGCTGCTCTTCGGGCTGCCTGAAGCGAAGGATGAGCAAGGCACGGGGGCATGGGAGGAGAACGGAATTGTGCAGCAGGCGCTCGGCGCGCTTAAGCCATTGGAAGCTGGAAAGAAAATGGTCCTCATAGCCGACGTGTGCCTATGCGAGTACACCAGCCACGGCCATTGCGGGGTCGTAGTGGAATCACAAGGCGGCTTCGAGGTCGATAATGACCCCACGCTCGAACTTTTAGCCCGCGCGGCAGTGAGCCAGGCCACGGCCGGCGCCGATGTGGTTGCGCCCAGCGACATGATGGACGGCCGCATCGGGGCTATTCGCCGCGCTCTCGACGCCGCCGGCTTCGGCATGACGCCCATCCTCAGCTACGCCTCCAAGTTTGCCTCCGCTTTTTACGGCCCTTTTCGCGAGGCCGCCGATTCGGCGCCGCAATTCGGCGACCGGAGAAGCTACCAGATGGACGGCGCCAACCTGCGCGAAGCCATGCGCGAGATCGATCTCGACATTGAAGAAGGGGCGGATATGATTTTGATGAAACCCGCCATGCCCTACCTTGACGTGGTGCGCGCTGCGCGCGAGCGCGTGGGTGTGCCCATCGGCGCCTACCAAGTGTCCGGCGAGTATTCGATGCTGCAGGCCGCTTTCGAAAAAGGCTGGCTGGAGCCCACGCGCGCGATGCTCGAGTCCCTGGTCAGCATGCGCCGCGCGGGCGCCGATTTTATCGTCACCTACTTCGCCAAGGAAGCAGCCAAACTGCTGGGATAGCGCACGCGTCGCCTCTGAACGGGCTCGCCTGGCGCAACACCCGATGGGCAGCAATGGCGGACGGAGGTTCTCGCCGAGGTGGATTACGGCGGTTCTCCAATTCCCGTGAAGTTTTGAGGGGCGTGCCGGGTGGCGTTTTCTTGGGAAAAACGCCACTCAACGTTCGAGGTTCTGCTCTACACCAATTGGAGAACCGCTATAGGGCCCTTCTCGCCGGCGTCTTACAGTAGAAAATGCCGCAGATGCGACCCTTCTTTCTTTTCCGGGCGCTGGCCGTGCTGATCTCGATTGCAGCCGGCGCTTTCTGGATCGCGACGGGCGTCTTCGCTCCCGCAACCGACACCTATCGCATTGTCCATGCCTACCCCCACGATGAGCAGGCTTTCACGCAGGGGCTGATCTACCTCAATGACCACTTGTATGAGAGCACCGGTTTGCCGGGGCGGTCGTCGTTGCGCGAAGAAGATTTGCAGACGGGCCGCATCCTGAAATACCAGCCGATCGCAGACGATTACTTCGGCGAGGGGCTGACCAACTGGGATGACACGCTGATTCAGCTCACCTGGCAGGCGCATGTGGGATTCGTTTACGACCTGCACACCTTCAAACTGCTGCGCACTTTTCATTACACGGGCGAGGGGTGGGGGCTGACGCAGGACGGAAAAGACCTGATCCTGAGCGACGGCACGGCGAACCTGCGTTTTCTCGATCCGGCGACCTTTCGCGAGGTGCGCATCGTGACGGTGCGGGATCGGGGGAGGCCGGTGACCGAACTGAACGAACTCGAATATGTGCGCGGCGAGATTTACGCGAACATCTGGCACGCGGACCGGATTGCCCGCATCTCGCCCACGACGGGCGCCGTGCTGGGCTGGATCGATCTGAAAGGTCTGCTGCCGGCGAGCGAGCGGACGGACCGGGAGGCGGTGCTGAACGGCATTGCCTACGATGCGCGCGAGAACCGGCTTTTCGTGACCGGCAAGCTGTGGCCGAACGTGTTCGAGATTCAGGTGGTTCCCCGGGCGACGGGGCGCAGCAAATAGGCGGAGCGGCGCACTTGCAGCGGTGCTGCCCGTGGACGTGATGTGACGACATTCCGGTTGCATACAACTCCTCCCACCCCCCCAACTTTTCCCTGCGAAATGGCAACTGCTTCGCTTTCAAGGGCTTGCTGGATGAGGTGCGCCGCAAGTGTCTGAAAACGCAATTACTTACCCGCAAATGTATGCCAACAAAAGGGTTACGGTGACTGATCTCGGCTTTTCGCCGGGTTTCGCCGGTTTTTTTCCCTCGCAATCTTCTATGGATTGGCCATGGATTGCCTCTGATTTTGAACGCAGGGAACCTTTTTGGGCGTTTTTCGCGAACGCCGGGAGGGGAGCGATTGGGTTTGGCTCTTCGCATTTTTTCCTCATGAATCAGTAAGTGTTTGAAAAAACGGCGGTTATTTTTCACGACTGCACAAGTGTTTGAAAAAATGGAACTTATTTTCAACAACTACACAAGTGCTTGAAAACAGGCCGCTTGTCGGATTTTCGCGACCGGTGTCTGGAAAAAAGCGTGATGGTCAATTTGATTTTGCTTTCCCTCGGGGGCTAAAGCCCCTATTGTTTGGGGGGTCTTGTTGTACGGGCTAAAGCCCGTACCCTTCAAGCTATAGCGGTTCTCCAATTGGTGTAGGGCAGAACCTCGAACGTTGAGTGGCGTTTTTCCCAAGAAAACGCCACCTGGCACGCCCCTCAAAGCTCCACGGGAATTGGAGAACCGCCGTAAAGCCCGCACCCTTTGCTGAAGCCGTACCCTTCAAACTGAACCCCGCACCCTTCAGTAGCCGAGGAGACATGGAGGCTGCTCAGCCCTTCTTTCCGATCCTCGCGGGGCTTTTTCGCTTGTTGATCCAGCGTAGCGCAAATGAGGGTAATTACCGGCAACGGGATTTGTGGCGGAAGGGCTTTGAAATGAGAGAGATCGTTTTGGTTATGGGTTGACAAGTCTGTGATCGCGTGAGTTTGTGCCTCAGGGGTTGGGGAACAAGGGAACGAGGGAACGAGGGAACGAGGGAACAGGGAACAAGGGAACAGGGAACAAGGGAACAGGGAACAAGGGAACAGGGGAACAGGGAACAGGGGAACAGGGAACAGGGAACAGGGATCAGGGAACAGGGATCAGGGGTCAGGGAATAGGGAATAGGGAACAGGGAATAGGGAATAGGGAATAGGGAACAGGGAATAGGGAATAGGGAACAGGGAATAGGGAATAGGGAACAGGGAATAGGGAACAGGGAACGGGGAACGGGTAACGGGTAACGGGTAACGGGTAACGGGGAACGGGTAACGGGTAACG
>JASHOC010000034.1 GCA_030041305.1 Acidobacteriaceae bacterium
ATCTGGACGCGTATCTCGATGAGTTCGCGTTCCGCTTCAATCGTAGAAAGTCGCGCCGCCGGGGAATGCTGTTCTACCGGCTGCTGGAGAACGCCCTGGTCACAAAACCATCCCGCTACCGGCCATCGCGAGCAAACGCGCCCACCGGAAAGCACAACCAGTAGTGGTTACTGTACTAAGGGAGCTACCCCACTTTGGGTTTTTCGGCGGCTCCCGATTGAGTGGCCCCTGACTCGATGGAATGACCGGTCGGCGAGGCAGCCCGGCGCCGGTCCCGGAAATTAGCTAACTTATCCAATACCAAGCTGATCTCCCCCTTTTTCCCTGACACCCTTCGAGAAAAGTGCGCTCGAAGGATGGGCGCCCTCCGCGATGGGGAAGCCAGCGGTCGAAGGGCGAAAGGTGGGCCGCCCGCCCTGGACGAAGGTCCACCAAACGATGGATCGCCTGGCCCAATGGCTATGGCGTAGACTGCCAGAATCATGAAGACCGAACCGATTGGCAGTATTCCCCGGCCGCCGGCTCTGCTTCAGGCCATGGCGGCATTCCAGTCTGGAAGCATCACGCGTGACGCATTGGATAGGGAGTATGCAGCGGCCCTGCATGACACTCTGGCGCGTTTTGCTGAAACCGGTTCGCCGATCATCACCGATGGCGAGCAGACCAAGCCGAGCTTCGCGACCTATCCGCTGTCAGGGTTGGAGAACCTGGCGCCGAATGGCGTGGTGATTCCGTTTGCAGACGGCCACGCACGTCAGTTGCCCCGCTTAGCCAAAGGCCCATTTCGTTACGCGGTCCATGCCGGTGAATACACGCGATCCGCGCGGGCCCAAACCGCTCTGCCGCTGAAGCAGGCTGTGATTTCGGCCTCTGCCCTGAGTCTGCTCTATCCACTTTCTGGCATTGGCGGCTATCCACGAGAAGCTTTCACTGCCGATCTCATCGACGAGGCCGAGGCGGACATCCGCGGAGCGCTCGATGCGGGCGCGGCTGTGGTGCAGATGGATTTTACGGAGGCTCGCCTTTCGTTGAAGCTCGATCCGTCCGGAGGGCTTCTCCGCGACTTCATCCATCTGAACAATCAGGTGCTCGATCGCTTCACGCCGGAAGAGCGCAAACAGATCGGAGTGCATGTGTGCCCCGGGGGAGACTTCGATTCGACGCACAGCGCGGATGTCAACTATGCGGCGCTGCTGCCCGATCTGTTCCAGATGAACGTGGGCCGCTTTTACCTGCAGATGGCAAGCGAACCGGATCGGCCTGCCGCACTGCGCGTTGTCAGGGACGTGATGAATCCGTCCCATTTGGTGTTCATCGGAGTGATCGACCCAATCAACCCTGTGGTCGAAACTCCTGAGCAGGTGCGCAGCCGGGTGCTCGAAGCCGCGTCGATCCTGCCTCCTGATCGCATGGGCTCTACCGACGACTGCGGCTTCGCGCCGTTTGCCGACGACACGTCCACTGCCCGCGATACGGCCTTCAACAAGATACGCGCACGGGTGGAGGGAACAGCGCTCTCCGCCCAAGAGTTAGGCGTTGGCGGCGCGCCGGCGTGATTGACAGCGCGGCCCACGGCAAAGCTAGCGCGCGAGCGGATCGGGGCGGATTTGAAAGTGGACGACCTTGGGCATCGTGCCTTTTCCCGTTTCGCTGTGGAACGGCGTGCGTGTGCCCCATGTGGTCCACACACCCTTGCCCTTCCAGCCGGCGTTTGCATCGTCTATACGTCCATCCATGCCTTTCGCGAAGAATCCCATCGGGTAAGGCACGCGCATGATCACGAACTGGCCGTTGACCAGGGCGATCAGCGAATCAGAAGAGTTGCCGGTGACGATCGGCGTGTTGGGGCCCAGGCCCAGAGTATCGAAGCGGTCGACCCAATCGTAATAGTGCGAATCGTCGCTGCCCGAATCCGTCACGTTCTTGAATTTCGGGCCCGGCGTCTGATACAGCGTCCAGCCTTCCGGGCATTGCCGGCCGGTAGCTTTCGGCCCGTTGAGCGGGCCTTTGCACTTGCGCCGGTCGAAGCTCGCGAGATGGCCGCTGCCCAGCGCCACCCAGGCGACGCCGTTGCCGTCCACATCCATTCCCCGCGGGGAAAAGCCGGAGACGGGCGCACGCGGATCGTTCCAAGGCACTTCGTAGTATTCGGCCAGAGTTGTCTCGGGCGGATTCGAACCCGGATTCAAACGCACAATCCCGCCGGGAAAACCGAGCACGCTGCCCCACACCATTCCGTCCGGCGCTACGGCGAGCCCGTAGAATGCTGCGTTAAGGCGGGTGTCTTTTGTCGGATCGGGCGACGCGTTCAGCACTTTAGACACGCCGAGGCTTTCGCCGCTCGGCGCCGTGACCACGCTCTGCGTGCCTTCGACGTACGCATCGCGTTTGCCGTTGCCGTTCGTATCGAGAACCAGCGCGGTCCAGCCTTGCGATTGCGCGTCGTCGTGCGTCTGATCCCACATTTTCGTGTTCAGCCATCCCACCACGCCGCCTCCGCCTCCGCTGCTGGTCCACAGCGTGTCGTTCGCGTCGCTCGCGAAAATCAGATGGTGCGTGCCGAAGCAGGTATCGATCATCCACACTTTTTTGGTTGCCGGGTCGTACATGGCCAACTGGCGACCCGAGCTTTCAACGGGCGTAAGCTCGGCCGAAATGAGGCTAGATCCGGCCTTACAAAACGCCGGATTGCTGTTGGCGCGGATTCGCGCCGTGTACCACACCCGTCCGTGGGCGTCGAACATCGGATTGTGGACCGTTGTATGGCTGTTCCAGATCGGCTCTTCGCCCCAGAAATTCGAGGCCTGCAACGGCGGAGGTTGTCCGGGCGTGTCCGCGTCGCGGTAAGGAGTCTTCACCTGGCTGATGGTGTCGTGGACGGGATCGAGCACCGGCAGATAGTCGCGGCTTTCCTCCGGCGAGCCGTAGATCAGCCCATTGGCGTTCACATGCGGATCGCGCTTGTCCGTCGAGATTTCGTCATGAAGATAAGCCGTGGGATCGGCCCAGTCCCACTGCGTGATCACCACATTGCGTTCCACGCCCTGCGGGCGCGGCGGCGTTTCAAACGGAAGCTCGCCGTGCGCGATGCGATTGGTCCAATCCCCGAAGAGATCGGTGGCCCGCCGAGGCCCCAGTTGGGTGAGCCCGCCAATCATCGCCGATCCCGCCTGCCCGGACTGTACGCGGCGCATCCAGGACTCGGCTGGAGTCGCGAAATTCGCGAAAAGCGGCGGAATCGTGCGCGTGTATTTGTTGCCGAGCTGATGGCAGGATTCGCAGCTATCGGTCTTGACGAGGTGAATCCACTCGTCCTGGCTCCTGACGTTGGGCGAGATGCCGTTGCCGCTTGGTCCCGTACCCGGAAATTCATTTCGTTCGGGCACCCTGAGAAGGGCATACCAGTAATTCGCCGGATAGTATTGCGCGGCCGCCGCTCGATCAGGCGCGACGGTCGGCTTCAGATCGACGAGTTTTCCCGGCCGGCTCTGCACCTTCGCGGAATCGAGCAGGCCGTAACCGCGCGCCCAAACGGAATAATTCGCATTCGGCAGATCGGGAAGCAAGTAGCGGCCACGATCGTCGGTAACCACTTCCTTGATGTAGCGCGTGGGCAGATCCGTGGTTTCCGCGATCACCCAGACGCCCGCTTCCGGCCCGTTGGCGCTGGTCACGACTCCGCCGATATCGTCGGCGTCGATTTGCGGTTCGGCGCTTTGCGCGCACAGAGGAATGCGCGGCGCCATGAGAAAAACGATTGCGAAAATGGCCATCGCGAAGCGGATCGCTTTGAGGGTTTTCATCGGGGACCTCCTCGAAGTGAGGACGCAAAAACGGCGGTTCCTGAACCGGATGGCACTTTTATACACCCTGGACCAGCGCCGTCAAGCTAATTTGTGGTGTTGCCGCCGGCTCGAGTGGTAAGCTCCACCGGAAGCGTGGCGCAGGTCAAAACGCGGACCCTCCACCGCGATCGGGAAGACAACCGCTTTCGCGGTTGTTGATGTGAAAGGGGCGGAACGGAGAAACCCCCTCAGTTCACCGGGAGGTTATGGTCTGCTTTGCGTCTTGGCCAGGATCACCGCATCTTTGAGCGCGATTTCGAAGGCGCGGGCGTCGGCAGGATTGCTGAACGTAAGGCCGAAAGCTTCAGTGTCGTCGGGGTGTTGTCCGTATTCTGAACTCGAGTGCGGTCCAGGGCCAAGGCTGGCGAGCTTTTCGCGATCGTAGGACATGGTGTGAAACTGCTTGCCGGGAACGCTGGCGACGACGACCATGGTGGTGTCGCCCAAATCACCCGGCTTGTATCCCTTGGCCGCATCAGGATTGGTGAAGACGAGATCCTCGGAGATGAGGGTCTCATCGACCGCAGCGAACGGCACCACGATGGATGCGAGCGGGAATGCGTAGTAGGACCAGGTGGTTTTGCCGTCTTTGTTGAGGGGCAAGGCGCAGAGCGGACTTGGCATCTTGGGCTCGATGACAATGGCGCCATTGTCGAGGACATCAATGACGCCCGAAGACGCGTACGAAGATTTCATGGCTTGGATCTGCAAGGCGATGTTCTGCGCGACGCAAGGCAAACCGCAAAATGAGCAGACAAGTACAGCAAGGAGGCGTTTCATAGAGGGCCCGTGACGATATTATGCGGATTTTGGGCGCCCGAACATGGTGATTCCGGTCACAGAACCTACGACTTTTCGGGCATGGGGTTCAGGAGGAAGAAGTGCAGGTCCGCGATTGATCGAGCTCCTCAAGACGACAAAGAGTTGGGGGAGCGGGCGGGGTGAGTGCCGGCGGGGTGGCGCTCAGCGATTGACGTAGGTGGTGTTTTTGTCGGTGGTGAAGGTGAAGGCGTCGGCGGGGAGGTACTGGTTCATTTTGATGTTGGTGTAGGTAGCGGTGCGGGATTGGCCCTGGCCCTCGTCGAAGACCTGCTTGAGACTAATGCCGCGATTGAGGTCCATCCACACGGTGACCTGGGGGATGTTTTTGCGGATGGCGGGATCTTTGGGAGCGAGGACGAGTTTTTCGGTTTGAACGCCGTCGAAGGTTTCCGGGCCCTGGTCGGTGATGTTCCAATTGGCGGCCATGTCTTTGCCGCTGGCTCCGAAGCCGAGCAGGAACATGCTTTCGTATTGGCTGAGCTTGCTGAGGGTGGTGACCTGGTTGATGGTCTTCTCGTAGAGCTTGATCTGGCCGCTTTGGCAGCAGACGATGGTCTTCGGCGCAGGCTGGCCATCGACTTGCTCGATGTGGACGCCCATGTGGAAAGCGGAGCCGCTGCGCAGGTAATAGATAATGCCGGTTTGGGTTTCGGTGTCGGGAACGGGCTGAGTTTGCACGGTGTCAAACTGGAAATCGGCGGAAGTGGTGTGGAAGCGGGCGGCTGCGGCGTCGAGCTTGCTGAGCGTGGCGGCGAGATCGCCGGAGGCAAAGGCCGCACGGGCTGGAAGGAGGGCCAGCGCGAAGAGGGCGGCGATTGCGAACTTGCTTGAGTGCATAACCTTCCTTTGATTGGACGATTTCGAGGGCCCTGAGCGCGCACAATTATTCCCCAGGCTTGCGCGCTTGGGGCCACCCTCTTTTGCGCGCCGCAGCGGGCGTTCGGGCAGAAGTCAGCCGCAAGCGGCGAAAGAGGCGACCCACTGCACTAGCGGTGCGTCCAGACCCGCCAAGCGAGACGGCCTTGAGGATCGGTGACCGTTTCCCAGCGTTCGATGAAAACGGCGTCGCCTGTGACCGGTTCGATGGCGGTCCGCAGGGCCTGCTTAATTGCGCTTTCCGACGCGCCCGGCGGAATTTTCACGTCCGAGGCGGCGACGGTAATGATGACGCCGTGACCTCCGTTGCCGCTCACCTGGATAGGATGCATGGGACCGGTGAGGGGAGTGGGTTGGGCGCCGTAATTCCAGAGGTGAGGCGTGATGAAGATGAAGAGAAGAATGAGGGTGACCATGATGTCGTAGGGGACGGAGCCGCGAGAGTAGGTCCAGTAGAAGTAGCTTTTGAGGATGTTGCGGAGAGAGCGTCGGGGCTGAGGCACGGCGCGGCTTGAGGTGAAAGAAGCCATACCGATCACGACTCCCTTTGTATTGTATTGATGCCGCCCATGTAGGGACGGAGGACTTCGGGAATAAGGATTGCGCCGTCGGCCTGCTGATAGTTTTCGACGATGGCGAGCCAGGTGCGGCCGACGGCGAGGCCGCTGCCGTTGAGGGTGTGGACGAATTCGGGCTTGGCCCGGGGCGCGGGGCGATAGCGGATGTTGGCGCGGCGGGCCTGGAAGGCGTCGAAGTTGGAGCAGGAGGAGATTTCGCGGTAGAGGTTCTGACCGGGGAGCCAGACTTCGAGATCGTAGGTTTTGGCGGAGGAGAAGCCGGTGTCGCCGGTGCAAAGGAGGACGCGGCGATAGGGCAGGTTGAGGGCTTCGAGGATTTCTTCGGCGTCGCGGGTAAGGCGCTCGTGCTGGGGCTCGGAGTCCTCGGGGCGGGTGAACTTGACGAGTTCGACTTTTTGGAACTGGTGCTGGCGGATAATGCCGCGGGTGTCTTTGCCGGCGGCTCCGGCTTCGGCGCGGAAGCAGGGCGTGTAAGCGGTGAAGGAGATGGGCAGGCGGGCCTCGTCAAGGATTTCGTCGCGGTAGAGGTTGGTGACGGGGACTTCGGCGGTGGGAATGAGCCAGTGGTCGCTGTCCTTATATTCACCGCGACCGGCGGCGTCGGCGTCGGCGTCGGAGCAGCGAAAAAGATCTTCGGCAAATTTGGGCAAATTCCCGGTGCCGTAAAGGGACTTGGAGTTGACCATGAAGGGCGGCAGGACTTCGGTGTAGCCGTGCTGCCGGGCATGCGTGTCGAGCATGAAGGAGATGAGGGCGCGTTCGAGGCGGGCGCCGGCGCCGAAGTAGACGGCGAAGCGGGCCCCGGAGAGTTTGGCGGCGCGCTCGAGGTCGAGGATGCCGAGGCTTTCGCCAAGATCCCAGTGGGACTTGGGGGTGAAGTCAAAGGTGCGCTTTTCGCCCCAGGTTTTGACGGTGAGATTGTCGGCCTCGGAGGCGCCGACGGGAACTTCGTCGCGGGTGAGGTTGGGAATGCGGGCGAGGGACTGGCGGAGTTCTTCGTCGAGGGCGGCGGCGGCGCGATCGAGGTTATCGAGTTGCTCTTTGAGGACGCGAGTCTCTTCCATGAGGGCGGCGGCGGCTTCGGCGCCGTCCGGGCCGGCTTTTTTGAGCGCGCCGATCTGCTGGCTGAGCTCGTTGCGGCGGGCCTTGGATTGTTCGGCCTGGGTGATGGCCTGGCGGCGCTGAAGGTCGAGAGCGCGAAAATCGCCGAGGAGGGTGGCGGGGTCGGCGCCGCGGGCGCGCAGCTTTGCTTCCACCAATTCGAGGTTGGCGCGGACAAATTGCAGATCGAGCATGACTTTCCAGTTTACGACAGCGTAGCTTGTGGTTTCATGGGCCGGTGCGAATGCCGCACCAATCGATGCGCTCGCCGCATCCCTGCCCCCCGGGAAGCGGAAATTCCGCTCGGCCGCGGATGTCAAGTGTCTGAAAATAAACCCTCATCTGTTGTTCGAAATGGCAAGTGTTTGAAAACAAACGGCTTATTCTTCGTCGGATCTGCAAGTGTTTGAAAAAAAAGGCGTTATCTCTCTCGCCAGGATGGAGAATCTGCTTGGCTCCTGTCGCCGCAAGCTGTAGGGGTTTCGGGCTGTCGACCGCGGACAAGATGCGGTGCGTACCTGGGTCAAGTGAGTAACCATCCCCGCTGATTTTGCAACGGTTCGGAGCAAGCGAGTTATTCTTTGCGGTCCTAAGTGTTTGAAAACAAAGCTGCGACCTTCTCGCCAGTCGTCAAGTGTTTGAAAACAGGAGAGTTATTTGACATCCACCAGTAAGTGTTTGAAAACAGGCCCGTTGTCTGATTCTCCCTGCAGGTGCTCCAAAAAGAGATCGTGCCACCCGACTCTTCCGATCATTGCCGAACTCTCCAATTGCTCACATTGAGTGTAGCGGAATCGAGAATAATTACCGGCAATGGGTTCCATGGCGGAAGAGCTTTGAAATGAGAGCAAACGCGTTGGTCATGGGTTGACAGAAAAGAGTTGCGCAGTTTTTCAGGTTGTTCCTTTGTTCGGAGGCGGGTTGTAGCAGGCCCCGGCCGGGAAAGCAAAAGCCCTGCCCGTTACTTCAGCTTTTAATCGGCCGCTTTGGCGCCGGGGGGTGAGCCGGCGGTGGTGCGCTCTTTCCAGCCGGGCAAGGTTTGGCTGCCGGTGATGAGGCGTGCGCCACGGGTGAAGGTGAAATACGTCCAGGCCCAGTTGGCTAGGACGGAGAGGCGGTTGCGGAAGCCGATGAGGAAGAAGATGTGGACGGTAACCCACGTGATCCAGGCGGGAAAGCCGCTCAGGTGCGCTTTGAAGGGCCACTCGACTTTGGCGATGGCGGCCAAGCGTCCGATGGTGGCCATGTCGCCCTTATCGAAGTAACGGAAAGCGGGGCGGGCGCGGCCGGCGAGATCGGCGGAGATGATTTTGGCGATGTGGTCGCCCATTTGCATGGCGGGCTGGGCGACGCCGGGGATTTGGCGGCCATCCTGCTCAAGGTGGGCGAGGTCGCCGATGACAAAGACGTCGTTGAGTCCCGTTGGGTTGAGGCGGTCATTGACGAGGACGCAGCCGCGAGGATCGAGCGGCGCGCCCAGCATTTTGCCCAGGGGCGAGGCTTGGACGCCGGCAGCCCAGAGGGTGACGGCGGCATCGTAGCGGGTTTCGCCATTGGGGCCCTCGGCTTGCACCCAGCCGGGACCGACCGAGTTGACTTTCGTATGGGTGTAGACTTCGACGCCGAGCTTGGCGAGGGTGGCCCTGGCTTTGGCGGAAAGATCCTCGGGGTAAGTGGCTAGGACGCGTGGGGCGCCGTCGAGCAGGATGACACGGCTTTTGGCGGGTTCGATATGGCGGAAGTCGCGGCGCATGTAAAGCTGAGCGATATCGCTGATCGCTCCGACAAGCTCAACGCCGGTGGGCCCGCCGCCGATGACGACGAAGTTGAGCGGCGGACTCGAGCCGTGCTCGACCTGTTGACGCTCGGCGAGCTCGAAAGCCAGCAGGACGCGGCGGCGGATTTCGAGAGCGTCCTCGACGCTTTTGAGTCCGGGAGCGAGTGGCGCCCACTCGTCCTGGCCGAAATAGGAGTGGGTGGCTCCGGTGGCGAGGACGAGGAAGTCGTAGGTGAGCGAGGAGCCGCTGGCGAGGGTGAGGCGGCGTTCGGAGGCGTCGATGGCGACCACCTCGTCCATAAGAACCTCAGCGTTTTTCTGTTTACGGAGGATGGTGCGGATGGGCTGGGCGATATCGGCGGGAGAGAGCACCGCCAGGGCCACCTGGTAAAGGAGCGGCTGAAAGAGGTGGTGGTTGCGGCGATCGACCAGGGTGACCTCGACGGGGAGATGCGCGAGGGCGCGCGCTGCGTGGATGCCGCCGAACCCGCCTCCGACAATCACGACGCGCGGAGGCAAGTACGGATCGCGATCAGGCTGGGAGACAAGCCGTTCGCCTACTGCGGAATTAAGCCGTTCGTGGAGCCTGCTCACGCGCTGGACCTCCTGCTTTGAAATGATGCGGGAGAGGGGAGGAAAGTGCGGTTTTCCGCGAGCCGGGCCAGACAGGCACGGGCGGCTGCGGGCATTCGCGGCTTTAGCCTGGCAGGGTTGGAAAAAGGTTCACTTGGTTCCCTTTTAGGGACGCAGGCCGAGGGCAAAAACGGCTGTCAACTGGCTGGGAGGGGATGATTTTGGCTAAGTGATAGAAAGCGAAGGAAATAAAAATTCTGCAGAGATTTCCGGGATTTTTGTTCCTTTTCGGTACGATGAGAACATCAATGACCGAAATGGAACGAGAAGAGAGCGGAAAGCCGCTGGGGCTTTCCTAATTTTTAGTTTTAGGCCATCTCTGCGGGGTTCGTGCGGCCGCAGGAGGAAGAGGTCAGGGTTTTTTTCTTTAAGGACGGCATCATGCGAAAGCAATAGGATGCGTTCTCGGGGCGACCCCTCGAGCACCTCTCTTGCACAGGAAGCCCTTCCGATTGCAGTCGGCGGTGGCGATTCTTTGGGGGAATCGACCGTTGAATTCCGGGCTTCGGTGTGCACCAGAGGGGAAGGGCGATAGAGGGGACGCCGCGTTCTGCGGGCGAGCGAAGAACTGTGGAACGGTGGCCGGGAATGGCGGATCGATGGCCGAAGTACTGGTGGAGTTGAAAGAAGAGAAGAGGGAAGAGGACGGGACGCAGAGCGCGGAGGCCGTGCTTGTGCGGACGGGAACGAAGGGCGCGATGCGGCGGCCGGTCTCCCAGGACTCAAGAACGAGACCGAGGGCGGCACGCCAGCCGGCGCAGGCGCCCGCACAGGGGGCGAGGCGCAAAGACGCACGCACAGAGAAAGAGAACCGCCCGGCAACCGGGGGAAGGGCCGGGAGCGGACGGACGAAGCCAAGCGCGCAATCGAACCGGTTGGCGCAAGCCGAGGCGGCGGTGAGGAGCGAAGGAGATTTCGCCGCATCGCTGCTGGTTCAGGCGCGGTCAGGGCGCGGGAACGGAAAACTGGTGCTGGTGGATTTGCCCAAGCTGAAGAAGCCGCGGGCGCAACCGGTGAAGAAGCCGCGCCGCTTGCATTGGGCGCGGCAGTGGGCGGCCGAACCGGAGTGGAAAGCTCCGGAAGAGGGGAGTTAGCGGGGCTAGCGGGGCTAGCGAGCTAGCGGACGGAGCGAAGTTAGTCAGAGGGCATTGGGGCCCGCGGGGATAAGCCCTGCGGGCCCTTCTTTTTGGTGAGTTAGCGAGTTAGCTGATTCGCTGCGGTCAAGGGTGTGGGTCGAGCGGGGATTACGACAAAGGAAGAGATGGAAATGAGGCTCACGAAATCGAGTTGGTTGGGATTTCCCGGCGTGGAAATCGCGGTGCTGTTGCTGGCGGCTGGGCTGCTGGCGCCCGCGTGGATCGGGCGCGCGCAAGGTGTAAGCACAACGACGGTGCAAGGGACGGTGTACCTGGCCAACGGGGAGCCGGGATCGGGAACGCTGGAGGTGAGCTGGCCGGCGTTTAAGACGGCGACGGGACAATCGGTGGCGGCGGATGAAACGACGGTGACGATTGCGCCGGACGGATTTGTGAGCGTGAACCTGGCTCCGAACCAGGGCGCGAGCCCGGCGGGATTGTATTACACCGCGGTGTTCTACCTGAGCGATGGGACGGTGAACACGCAGTACCGACGGATCCACGCCGCCCAATTATTCGGAGTTTTCGACGGCGCTGTTCATCAATTTGCCGCTATAAGGCGTGACTGCGGCTTTCCCGCTTCGGCCGGCCGGTTCGGGTTTGGCGGGCTGAAGGCGACGGGTTCGAGGCGTTCGGAGTGAAGCTTTTCGAGATGGAGTCCGGCAAATGCGGATGATGAACGAATTCGAAGCTCAGGTGCTGAGCGATTTGAGCGTGCTCAAAACGCAAATGACAGGGCTGATGGGCGACGGCAACGGCGGCCGCTTAGCCGAGTTGGAACGGCGCATGGAGCGCCACGAGCAGAACTGGCAGCGCGCCAAGGGCTTTCTGGCAGCCATGAGCGTCTTGTTCGCCGTGCTCGAAGTGGCCGTCGAAGCCTGGCGCCACCACTGAGCCGCGCGCCCTGAAGCTGTCCGGTCCCGCTGCTCGGATACGCTGAGAAGATAAACGTCTTCGATGAAAAACGCGCTGAACTGGAACAGCACGAATTCATGATGCGCGTGGAGCGGGGACGGCTGGCCGTGGCGCTGGACCAGCTCACGGACGCGCTCATTCTGGTGGGCCAGCATGGGGTTTATTGCGTGTCGAACCGCAATCCGCGCAAGCCGGCGCTGGATCTGGAGACGACGATCCAGGACATCGAGGGCGCCAAGACGTTCATTCAATCGGCGATGGAAGAGATCCGCAGAAGCAGAGAGCAGGAAATCGCGCAACCGGAGTAAGGAGCGGATGGTGCGCCCGGAGAGATTCGAACTCCCGACCTAATGCTCCGGAGGCATTCGCTCTATCCAGCTGAGCTACGGGCGCGCTTCTTCAGAATACAGCAAGTGCGCGTTGCGGGGCATTACTTGTGGCTGTTCGGCGCCGGCTTTTCCCCTCCATCCTTGGGCTTATCCGCGTGCATGCCGAAAACCTCCGCGGTAAAGCGAAATATATCCGTCCCTTCATGCTTCCAACCATCCGGGGCCAGGCCGGCCTTGACGCAGGTCCCTTCCACAAAGCGCTGGGGGGCCCAGTGTTGATCGACGGCGACCTGCGGCAGCAAAAGCCCCTCGTGACGGCCGTTTTTCACCAGCAAGCCATCGCGGCCCACTTCGATCTGCTCCATGCCGGCGACGCGTCGCAGCGGCGAAAGCACGGAAATTTCGTACGCGAGATCGGGCAATTCATCGGGCGCAACGGGCGGGAAGCGCGGATCGCGCAGGGCGGCCAGCGAAGCCGTGTCGCGCACCGTAATGGAAAGCGGCTTCAAGGCCGCCACGTAACCCACGCAGCCGCGTAATTGGCCGGCTTTGCTGAGGGTCACAAAGGCGCCGTACTCACGGTTCAGAGTCTCGCTGGCGCTGGGCGGGGGAGCGTATAGCTCTTTTTGCCGCACCACCGATTCGACCGAGTTCCGCGCCAAGGCGAGAAGCTCGGCTTTTTCCCCGTCTTCGAGCGAGAACGGCAGCGGCTCGGCAGCCGGCTGGGCGGATTTGACAAAAAGATCGGCGCTGTAACCCACCACGTGCGAGCGATCGCCGGACGTGTCGCCGGAGTTGGCGTAGTCCAGCGCCACGGCCTGGTTCGCGCCCATCCGTTCGGCGGCGATCATGGCCGCCACCACTGGCGCGCCGCCGCAGGCCTCCCATACGCGCGCGTCGAAATTGCGCGCCATGCTGAAGTAATCCCACGCTTCCAGCGCGCGCAGTGTGTTGTGGTCCATGGCTTCGGCTTCGGTGTAGGTGTGGTAGTGCGACAGGTCGGAACTGGCCAGGATCAGCGTATGGCCCGGCGTCTCGTCGTCCTTGCTCCGGGAGATCAGGTTCGCCAGCGCCACACCGAGCGCGCGGCTGCTTTCGTAGCTCTGGTCGCCCATGATAATGGGAACCAATTCGAAACGACCCAGAACCTTTTGCAGCCATGGCAACTCCACTTCGATAGCGTGTTCGCCGCCGGCGGCTGTTGAATCGTGGCCTTTGCCGGAGAGCTGGATCGCGCCGCTCAGCTTCGTCAACTCGAGGGCGAATTTCTTGTCAACGCGGATGACGCCGAGCGGCGTGGCGTAGGCGTCGCCGTCGTAAACCGAGCTGAAATGGAACGCCGCATAATGCGACGGCGCGATGACCACCACGCGGGAGTAATCGCGGCCACGGAGCGCGGCGAACGTACATGCGGCGACGTGTCCGGAGTAGGGATAACCGGCGTGCGGCGCAACCGCAGCCAGAACGGCGCCGTCAACCGGACGCGGCGCGGCGTGCGCCAGCAGATCGTCGAGCATGGCGGACAACGCTTCGGCATCGGCTGGATAAAACGCGCCCGCCACCGCCGGTCGCCGGGTTTTTTGTCGCGCCGCGGTGTGTGGAAGCACGGGCGCGGCCGCCAGCAGTGCAATCATGGAAGCCACAGTCAAGGCCATCTCCGAACTCCTTCTGACCTCCATGGGCAAATTGGGGCGAAATCTGCGGTCCGATTTACACGCTCCAGATTCCGGGTATGGAATGGCGGCATTGGGGACAAGCGCCATCCTTGCCAAGCAGCACCCGGACGGTTGCAAAGCCGGCGCGTTCCACCAGCAAAGCGTGACATTGCGGACAAAAGGTGTTCTGCGCCGGGTGCCCGGGAACGTTGCCGATGTAGACGTAGTGCAGCCCTTCGGCTTCGGCGATGGCCTTGGCGCGCTCCAGCTTGGCCATCGGCGTCACGGGCAGGTATTTGAGCTCATACTCGGGATGAAACCGGGTGAAGTGCAGCGGCGTTTCCGCGCCGAGATGCTGTTTGATCCACGCCGCCGCGCGGCGCAACTCCTCATCGCCGTCGTTCAGCGTGGGGATGACCAGGTAGACAATCTCTGTCCACTTATTCATTGCGCGCAGGGTCAGGAGCGAATCGAGCACGGGCTTGAGCCGCCCCTTGGCGACGCGATGATAGAAAGTCTCGCTAAAGGCCTTCAGGTCGATCTTGACCGCGTCCATCTTCCCGTAGATTTCGCGGAGCGCTTCCTGTTGCAGATAGCCGTTCGAGACCGCGACGCTGCGGATGCCGGCTTCATGGCCCGCGTCGGCGGTGTCCATCAGATATTCGGCAAAAACAGCAGGCTCGTTATAGGTGTAGGCGATGGTCGGGCAACTGGAATACCGGGCCAACTCGACGAGGCCGTGCGGCGGCGTAAAGACAGCCGGCATTTCCTCGGGAGCGGAGCGGGATAAGTCCCAGTTCTGGCAAAATATGCATTGCAGATTGCAACCCACCCCGCCGACCGACAGCGCATGCGTTCCAGGCAGATAATGGAAAAGCGGCTTTTTCTCGATGGGATCGACGTGGATGGCGCGCGCCCGTCCGTGAAGCAGCGTGTAATACACGCCGCCGCGATTTTCGCGCACGCTGCAGACGCCACGCTCGCCGTCGTTTACGACGCACGCCCGCGGACAAAGCGCGCACCGCACCCTCTGCTTCGAGAGCTTGCTGTAGAAGCGCGCTTCGACGGCAAACGGCTCCTTCACCTGGGCCTGTGAAGATTGACCGCTAGTCGCGTGCGCGGCGTTCATCAGCGCACTCCATCGGCGCAGACGGCTCGGAGCGCCGACAAGAAAACCGCCCGAAAGGCATCGGCGGCTCGACTCAAAGCGAGACTCTTCTCCGCGGAGCGAGGCCGTCTCCGGCAGTATGCAAATCTATGATCACGAATAGCCCAACCGGAGATGATTTTTCAGTGACGCCCAACACCTTGGGCCTTCGCACTCGCGGCGCGCATTCCCAGCGGCCGGAGCCTGTTATTAACTTTTGGGGCGGGCAGTGACGGGAGCCGATTTTTTCGAGTTCCAGGGAGCGAGGAGAGAAGCATACCGGGTGTCTGCTAGCGACGAGCGACAACGAAATCGGGAAAATCGGCCCCGTCCCTTCGGGTTGCGGCCAAAATCGGGCCATACTTCGTTCTCGCCCTCGACCTTGGAGCCACCAAAGCCTTCGGGCTCGGCCTCGTCTGGCCCGATTTTGGCTCGCAACGCTGCCCGCCCCAAAAGTTGATAACAGGCTCTAGTCAACGCCGATCCGGGATCGGAATGGCTACACGCAGCAGGAATGCGATTCATCCGCCCATTTCCGCCTTTCGTCCGCATTCCTAACCCTTGGTCCAACTGCGGAGTTCAGTCCGGGCCGCGCGCGCGTACCTTGCATACATGCAGCAACGCCTGGGAAAGGAAGCGGAATGGATTGCCTGATAAGAATGGAAGCGGTGAGCCGGGAATTTCCCCTGGACCACAGCCATGTGCGTGCGCTCGATCATGCCAGCTTGTGCGTTTCGGCTGGCGAGTTTCTCGCCATTGCCGGCCCCAGCGGCAGCGGCAAATCGACGCTTCTGAACCTGATGGGCTGTCTTGACAAACCCACTTCCGGCCGCATCCTGCTTGAGGGCCAAGACACCTCGGCGCTGCGCCCCGCGCGCCTCAGTGCGCTGCGCCGCCAGAAGATTGGATTTGTTTTCCAGACGTTTAACCTGATTCCTGTATTCACCGCCGCGGAAAACGTCGAGTATCCGCTCCTGGTGCAGGGAGTGGGCGCCAAAGAGCGCCGCGCGCGATCCGCCGCCGCGTTGAAAAGCGTCGGTCTCTCCTCCCGCGCCGGGCAGCGGCCCGACCTGCTCTCCGGCGGCGAACGCCAGCGGGTCGCGGTGGCGCGCGCCATCGTGCACCGGCCCGCGCTGGTGCTCGCCGATGAGCCCACCGCCAACCTCGATACGCACAACGCCACCCAACTGATCGACCTGATGCACGACCTGAACCGCGAACTCGGCCTCACCTTCATCTTTTCCACTCACGATCAGCGGTTGCTGGAGCACACCTCCCGCATAGTTCGTCTGTGCGACGGCCAGGTGGTCTCTGACAGCGCCGCGAGCGAGCGCAGTCTTGGAGTTCTCCATGCGTAAGTTTCTCCTTCTTGCTTTTCGCAATGTCTTTCGCAATCGCCGCCGCACCGTGATGACCTTGCTCATGGTGGGCAGCGGCGTAGCCGGCCTGCTGCTGGTCGGCGGCTTTTTCGCCTTCATGTTTATGGGGCTGCGCGAAAGCACCATTCGCAATGGCCTGGGCCACATACAAATCTTCACCGCCGCGCATTTTGAGCGCGACGAAGTCCACGTTCTCGACACCGGCATCGGCGATTGGCGCCAGGTCGCGAACCTTGCCCGGCCTCTGCCTCATGTGCTTGGCGTGGCCCCGCGCATCGAGTTCTATGGAATGATGTCGAACGGGGTCAAATCGTCGGTCTTCATGGGCAACGCGGTCGATCCGGACGAGGAGCGCACGATGGGCTTTTCGCCCAATCTCACCACGGGCCACGATCTCGACGAGCACGCGAGCGGCGATGCGCAAGCCCTGGTGGGCGACGGCGTGGCGCGCTCCATGAACGTCAAAGTCGGCGACGGCCTCACCCTCCTCGCCGTCACTGCGGACGGCGCGCTGAACGGCATCGACGTCGAAGTCCAGGGCATCGTCCACACCGGCTTCAAAGACCTCGACGATCGTTATCTGCGCATCACGCTGCCTGAAGCGCAGCGCCTGCTCCAAAGCCAGCATGTCACCAATCTGGTCATCGGCCTCGACGCAACGGAGAACACCGATCGCGTGGCTGCGGCGCTCGCGCCCCGTCTGCGCGGCCTGGGGCAGCCCATGGTCCTGAAGAAATGGATCGACCTCGCCGCCTATTACAAGCAGGTGCGCACCCTCTTCAGCGGCATCTTCGTCTTCCTCGGCGTCATCGTCTTCGTGATGGTGCTGATGGCCAGCGTGAACACGCTGCTGATTACGCTTTTCGAGCGCACCCGGGAAATCGGCGCCATGCTGGCCATGGGGACGCCACGTTTATGGATCGTGGCGCTGTTCGTGACCGAGGCCGTCATCATCGGCGCTCTCGCCGCCGCCGCCGGGATCGCGGCCGGCAACTTCCTTGGCGCGCTCCTCAACGCCTCGGGACTGCACCTGCCGCCGCCGCCCGGAACCTCAGTCCCCATGCACTTCCGCGTCCTCCATGTTCCCACCCTGATGGTCGGCTCTTCGGCGCTGGTCATCGTGTCCCTGGCCCTTGCGTCCATTGCGCCCGCGATCCGCGCATCGCGGCTCCAGATTGCGGAGGCTCTGTCCCATGTTTAGTTTCGCGTATAGAACCGGCTTTTGTTTGCGCGTCTCTTACCTGCTCGTTGCGGCTGGCGCTGTGCTTGCTCCCGCGTTGCCCGGCCGTGCGGCGAGCCCCGACGCCGAAACCTTGCTCAAGCTCTCCGACAGCTTCCGTAACGGCTGGCCCACGTATGTCGTCCATGTCAAAATTACTGACTATGAGGCCGGCAAGCCCGACGAAGAACATCTCTACCAGGTCTCGCAAAAGGGCGTCGACAAGACCTACGTCGAGTTTTTGAGCCCGCGCGAAAAAGGCGAGCACCTGCTGATGCTGGGTGACGATATGTGGATCTATTTGCCCGACACCAGCCGGCCGGTGCGCATCACGCCGTTGGAACGGCTGACCGGAGACGCCTCGAACGGCGACGTGGCGCGCACCAATTATGCCGCCGATTACACGGCTGTCTATCTGCGCACCGAAAAGGTAGACGCGGCGGAGTGCTATGTGCTCGAGTTGACCGCGAAGCGCAAGGGCGCGACCTATCAGCGCATTCTTTACTGGCTGCGGGTCGCAGACGCGCGGCCGACGCGCGCGGAGTTCTATCTCACTTCCGGCAAGCACATCAAATCGGCGACCTTCGATGAGTATGAAATTTCCGGCGGCAAAATGCTGCTGCGCAAGCTCACGCTGTACGACGAAATCCGGCACAATTCGCACAGCATCCTCGAATATTCCGACGCTGCGCCGAGATCGCTGCCCGACAAGCTGTTTTACCAGGGCCGCGCGGACATGTTTTAGCCATGAATCGCCGCTTGCTCATTCCGGTTCTCTTGCTGCTGGGCGCGTGGCCGAGCGCTCGCGCGCAGAATGCTTCGCCCTCCGAAGAACGCCGTTTCGATACGCGCTATTCCCTTTCGGTGATCGACGACGCAACCTTCTACGGCGATTTGCGCGAGCCCCTGCCCGGCGTGCTGAACCAGGTGCTGGTCGAGCCCTCCTTCGCGCTACGCTATCGCAACCGATGGACCTTCGCTTCCAGCGCCATCGGTCTCGCCGGCGCGTACCAGGATAACTACACCCAACTGCGCGTAAAAGAGACTTACGCGGATGGTTCCGCGGGAGACTTCGACTTCACCGTGGGCCGCAAAATGGTGCGCTGGGGAACGGGATACGCCTTCACCGCCGCCGGCGTCCTCGACCCGCCGCGCATGGCTACCAACCCCACAGATCGGCTGAACCTGAATCAGGGCCGCGACATGGTCAAGGCCGATTGGGTGCACGGCCAGCAGGCGCTCACGCTTGCCTGGTCCACCGCCGCGTTCGCTCCCGCCCAAAGCGGCCTGCGCGACACCACTGCCTTCCGGTATAACGTTCTGGTGCGTGGATTCGACACTTCGCTGATTGCAGGCAATGATCGCGGGGGAGATTCATTTGGCGCGCTCACTTTTACCCGCGTCCTTGGCCAGGCGTGGGAGTTGCACGGCGAAGCCGTGTGGCGCGAACAGGCGGCCGCGCTCCTGGGAGCCAAATACATCGTCTCCGGCGTCACCTTCATCGCCGAATTCTACACCCCGCCCAACATCCCCATCTATCGCGACCCGAGCGTATCTCCGCTTGCCGGCCGCCAGCACTACGCGTTTCTTACCGCCGGCAAAGCGCGGCTCCGCGAGCTGCCCGGCTGGAAGGAGTGGAGCTTGTCCGGCTCCATCGTTGCCAACTTAAACGACCGCAGCTATACCGGCGTCTTCGACGCCAGCCGCTGGTTCGGCAACCACTTCTCTTCGTACATCCATCTGGAAACGCCGCGTGGCGCCCGCACCTCCGAGTACGGCTCCGCGCCCTACGCAACGGCCACTTCGGTGGGAGTCCGATTCCAGCTATGAATGGCCAAACCAACAACGCCGCCGGCCTGGCCGCCGGGCAGCCATCCGGCGCCAGTTACAGCCCGTTCCTTATCCGCGCTTTCTGGATCATCTGCGGCGCAACCCTGCTCATCTTTCTGCTCTTCTTTTCCCAGGGCTTCATCAAGCTGTCGGAAACCGGTCGTCGCCTGCTGGCTATTTTCGTGTATTCCGCCTGCATCGCGCTGCCGTCGATGTTTCTCGTTACGCAGCTCACGGTCCGCCTGGCGGGGAAACTCCCGCGGCTGATTGCGCTTCTCCAGGCAATCTCTCTCGTCTTGATCGCTGCCGCCGGCAGCCTGGCGGCCGATTTCGTTCTCCAACTCATCGGCATCGTCCCCCGCGGCGGCTTCTGGAGCGAGTTTCGCGGGAGCCTGTCTTTCAGCATTGTGATCACGCTCGCCATCGGCATGAGCGTATCCACCTACGAAACGCTGCGCTACAAATTGCAAGCCGCCACGCTTGAAGCGCGCACCCGCCAGGTGGAGCAGGAGCGCGCCTACAAACTGCTCGCCGAAGCGCGGCTCTCATCGCTCGAATCCCGCATCCATCCCCATTTTCTTTTCAACACTCTCAACTCCATTGCCGCGCTCATCCCCACCGATCCCGCGCGCGCTGAAGACACAGTGGGCAGGCTGGCTTCCCTGCTTCGTTTCTCGCTCCAAGCCCAGCACAATGGGCTGGCGCCGCTGGCGCAAGAACTGAAAGTGGTGCGCGACTATCTGGAAATCGAGAAAACCCGCTTCGGCCCGCGGCTCCGCTATGAAATCCTTGCCCCCAACACGCTCGATTCCGTCAAGATCCCGCCGCTGGCCCTGCAGACCCTGGTGGAGAACGCGGTCAAGCACGCCGTCGCGCAGCGCTCCGAGGGCGCGTCGATTCGGCTGACGGCGGCCATGGAGGCAGGGTGGATCATGCTTGAAGTCAGCGACGACGGGCCGGGATTCTCGCTCGGCGCGATCAGCCCCGAGCACGGCCTCGGCAACCTGGTGGCGCGCCTCGATCTGTTGTTTGGCCCCGCGGGCCGGCTCAACGTGACGCGCGAAAATGAATGGACGGTCGTCCGCGTCGCGTTTCCTGCGGAGTCGTGAACGAATATGGAAGCCCCGCCCTTGCACGCTTACCTTGTGGATGACGAGCCGCTCGCCATCGAGCGCCTCACCCGCCTGCTGGCGAAATACGATTCTCTCCGCATCGCCGGCAGCGCTACGGACCCCGCGCAGGCGCTTGAGTGTCTGAGCGCCACGGCCCATCCCCCGGTCGACGTGCTCTTCCTCGACATCCAAATGCCGGGCATGAACGGTTTCGAACTGCTCTCGCGCCTCAGCGTGCAACCTTTGGTTGTCTTCACCACGGCTTACGACCAATACGCGCTACGCGCTTTTGAAGTCAACTCGATCGACTACCTGCTCAAGCCCATCGATGCGGAGCAGTTAGAGCGCGCCGTGGCCAAGCTGGGCCGGTTCCGGCCTCCGGCCAAACCTGACTGGCAGCGAAATCCCGAATTGCCGGGTTTGTTGAGAGAAATGGCTGAAGCGCTGCACGGCCAGCGCGCCGATTACCCGCGCCGCATCGCCTCCCGCGTCGGCGAGCGCATCTCTTTCCTGGACCTCGATGCGGTGACGCACTTTACCGCTCGCGACAAGCTCACTTACGCCGTGGCTAATGGCCGCGAACATTGTGTCGATCAGACCATCGCCGATCTCGAACGCAAGCTGGACCCCGCGACCTTCTTGCGCATTCATCGCGCCATTCTCGTCAATCTGAATGCCGTTCAGGAAGTAAAAGTCTCGATCGCGGGGAAGGTGGCGATCTCCTTGAAGGACGCCCGCCGCACTCAATTGCCGGTGGCGCGAGAGCGGGTGCGGTTGCTCAGGACGCGGATGGATTTCTGACGTTTCCGTGCGACATCCTCTCCGTCGCCGGAGACAAAACTCGAAGCTTTTATACTACGGCGGTTCTCCAATTCCCGTGAAGTTTTGAGGGGCGTGCCGGGTGGCGTTTTCTTGGGAAAAACGCCACTCAACGTTCGAGGTTCTGCGCTACACCAATTGGAGAACCGCTATATTCGTCGATAAGGCAACCGAGCATAGTCCCTGATAAAGGTTCATCCTTGCACAATCGATGCCGCATCGCGGAAAGGAGCCTTCCCCCGAAATGGTCTCTTCCTCATTCCTGCGCATGCGAACAGCTTGCGTATTCCTTTCGACGACGCTGTTCGTAATGGGTTCGCCTGGCGCTTCGGCTTCGCCTGCTACTTTCGTCACCGCGCTCCCCGTAGCCAAGAATCAAGGATTATTTCGATTCAATGCCGAGCCGGGTTTCGGGTCGTCCGGGTATCGCAGTCTTCAGTTTCCGGTCAATTTCGCCTATGGCGCGACTCCCAGTTGGTCCCTGTTTATCACTGCGAACCAGGGAGTTTTGTCGTTGGACCACAATCCTTCAAACTTTGGGGCGGGCAATACCGTTGTGTTCATTCGCAACACTCTTTTCAAGATCGACAAGCCGCGCTCCACATTTCGCATCGCGCCCCTTGCCGGCGCGTCGTTGCCCACCGGCCAGAATCGATATACGGTAAACGGAATGCTGGCGCCCGGAGCCCTCCAGTCCGGCTCCGGCGCCGTTGATCCCTACGCTGGGGTCACCTCCGGTTATAACAACTCGCTCTTCGGCGCCGCATGGGACGCGACTTATCTGGACAATCGTGCGGCCTCAACCGGTTACACACCCGGTAGCCAGTTCGATGTGGATGGCGAAATGGAAATCAGGGTCTTTCCGTTTCACCTTCCCGAAGAGGGTTTGCCCAGGAATCTGGCGTTATCCATTGAAGGCAATTATCAGGATCAGGGAACAAGCCATGTGAACGGACGTCCCACCGTGGCGTCTGCCAATAAGACCTACAAACAGGACGCCATTTTCGAATGGGCCACTCTGCACTGGGAAATTGGGGCAGGCGAACAGATCTCCGTCATGCAAGACTTTGAAACGCCGCATCCCATCGCCCAGCATTCTCGAACCTATCTCTTCTTCGAGTACTACGTCTCGATGCCAAGCTGGGGCCGCAGGGGGCAGAGATGAGCCGCTTGTCGCAATGCGCCGAAGGCATATTCATTGCGGCGTTGATGGTTTGTTCAATTTTCCCTTTAACTGCGCGAGTGGAGTCTCAGCCCCAAGGGCAATCTCAGCCCGAGGTCACGCGCGTTTCGGCAACCTTGAACGGGGTTTTCTCGCCGCGCGGCTTCTTCAATATTCTTGTGCCCCTGACCAGAATGCAAGGCGCCGATGCCGCGAAGCTCGACCTGAAACTGTCGCGCATCACCATCGACTTTGCCGTTGGGGCGCCGGTCTCGCAAGACGAAATCCGGCAGATGATGGTGGAGGCCGGATACCGTCCCGGGAATATCTCGATTGCCCGATTGCCCGAAGGGCGCGCCGGTGAAACCGGACCTGGCTGGATAAGGATCAAACATCCGCGAGCGAAGAATCCGGTGGCGCGCTGGCTGGAAGAGAATTTCTGAAAACACGCCACAGCAAACGGAACTTTAACGGCGACGAATCAACCGCGAGTCCAAGGCGAGCCCAAGGCGAGTCCGCGCATGGATTTCTGACCATCACTGGCGCGATTGCCGGTTCAGGCGCGCCCAGAGCGGGCGTTCCGCCGCGCAAGCAAGATCAGAACCCCATGATGTTGTAACCGCAATCGACGTACAGCGTCTCGCCGGTCACCGCGCTCGCCAGCTCGCTGGCCAGATACAGCGCCGTCCCACCCACCTCCAACTGGTCCACGTTGCGGTGCAGAGGAGCGCGATCGGCGTGCGCCTTGAGCATCTCGCCCAGCGCGCCGATGCCGCGTGCGGCCAGGGTTTTGATGGGCCCAGCGGAAATCGCGTTGACCCGGATGTTTTTGGGCCCGAGATTCCACGCCAGATAGCGGACCGTGGATTCGAGCGAGGCCTTGGCCAGCGCCATCACGTTGTAGTGGGGCACCACTTTCTCCGCGGCGTAATAACTCAAGGTGATAATGCTGCCGCCCTCGGTCATCAGCGGCGCGGCGGCGCGGCTCAAGGCGATCAGTGAGTAGACGCTGACCTCGTGCGCAATGCGAAAGCCCTCGCGGCTGGTGTTGATGAACTCGCCTTTCAGGTCCTCGGCGGGCGCGTAGGCCACGGCGTGCACAAGAATGTGGAGCTTTCCGTATTTTTCGTTGAGCGCGGCAAAAAGCGCTTCAATCTCGCCATCGTTCGAAACATCGCACTGGAAACCGCTGGCGCCGGGCAGCTCGTGGATCAGGTCCTCGGCCTCGGCCCGCATGCGCTCGTTCTGGTAGCAGATGGCCAGCGCGGCGCCGGCCTGGTGGAGCTTTTGGGCGATTCCCCATGCGATGGATCGCTTGTTCGCCAGCCCGAAGACCACGGCCGTCTTGCCCGCAAGATCGATCATGCGCTGTAAGACCCTCCCAAAGATCTACTCCAAAAGGGAAAAACGGCGGAGCCGCTGCCGTTTCAGAATAGCAGAGCGGTTTTCGCGTCATTTCGAGCCATCACTCTAACTCGGATTCCGCGCTCCAGCTCGGATTTTCTTCACCCGCCGAGATCGATCAGATCCACCTTCCCCACGGGACGATCGAGAAACCGCGAGCCAATCCGCTCGAATTTTTCTACCGAATCGGTGGCGAAGCAGCGAATCCAAGTTTCCGCAGTGGGTTCGCTTGCCGCAGGCGCGGCCCGGCCGTTGAAGAGGCGCACAGCGGCTTCGGCCGCGGCTTCGGCGGAATCGATCACGTTCATGCCGCGCGGCGCCTCTGCTTCGATCAGCGGCCTGAGCAGCGGATAATGCGTGCAGCCAAGCACCAGCGTATCCGCGTCGAACCCTTTGGCGGCAGCGTCAGCCTGGACTTCATCGAGGTAAATGCGAATCACCTCGGCGGTCACCGGATGCGCCGTCCACCCTTCTTCGACCAGCGGCACCAGCAGCGGGCAGGCCTTTTCGAGCGCCCGCAGCCCCTGCGCGCTGCATGCCGCCGCATAGGCGTGGCTTTGCACCGTGGCGTCGGTGGCCATTACCAGCACATCCCCGGTTCTGGATGCGGCGCGCGCCGCCGCGGCGCCAGGCTCGACGACGCCCAGCACCGGAACTTCGACGGCGTCCTGAATGGCGTCGAGCGCCAGCGCGCTCGCCGTATTACAGGCGATCACCAGAAATTCGGCGCCCTGCTCGCGCACCAGGAACCGCGCGCTTTGTGCGGCGTAGCGGGCAATGGTGCGCCGCGACTTCGACCCGTAGGGCAGCCGCGCCGTGTCGCCCAGGAACGCGTATTGCGCCTGCGGCAGCCGGTGAATGAGGGCGCGCAGCACGGTGAGCCCGCCGAAGCCGGAGTCAAAGACGCCGATGGTGGGAGTCATGAGCCCGACTTTACTTTCCTGATCAATTCTGCGAGGCGAGAGGCAAGCAGGCAGAGTCCTCTGAAGATCTGCGAACTCGGTCGAATTGAAAATCGTCTCCGGACAGGCGTTGCGATCATGGTTTCGCCTCGGCATCCGTGGCCAGATAGGTGCGGGTCAAATCTGCGTGGCCGGCAAGGGTCGCGCGTTGCTCGCCATCCACCAGGAACCGCACTTCGGTGACGCGGGGTAAATTCGCGTGCAGCGTGGCGCAGATGGAAAGAATGGTTAACGTCTCCGTTTCGAGACCCGAAGGATGATTGGCCGCGAAGGCATCGGTCAGGTTCACCACTGCCAACTGCGAGCCACTTTGCGTATTTTCTGCGGATGCAGGCGCTGTACTCCCGCCCGCCCCACCCGCGCCGGCTCCGTTCGTCGCGGCGCCATCCCGAGCCGTCGCCGGCAGCAGATACACCTGCTCAATCGAACTGGCTCCGCCGGGCACGGGATGGGCCGCTCCGCGAGCCGCATAGAGGTCCAGCAACTTGCCCAGCACCGCGCGAGCGCGGGCGTCCGGGTTCGGGGGCAAGGGCAGATCCAACTCCCGCGCCTCGAGCGAGTCATCGGCATTGTTGGCCAGCATCAAGGTCGCCTGCTCCAGCGGGGCAACCTCTGGCGCCTGGGTCGGCGTCGATTCCTCGCCCGCCAGGAGCCGCCGATGGGCCCGGTCGCGCAATTGCCATAGAACCACGCCCATCGCTGCCGAAGCGCCGAGCAAAATCACAAAGAGAACGGCCTGGTAGCGTGGGATCACGGCTGCGCGCCCTCCGCGCGCCACTCCAGCAGCGCGGCCGCCAGCGCGTCGGCCACCTTGGCCTGGTAAGCCGGATCGTCGAGACTGACGCCGGAATCTCCTCCACGGCCGCTCTCCGGGGCCACCTCCACGGCGACCGCCGGGCAGGTCATGCTGTCGATCGTCGTCAGCGCGGTGCGGCCCAGGGTTACCGTCAAACCGCCATGAACAAGCGCGGAATTGAGCACGCCCGCCAGCGCCACGCTCCGCGACACCCACGCCGCCTGGGCCGTCTTCCAAGGGACGAAGTTCGCGTCCTGGGCGGGCGCCAGCGAGGAGATGAACAGATGCACACCGGCGCCGTTCATCGACGCGTGCAGACTCAGGCAGGCCTGGGCCCTCGCGTGGTTCGCGATTGCCGCGCGTTGCGTGGCGTCCAGGCTCACATCGGACTCGCGAGTGGTCACCACCGAAATCCCTCGCGCGGTCAAGAGCGAGCGGAGCTTAACGCTCAATCCCAACGTGTAGGCCTTTTCCGGTTCGGGTTTACCGGCGTCGTCCACGATGCTCGCTCCCGCATCATCACCGCCATGAGCCGCGTCGAGCACCACCACAAACCGGCTTGCCGGCCCCGGTGGCGCCTGGGCATGGGCGGAAACGCACCCGGCTGCAGCAAGCAGAAGCGTCGAAACCCCGGTGAGCGCCCGCCATTGACGGCCTTTCCTACTCGAGCGCATAGATGGCCAGCCCGCTCAGCAGCTTGGGATAAAAATCGGTGGACTTTTGCGGCATGACTTCGCCGGCAAAAGCCACTTCCCTGAGCTGCTCCATCTTCACCGGGTTGGTGAGAAAGGCCACTTCGGCCTCGCCGCGCCGCACCTGCTCCACCGCCTCGCCGGCATCGCGCAAGTAACGGATATTGGTTTGTTCCCGAATCTTTTCCGCGTCCAACTTGAGCAGCCGCTCGAGCACGATGGAGTGCAGTTGCGTTAAATCCAGGCGCCTTTGCCGCTCCGGGACCTCGCCGAGCGCGGCCTGCACAGTTTCCGGTTTGGAGCGGAGCAGCCAGGCCGCGCCGCGCGTGACGGCGACAAAGGCCGTTCCGGCTTCCTTCCTGAGCCGCTCTACGTAATCGGCTGCATCGGCGTCAGCCAGGACCTCCAGTTGAAAGAACTGCTCGGCCGCGCGCGCGAACTCCGCCGGGACAAAGCCGTCAAGGCTGTGCGCCACGCGATGGGTCGGCAAGATCACCAGTCCTTCCGAGTCCATGTTCACGAAAGTCATCATCGCCGCAGCTTCAGGAAATGGCGGCTCGCTGAGATGCGACGTGCTACGCTCCGTTTTCCCCCCGCGATCCACGGCAACGTGCGCCGCATATTCCACTGCGAATTCCCGCCCGTAGTTCAACGCCGTTTCGTACCGGTGGTGTCCGTCGGCAATGATCAGCTTCTTGTCCTCCATGGCCGAAACGAGCAGCCGGATCGTCGCCGGATCTTTGACCCGCCACAACCGGTTCAGCACACCGTATTCGTCGGTCACCTCGGCGTCCGCCGGTCCGCCGCCCTCGAACAGAATCTTCTCCACGCTGCCCGCCGGGTCGGAATAGAGCATAAAGATCTGTCCGAAGTGCGCCCGTGTCGCCTTGAGCAGGTTCAGACGGTCGCTTTTGGGCTTGGACAGGGTCTGCTCATGCCGGAAAACCACCTGTTCGGCGTACTCGTACAGCTTGCCCAACGCGATGAATCCACGCCGCTCTTTTACCTCCTGGCTCCCCGGCGCCTGGAACCGCTGCGCGTACCCAAAAACGCACGGATCCTTCTCCTGGATCAGCACGCCCTGCTCGCGCCAGGCGCGGAAATCCCGGGCCGACCGCGTATATACGCTTTCTCCCTTTTCGGCGTCAAAGAGTTCAGGAAGTCCGAGAATGACGCGGACGAGATTGAAGGAGCTTCGTTGGTAGTAGGCCTGCTGCATGGCCGGAGAGATCTTGTCATACGGCTGCGTCAGAACGTCATTCAGCCGGACAGCAGAAGGGTTGTAGCGCCAGGCACGAAACGGATAGACACGAGCCATGAAGGCGGCCTTGCTCCCATTGAAACCATGGAAATTTTGCCCCGGCTCTCCGTTTCTGCACGCGAGGAGGGCCGTTGCATTCCAAGCGGTTTTCGCCCACTGTCCTTATCCTGTTATGCAGAGGGCATTCCCACGGGAAGCCAGCGTGGCAAGAGTTCTTTGGGCCCCGGTAAGTAGGGACAAAACCGCTTAGGATCGATTGTATCTCAGCGCCCGTGGAAGGCCGGATTTTGCGGAATCCGGTGCGTCGGGTCTGCGAATGCGCCGCGGACGCGCCGACGGGAGGCCATCCGTGGTACTATCGCGTTCTAAACCCATGGTGTTTTGGCATGACGAAGCTCTCTTTCCAGCGCGTTCCTCCCCAAGGGGGCGGTCCATTGCGCCCCCTCCTTCGGCGCATATGGATGTGTGCTTTGGCGGCCGCTGTTGCCGTCGCCTACGCCCCGGCGCAGAGCGATGATCAACTGAACAACGTTCACGTCCAGCCTCCGTCATCGAACACCGCCCCGACCAGCGAACCCAAGGGCGCCGAGGCGCCTCCTGAAACCGGCAGAGCGGCCCTAAACGTTCATCCCGGGTCGTTTATCCGCATGAATGTCGACTTGGTCCTGGTCCCGGTGACCGTCACCGACCCCATGAACCGCCTGGTTACCGGCTTGGAACAAAACGACTTCCAGATCTACGAAAACAACGGGGAACAGAAAATCACCAGCTTTGCCTGCGACGATGCGCCGGTTTCCATTGGCGTCATTTTCGATCTTTCCGGCTCCATGACCTCCAAGCTCATCCGCGCCCGCGACTCCATTCTTACCTTCATCAAAACGGCCAATCCGCAGGATGAGTTCTTTGTGATCGGCTTCAATGACCGGCCGGAGCTGATCGAGGATTTCACCAGCTCCGTCTCCGACATCCAGGCCCGGCTGGCCACCGTCCATGCCGGACACCGCACCGCGCTGCTCGACGCCATCTATTACGGAGTCAACGAGATGCAATTCGCCAAGCACGAACGCAAAGCGCTCCTCGTGGTTTCCGACGGCGGCGACAACCGCTCCCGCTACACCGAGGGTGAACTGCGCTCCAAGGTCCGTGAATCCGACGTCGAGATCTTCTCCATCGGCATTTTCGATCCCTATGCGCCCACCCCCGAAGAACGCATGGGGCCGGAGCTTCTCGAAGAGTTGAGCGACGACAGCGGCGGGCGCCTCTTCCGCGTCGACGATGTCGACGAGATGAGCGATGTGGCGGAGAAAATCTCCATGGAGCTCCGCAACCAATATGTGATTGGCTACAAGCCGACCGACCTTACACGTGACGGGAAATGGCGTAAAGTTAGGGTAAAGGTCAATCCTCCGCCGGGATTGCCGCCGCTCACTGTGTATGCACGTACGGGCTACTATGCGCCTTTGCAATAAAACCCTCTTCGGGGCGCTCCTCGCCGCGGCCGCTTTCACGCTGTCTGCCCAAACACCCCCCGCCCAATCGTCTCCTGCGCCCAATCAGGCGCGGCCAGCCAGCCCGTCGCCGTCGCTCACGGTCGATACCGATCCGGTGCGCTCACCCGATGCCGGGGCCTCGCCCGCCGAGGCGCCGCTCAAAAAGCAGCAGGGCGGGAACTACGTGCTGCGCACCGACGTCGATGAGGTGGTGCTCAACGCCACCGTGCTCAACGGCAACCAGCTCGTCCAGGGGCTTACCCAGAACGATTTTGACGTCTTCGAGGACGGCGTCAGGCAGACCATCCTCAGTTTTCAGCACACCGATCTACCCGTCTCCATGGGCCTGGTGATCGACAATTCCGGCTCCATGTACAAAAAGCGTCCCGCGGTCAACAAGAGTGCTCTCGACCTGGTTGAAGCTTCCAATCCCCAGGACCAGGCTTTCGTGGTCAACTTTTCTGACGAAGCCTTCATTGACGCCGAATTCACCAGCAGCATTGAAAAGCTGCGCCAGGGCTTGTCGCACATCGACTCCCGCGGCGGCACCGCGCTCTACGACGCCGTCGTTGCGTCGGCCGACAAGCTGGCCGCCGACGGCAAGCGGCCCAAGCAGGTCCTCGTCCTGATCACCGACGGCGAAGACAACGCCTCGACCCTCAACCTGGAGCAGACCATCCGCCGCGTCCAGGCGCTCTCCGGCCCCGTCATCTACTCGATTGGGCTGCTTTTCGGCGACGAAATGGACCGCGGTGAGGTGCGCCGCGCCCGGAGAGCTCTTGAACTGCTGTCCTCCGAAACCGGCGGCATGGCCTTTTTCCCGAGATCGTTGAGCCAGGTGGACGAGATCGCCGCTGAGGTGGCGCACGACATCCGCACCCAGTACACTCTGGGCTACCGTTCCACCAAGCCGATGACCGTCCCCGGTTTTCGCCGCGTCGAGGTCACCGCCAAGGCCCCGGGCATGGGCAAACTCGAAGTCCGCACCCGCACCGGATACTTCCCGGTCGTCCGCGTCCCGCGCCAGACCGCCGTGGGCGGCGATCCATAAGCCAGTCAGCCGCGCCAACCTTCTCAGCCCATGATCAGGATCTGGCGATTGGGAAATTGAACGCTTTTGGCCATGCGCCCGAGCCGCCTGCGCTGCACCCGCTTAGAAAAAACGTGCTTTGAATTGATCGTGTCTTTGGCGAGCTTCCTGAACCAGTTTCTGGAATTCGGGATCGCTGCGCATTCCGGCCAGCAACGGATCCGTAACCAGGCAGGCGTCGCAAAAAAAACCTCCATTCACCGTGTGGTTCAGGGCGTGCAACGCCGCAGGCTGATCGCCCAGAACCGCGTACGTCTGCGCGATTTTGAACAGGCTCTCCGCGTCGCTCACCCCGCGCTCTTCCATCTCCGCGTCGATCTGGCTGAGCAGTCCCAGCGCGGCGGCTCGTTGCCCCGCGATGGAGTCGCTCAGCACCTTTCCCACCCGCGACTGAAGCTGCGTTGGCTCCAACATATAGGCTAAATCGAAGTCTTTCGCGGCCTGGTTGAGAAGATGCTCGTAATATTCGCCAAAGCCGCGATAAAAAAGAACAAAGGCGGAGTTGTCCTGGGGCAGGCTCTCAAGAAATTTGTCGTACTCGCCCAGATACAAATAGGCGTTGATCTCCGAGTTATTCATCTTGACCTGCGGGTCTAGTTCACGCGCTCTCTCACATTCGGCAACGGACTCGGGAAGCATGCCGGCAAAACGATACGCATAGCCCAGCTCCCAATGCAACTCGGCGTTGTTGGGGCTCATGTTCAGCGAAGTGCGCAACAAAGGAACTGCCTGCTCCACCCTCCCCGTGTCGGTAAGCATGTTGGCCATGTAGACGCGCGCTTCTACGAGGTTGGGATTGAGCGCGATCGCTTTTTCGTAAGCGGCCTGGGCTTTGTCGTATTGTTGCCGGCCGCCAAGCTGCAAGGTTGCGCTGGTGGTGTAGGCCCTGCCCAGATTGGCCCATGTGGGCGCGTAATTCTTGTCCAGCGCCGCCGATTTTTCCAGCATCGCAATCGCCGCCGGGAAATCGTTCAACGAATACGAATCGACGCCGCGCAAGTAATAGTCATAAGCCTTCGGGTTGACCGCGGTTGCCGGATTCAGATCCTGCGCCTCGGCCGGCGATAGGCTCAACTCCATGCCTTTCACAATCTCCCGCGAAACCCGATCCTGCACCGCGAGCAATTTGTCGAATTTCACGTCGAACGAATCCCGCCAGAGAATGCGGTCCTGCTTGATGTCGACCAACTGCGATGTAATCCGCAGGTCGTCTCCATCTTTGATAAAGCCGCCGGTCAGCAGCGTGTCCACCTCGAGATCGCGGCCGATCTTGTGCGCATCCACACTTTGATTGCGATATTTTTCGACCGCCGCAGACGGTCGCACCACCAGCGTGTCGACCGAACTCAGCTTGGTGATAATGGCGTCCGCCAGGGAAAATCCCAGGTAATTGAGCGACGCATCCTGGCGCAGATTCTGAAAGGGCAGGATCGCTAATCTCTGCAGCCGCGCCTCCCCTCCGCCGGCGCCGGAATTTCGCCAATGCGTCCAGAATAAGGCTCCGCCGAGGATCATGATCAGGAGGAAGACCGGAATCGTCAGTCTCCATGCGCGTGCACGGCGCCCGCCTGCAATCGAACCGGATTCAGCGACCAGAGCGGGCGGAGGCGCTATTTCCGCGGACGTGCTGGAGCGCAGCGTCCGTAAATGATCCTTGCTGGCTCCGCCGGCCTCGGGGAGCTTTCCCTGCAGACGGTTCTGGTCAACGAACTCCTCCAGATCGAGAACCATCTCCTTTGCGCTTCGATAGCGGGCCTCGCCATCTTTCCGCATCGCCTTATCGACAATGTTTTCGATCTGCGCCGGAACTTGCGGCAGAATTGCGCTCAGGCTGGGCGGCGTGCTTCTCAGGATTTCCGCGATCACGTCGCTCACGGTTTGGCCGTCGAACGGGGCTTTGCCGGCGATCATTTCATACAGCACCACGCCCAGACTGAATAGATCGCTTCGTGCGTCCACCTCCATTCCGCGGGCTTGCTCGGGCGACATGTATCGCGCCGAACCGATCACCAGCCCGGCTTGACTGATGGAAAGAGTCAACGCCGAAGCCCGCAATTCCTCGCCCTGCCCGCGGTCGCCCAACTTGGCAATGCCGAAATCGAGGACTTTCACCAGATGGTCGGGCCGGACGATGATGTTTTCCGGCTTGATGTCGCGATGCACGATTCCCGAACCATGCGCGGCGTCCAAAGCCCGGGCGACTTGCAGACCGATGTCCACCGCCCCGTCCAGGGTTAAGCTACCCTCGGCAATTTTCTGCCGCAGCGTCGGCCCATCGACATATTCCGAAGCAATAAAATGAAGGTCGTCTACATGACCAAATTCGTAGATGGTGAGAATGTTGGGGTGGTTCAGGGCTGAAGCGGCGCGGGCCTCGTGCTCAAAGCGGCGAAGCCCGCGAAAATTATCAGCCAGCGACCGCGACAGAATCTTGATGGCTGCCTTGCGCTTGAGGATCGTGTCGCGCGCCAGGTAAACCTGGCCCATCCCGCCGGCGCCGATGAAAGAAATCACTTCATAGTGTCCGATCGATTCGCCGGAAGATAGAAGCTTGGCTGCGGATCTGCTCGTGAAATCGCGCGCCGCGTCCGCAATCGGATGCTCGAGAAAGTCCATCGGACTCTCCGCCGATTCCAAAAGTCATTCCAGCTCCTTCAACATCTCGGCGTCGTCGCCGCAGCGCTCCTTGAGAAATCTCAATCGCGACTCCGCCGGCAGCGCCAGTCCCTCGTGGAAGAGACTCTCGATCTGTTTCCAGCGATCGGACGTGTGCAGCATGGCCAGTCTCCGCTACGCGCTGCGCGTGAGTTCGCGATGGAGCCAGGCTTTGGCCAATTTCAAGTCCCGATGCACCGTAGCCGGCGAAATGTTCAGCGCCGCCGCGGCCTCTTCGTAGGTCAGGCCCCCGAAGCAGAGCAGCTCGACGATTTCACTCTTGCGCCGGTCCTGGGCGGCAAGGCGCTGGAGCGCCGTATCCAATTCCAACAGTCCCGCCGGCGAGTCAGGGCCCACCACCAGGGCTTCATCCAGAGGAATCATCTCTGCGCCCCCGCCTCGTTTTTGCCGCCGGTTCGCCTTGGCGTGATCCACAAGAATGCGCCGCAGCAGGCGGGCCGACACCGCAAAAAAGTGCACTCGATCCTGCCAGGCGACATCGGCGTCGATGAGTCGCAAGTAGGCTTCGTGAACCAGCGCCGTGGCCCGCAGCGTATGGTCCGGGCGTTCGGCGCGCAGGCAGCGCGACGCCAGCCGGTGAAGCTGGCCATACACGGCGGGCATCAGCTCGTCCAGCGCCGATTTATCCCCGCCGCTCCATTGGCGCAGCAGTTTCGTCAATGCAAGGCGATCAGGGGACGTCTCCATGCGGTTGACTCCAACCGGCGAGCTTTTTTTTCCGATGGCGGCGAGCGGAACGCGATCGACCCAAATCGCGACCGCTCGAGGAGAGGTACACAAACCGAGAACCCCCAAGAGGCTTGCACTTTCCCAACGCGCTTTTGGCGATTCGCTGCGGCAGAAAAATTATAGCGCAGGTCTTCTCACCCATTCGCCTGTTCGCCAAAAGGGCATGAGGGAATCGGAAAGGAAACATCGCTTATTCGAGTAGACAGCCAAAAAACGGCAAAACAATTCAGCAAATGGGGAGGGAAAGATGAACCACGCCATCACCAACAGAATCCATCACGTCGGACGATTCAGCGCACGCGGCCCTTGGCTCAAGTCCGCGTTTCTCGGCCTGCTTTTGTCGCTCGCAACCATTTTGACCGCGTTCACGGCCGGCTGCGGAACCAATCAAGTGTCCACGATGAAAGGCGCCGATCCAGTCACTTCGGTCACGCCGACCATCGACAAAGCCCTTTGGATCGCGAACGGAACCAACGTTGTCGAGTATCTTCCCGCGCAGTTGGCGCCCACGTCGACCATGACGGCGCCGCATCTGGCCGTCAATAGCGGAGCCTTCGGCGCCCCGCAAGGCGTCGTCTTCGACGCCGCCGGCGACCTGTGGGTCATCGATGGCGGCACGGTCTCCACCGGCGGCACAGTGCAGCCCGCGCTTTTTGAGTTCACGCCGCAGCAACTCTCCATGCTGGGAACCAACAACGCTCCCAATCCCAACGCCACCATCCGGTCCTCGTCCTTCGTTTTCCCCCAGCAGGCGGTGTTCGACGCCAAGGGCGACCTGTGGGTGAGCGACAATGGCGGCAACGCGGTTTTTGTCTTCACGCCCTCGCAGCTGATGGCCTCCAATCCCAGCGCCGTGCCCAACATCACCATCAATTCCGATCCGGCTTTCAACGGTCCGCTGGGCATCACCTTCGACGCCGCGGGAGACCTCTGGATCGCGAATAACGCCAGCACCACCATCTTCGAATTCCTGGCCGCTCATCTGCCCACCGCCAGCTCCACCGTCACCTTGAACCCCGACGTCACGCTTTCCGATGACGGCAACGGCTCCATTCAGGCGCCGTGGGCGCTGATCTTCGACAGCAAGGGCGATCTCTTTTCGAGCAACGCCAATTCTCCGAGCACGGTTGTCGAGTTTGCGGCGTCCAGCCTCACCGCTTCCGGCAGCCCCACGCCCGCCGTCACGTTAAGCCCGGTGATGCAAGGCATGAACGCTACGCTCAGCGCTCCCAACGGTATTGCCTTCGATAACCTCGGCGATCTGGCCGCCGTCAGCTCAGCCACGCCCTTTGGCGTCGCGTTCTTCGGCCAGACCATGCTCATGGAAGGCGGCGTGAACGATCCAAACCTCCTCATCGTGGGCAAGGCGACCACCCTGAACGCGCCCGCCGGGTGCAACTTCGGGCCGGTGGTCAACTAACGCACGCGGCAACATTTCATCCCGCGCAAAAACATCCGTCGCAAACCGCGGGCCTGGGTATCGAACCTGGTATTCAGGCCCTCCTCAATCTCAAAGAGGATACTGCAATGAAAAAGGCTCTCATTACCGCAGCCGCGGCCAAATCGCTCCTGATCGCCTCCGCCTTGCTCCCGTTCCTCGGGAGCTCAACCAAAACCCAGGCGCAGGCCTGGAACCATACAGACTCCTTGACCGCCGAACTGTTTTCCCTGAATCAGGTTCCTGCTGTGCTGGCAAATAGCCACGGGAATTTCCGGGCGCAGATTAACCAGGACGGAACCATCTCTTTCGAGCTGTCCTACGCAGATATGAGCAGCGCCGTAACACAGGCGCACATTCATTTTGGCGCCGGCAAAACCAACGGCGGAGTCGTTGTATTTCTTTGCGGCGGCCCGAAGCCGGCTTGCCCCGCATCCGGAACCGTGACCGGAACGCTCACGGCGGCAGACGTAAGCGTTCTTCCGGCCACGAATAGCGATTCCGTGATTCCACAGGGCATCGCGCCCGGAGACCTGGCCGGCTTAATCACTGCCATCCGTACCGGGAACGCCTATGTCAACGTACATACCGAAGCGTTCCCCTCCGGAGAAATCCGCGGGCAGGTTCAGGTCCGCTGATTGCTGCCTATAGCGGTTCTCCAATTGGTGTAGAGCAGAACCTCGAACGTTGAGTGGCGTTTTTCCCAAGAAAACGCCACCCGGCACGCCCCTCAAAACTTCACGGGAATTGGAGAACCGCCGTAATGGCCGACCACCCCATCCTTGCCTTCCGTTTCGCGCGGCAAGGATGGGCGCAGGGCGCAGCAGACTCAGCCAGGTGCCCGGCCGGACTCGCCCGCATCCCCAACCCTCGGTTCAAATACCCACCTCAAATCCGCCTTCCCTGCTTCGACAAACTTCTCCTCATTCGCGACCGCGAAATAACCACCCTCCAGGGCCGCATCCATATTCCCGGCAGGACCCATCTTCTCGGCGAAAGCCGACGCCCGATGCGCGGCTCGGCCACTGCGAGGGTTGCTCTCGTGCGCAGAGCGAACGCCTGTTTGCATTGAGCCAAAGGGTGGAGAGCGCCGCAGCCATGGCCGGGGCCGCCGCGTGCGCCCGGTTGCGTCTATATTCAGAGTATCCGGGCCTCGCGCGCATCCAGCGGCCGCCCGGTTTCAGCAGCATGGTCATCGAGCAGGGACAGAGAATCGGCGATTACGAGGTCGTCGCCAAACTGGGCGCGGGCGGTCTCGGTGTCGTTTACGAAGTCCAGCACCTCATTTCTCAGCGCCGCGAGGCGATGAAGATTCTTCTCCCCGACCAGACCGATACGCCGGAAATGGTGGAGCGCTTCCGGCGCGAGGTCCAGACGCTGGCGGCGCTGAACCACGTGAACATCGCCACCCTGCATACCGCGTTTTACTACGAAAATCAACTCGCCATGGTGATGGAGTTGATCCACGGAGAGACGCTGCGCGACCGGCGTCTGAAAGCGGCCATTGCCCTGCCGCAAGCTCTCGCTATCATGAGCCAGGTCCTGCGCGCGCTGGTCTACGCGCACGGCCTCGGCGTGGTGCATCGCGACATCAAGCCCTCGAACATCATGATCACCCAAGAGGGGGTGGTGAAGCTGCTCGACTTCGGCATTGCCGTCACCAATCAGGCCACTCACTTGACGCGCGCTGGATTCCTGGTGGGCTCTCTCGACTACATGTCGCCGGAACAGGTGAACGGGGGCCGGG
This sequence comes from Acidobacteriaceae bacterium, assembly GCA_030041305.1. Taxonomy (GTDB): domain Bacteria; phylum Acidobacteriota; class Terriglobia; order Terriglobales; family Acidobacteriaceae; genus Telmatobacter. The sequence continues at coordinate 36,621 of JASHOC010000034.1, forward strand.
CGACAGCGCGCTCCGATCTCTACTCGGTGGGCGTGACGCTCTACGAACTGCTGACGGGACGCCTTCCCATCACCGGAACCACGCCCTATGAAGTCATGATGGGCCATTTGCAGCAGATTCCTCCGCCTCCTCACGAATTGGTTGCGGAGGTTCCCGCCGCGCTCTCCCATGCGGTGGTGCGCGCCTTGGCGAAAGATCCCGATCAGCGATTCGCAGCCGCCGAGGAATTTCTTCAGGCGATTGACCCGGGTGCGGTCCGGCCGACGCAGCCAGTCGCCGTTCGATCCGCCGCCCCGGTCACCCCACTGAGCGGCCCGGCCGCATCGCCCGAGCGGAAGTCCGGTTCGGGCAGCGGCTTTCAAAGCCTGCCTCTGGAGGAGATCAGCCGTAAACTTGCAGTGTATATTGGCCCGGTGGCCAAATTTGTGGTCAAAAAGCTGGCTGCACAATCGGACGATTTGGACACCATCTATCGCGAGGCCGCCAAACAAATTGCCTCCGACGCCGACCGCGCCGCCTTCCTGCGCTCCAGGCGTCAATAGTGCGTTTTCAATTCGAATTTTGCTGTCGCGGCATTGTGGAACATGGCGTTTCCTCAAGGAAAACGCCACTCAAGTTCCTGGTTTTCGCAGAAAGCAGAATCGAAAACGCAATAGCTCGGTTCAACTATTCAGCATCTCGAAGGCCTTGATCAAACTCGTGTGCATGCGGTTGAACGAGGCCGTGACTTCGGCGATCTCGTCTTTGCCCTTGATTTCGAGCGGCGGCATATCGATTTCGCCCTTGCTGATCAAATCGGCGTTTTTCGACACCCGCCGCAATGGCCGCACTACGATGCTATAGACCGCCGCGTCGATCAGCAAAATCGTCAGCAGAAAGATGGCGCCCAGGCTGATGAGGAGGTTGCGGAAGCCCGTGTTCGCCATGGCGATAGACACCGACATGGGCACGGAGACGATCTGCGCGCCCACGATCTCGTTGGGCTGCCATCCGAAGCCGTGGTCGCGGCCGTAGTGGCGGATCATCGCGCGGGGCGCGATCGACGGCTCGCTGTGGCACTCCAGACATCCTGGCGCAGCAACAATCGGATCGGCCACGTAGAGCTGGGGGCCGACCGGCGTGCTCCGCTCCCCCACTTCCTCGGTCTGCTTGGGGTTATTGCGGAAGTAATTGATGAGGTCGGCTTCGAATTGCGTGGCCCGGTCGTCCAGGTTGGTCGGGTTCAGCGCGGCTTCGCGCAGCGTGTAGTCCGGGTGCGAGGTGCGCAAGAACTTAAACGTCGTGCCGGCCGCATAAAAGGGAATGGTTTGCGGCAGGAAATCGTCGGCGTGCTGGGGCGTATTTTCCAGGATAGGGCTGATTTGCTGATCCGTGTAATCCTTGGTGGCGCTGGCGCTGGCCGACATCAGCTCTGCCTGCTCAAGCACTTGCTGCCGTGCGCTCTCCATCAAAAAACGGCGCGCGTTCCAGGCGATCAGGAACATGCCCAGCCCGAACACCACGATCAGCACCAGGTTGAACTTGGCAAGCAGCTTCACTTTTCCCTCCCCGCGAAATCATCATATCCCGCGGGGCCATCGGGAACGACGGCCATCGCCGGTCCCAGCGCGAGGTTGCGTCGGCGCGGTTTTACAACTGCCAAAGAGGCGTCAGACTCCTTCGCCGCTGCGCCTGAGCGAAATCAAGCCCAACACCCCTACGCGTAAATCCCGCGCTGCTTGATCGTATACGCCACCCGGTCGATGGCCAGCATGTACGCGGCGATGCGGTTGTTCACGTTATGCGCTTCGGCGTAGCGAACCACGTCGTCGAAACTGTCGCGGAGAATGGTCTCGAGTTGTTCGTTGACGACCGCCTCTTTCCAGAAATAGCCCTGCCGATCCTGAACCCACTCGAAATAGCTCGCCGTTACGCCGCCGGCGTTGGCAAGGATGTCGGGAACGATAAAGATGCGCTTCTCGGCCAGAATCTCGTCGGCCACCGCCGTGGTCGGCCCGTTGGCGCCCTCCACCACGATGCGCGCCTTGATTTTTCCCGCGTTCCGGCTGGTAATCACGTTTTCTGTCGCCGCCGGAATCAGGATTTCGCAGTCGGAAACCAACAGTTCATCGCTCGGCGTCGCTTCGGCGCCGGGGAATCCGAGAAGCGCTTCGTTGCGGTACTTATATTCAATCAGTTGATGGATGTCGATGCCGGCGGGATTGAAGAGCCCGCCGTCTTTCTCCGCGATGCCGACAATCTTGTATCCGTGCTCCATCATGAGGCGCGCGGCGTTCGAACCTACGTTGCCAAAGCCCTGAATCACCACCCTGCAGCCCTCGATTGGCAGATTCAAATAGCGCAGGCTTTCGTCGCACACCACCATCACGCCGCGCCCTGTCGCCTCCACGCGTCCGCGCGAGCCGCCGATGTTGAGCGGTTTGCCCGTCACCACGCTGGTCACGGTGTGCCGCGCGTGCATCGAGTAGGTGTCCATGATCCAGGCCATGGTCTGCTCGTTGGTGTTCACATCCGGGGCCGGGACATCCTTCTCCGGACCGATGAAATCGCTGATCTCCGACGTGTAGCGGCGCGTCATCCGCTCCACTTCGCCGCGGCTCATCGCTTTCGGATCGCAAATCACCCCGCCTTTCGCCCCGCCGAAGGGAATGTTGACCACGGCGCACTTCCACGTCATCCAACTCGCCAGGGCGCGCACTTCGTCCAGCGTCACCTCGGGGGCGTACCGGATGCCGCCCTTGCACGGACCGCGGGCGATCGAATGCTGCACCCGGAATCCCGTGAACATCTCAATCCGGCCATCATCCATCAAGACCGGAAAATGCACAATGATCTCGCGCTCGGGCGAGCGCAGCAGCTTCCACAAGCCTTCGTCGAGGTTCAGCTTCTTCGCGGCAAAATCGAAACGCGCGCTTTGCGCCTCCCAGGGATTGATTTCCTGGTCCAAAGTCACACCGGTTGTTCCTGTTGGCATGGTGTTTCTCTCATTCTTTCTGTTGCCGTTTTGCAAGCGGTTCGTTGCCTTGACCTCGCCGCGAGTGCTCGGCAAGCTCAAACCTTTGTGAGTCTAGGCTGAGCGCGACATCGCGTCAAGACCCAATCGCCGGGGTTACCATTGAGCTCCGGCTTCCAAAAGCCTTACAGCACCCTCGCTAGCCATTTGCCGGTATGCGACAAAAGATTGCCCGCGATCTCCTCCGGCGGTCCTTCCGCGACAATGCGCCCGCCGCCTTCTCCCCCCTCGGGCCCCAGATCGATCACCCAATCGGCGCTCTTGATCACGTCCAGGTTGTGTTCGATCACGATCAGCGAACCGCCCCCGTCGATCAGCTTTTTGAACGCCGTCAGCAGCTTCGACACGTCGTCGAAATGCAGGCCCGTGGTGGGCTCGTCGAGGATATACAGAACGCGGCTGGTTTGCGACGGCTTGGCCGAAGCGTTGACGGCGCGCACCGCCGCCAGGTGCGCGGCCAGCTTCACGCGCTGCGCCTCGCCGCCGGAAAGCGTGGTGGCCGACTGGCCCAGCCGCAAATAGCCCAGCCCGATCTCATCCAGAACCGCAAGCTTTTCCAGCAGCTTGGGATGGCCGGCAAAGAAGCGCAATGCCTCCTTCACCGTCATCTGCAACACTTCGTGAATGTTCTTGCCCTTGTAGCGGACCTCGAGAATGCGCGCCTGGTAGCGGGTGCCGTTGCAATCCTCGCAAGGCAGTTCCACGTCGGCCAAAAACTGCATTTCCACGGTGACGGTGCCGTCGCCCTCGCAGGTGTTGCAGCGGCCGCCCGGCACGTTGAACGAGAAATGCCCCGGCGTGAGCCCCAGCCGCTTGGCGTCGGGTTGCGCCGCGAACAGCTCGCGAATCAGGTCGAAGGCTTTGACGTAGGTGACCGGGTTGGAGCGCGGCGTGCGCCCGATCGGCGTCTGATCCACCAGCACCACGTCGTTCAGCCGCTCCACGCCCGTCAACGACGCAAAAGCGCCCCCTGGCTCCGCGCCATCGGCCTGGCCCAGCGCCCGCGCCACGGCGTGATACAGCACCTGGTGCACCAGCGTCGATTTGCCCGAACCTGAAACCCCGGTGATCACCACCAGCATGCCCAGCGGAATTTCGACATCCAGACCACGCAGATTGTTGGCCCGCGCGCCCCGCAACCCCAGCCGTTCACGCCCCGGTTCGCGCCGCCGCGTGGGCACGGGAATCGAAATCTTGCCCGAGAGATAGCGCCCGGTCAGGGAATTTGGGTTGGCTTCAATCTCCGCCAGCACTCCATCCCCCAGAAGTTTCCCGCCAAATTCGCCCGCGCCAGGGCCGAGGTCGAGCAGGTGGTCGGCCGCGCGCAAAATGTCGGCGTCGTGCTCCACCACCAAAATCGTGTTGCCCAAGTCGCGCAGTTCTTCCAATATGTGAATCAGCCGCGCCGTGTCGCGCGTGTGCAACCCGATCGAAGGCTCGTCGAGCACGTAGAGCGCGCCCACCAGCCGCGAGCCCAGCGACGTCGCCAATTGAATGCGCTGCGCCTCGCCCCCCGAGAGCGTCGACGCCAGCCGGTCCAGGGTCAGGTATTCAAGCCCCACCGCATCCAGAAAGCTCAACCGCTGCCGCACTTCCTCGAGAATCGGCCCGGCAATCTCTTCCTGCATGGAGGTCAGCTTCAGCGCGTCAAAAAAATCCTTCGCCTGGGCAATGGTCATCGCTGTCGCCTGGCAAATATTTTTGCCGCCCGTCGCTCCGCCGCCCAGGCGCACCGCCCGCGCCTCGGCCCGCAACCGCTGCCCCCGGCAATCGGGACATTCCGCGTAACCGCGATATTTGCTCAGCATCACGCGCACGTGGAGCTTGTACTTCTTGCGCTCCATCTGCTCGAAAAATCCGTAAACGCCCGGAAAGCTGCCCTTGCCGCGCAGGACAATTTCACGCTCGCCCTCGGAAAGTTCCCGCCAAGGCGCGTCGAGCCGGAAGCCCTGCATGCCGGCCTGCTTCTTCATTTCGTTCCACCAGCCGCGGTATTTAGGCCGGTTCCATGGGTCAATGGCCCCGTTGTTCAGGGTCAATTCCTTATCCGGAATCACCAGGTTCAGATCGTAGTCCACGGTGTTGCCGAAGCCCTGGCACCGCGGGCAGGCGCCGAACGGGTTGTTGAAACTGAACAGGCGCGGCTCCGGCTCACGGCCCGGGCGATGGCAGTTCCGGCATTCATACGCGCCGCTGAAGCGCAGTCGGCGGCGTTCGGCCTCGTCGTCGCGGGGAGCCTCCTCGAACACCACTTCGCCCGCCTCGCGATAGGCCGTCTCCGCCGCGTCCACAATGCGCGAGCGGTTCTCCGCGCTCACCACAATTCTGTCCAGAAGCACAAACAGCGGGGCCGAAAAATCCACGTCGAGCAGCGATTCCGGAGTAGAAAACTCGAAGATCTTGCCTTGCTGCCAAAGCCGGTTGAACCCGCCGGTGCGCAGTTCGGTCAGCCGCGCCTTCAAAGCGGCCGTGTGCGGCGAATCGCCGCCGTTTGCGGGAGGCCGGGGCTGGGCGCCGGAGCGCGCGGCGCGTGCTGGTTTGGCCTCTGCCTTACGGGTCGCATCCTCCGCCGGCGTCGCCGTCATCACCGGGAAAAGCACATTCAGCCGTACCCCGTCGCCCAGCGCCAGAATGGCTTCCGCCACTTCGTCCACCGAGTCGCGCTTCACCAGGCCGTCGCAGGCCACGCAGTGCACCGTCCCGCAGCGCGCATACAGCAGCCGCAGGTAATCGTAAATCTCCGTGGCCGTGGCCACCGTGGAGCGAGGATTGCGCGTGGTGTTTTTTTGCTTGATGGCGATGGCCGGCGCCAGGCCATCAATTTCATCCACATCCGGCTTCTCGATACGTTCCAAAAACTGCCGCGCATAGGCGGAAAGCGACTCCACGTAGCGCCGCTGCCCTTCGGCGTAAATGGTGTCGAAGGCCAGCGAACTCTTTCCCGAGCCCGACACACCGCTGATCACCGTCAGCTTGCCGTGCGGAATCTCGCAGGAAATGTCCTTCAGGTTGTGTGTCCGCGCGCCGCGGATGGTGATGAATTCGTTCAAGCGCAAGTGCACCGGGGCGGATTTCGGCCCGCCGCCTCCCTGTCGCCTTTACCGGCCTAAGGGCGCAACCAGCCATCTTTCATTATAAATTCCACCGCAAGAAGGCTTCATCCACCGGGTGTGACAGGGGTACGCCCGCCCAACCCCCGCCATCCGGCTCGCTCAAAGGCTTGTGACCTTCTCAATCCCGGCAGGTGGCCGGGCTCCCGGGGTGCGAATCAGCCAAAACACTTGGGTGCCCCCAGATCTCGATTTTGCGACCTGGGAAACCACAATGCACAAGCGCCCATTCACTCACTCCGAGACCTGACTCCGCCAGTCCCGCTAGTTCCGGTAACTCCGCTAACTCCGCTCACGCGTAGCTGCTCACTGCGGACAACCGGCTCCCTCGTTCCGCCGCAACCCGCTCCACGTAGCCGCTTGCCCGCAGCGCTTCCAGCGGATCCACCGGCAGCCCGCGCGCCTGCCGCCACGTGTGGAGCAGCGGCCGCACGTCGCGCCAGAAAGCCCCGCGGAACAGCTCCTCCGCGGCCACAAGCTCGCAGCGTTGCTGCAACCGCGCCAATTCCTCGCGATCGATCAGCGCCGCCTTCAGATACAACTCCTGCGCCGTCGCCACGGTCTGCACCATCGCCTCGATTTTGCCCTTCAAATTGTGGCTTTGGTCGATCATATAGGCCACGTCGAGCCTCAGACCGTCGGCGGCCGCGGCGTGCAACTCGTGAAAGATGCGGAAAATCTGGTAAGGATCGATCGAGCCCAGCGTCAGATCGTCGTCGGCGTAGCGGCGGTCATTGAAATGAAAGCCGCCCAGTTTCCCGGTGTGCAGCAGCCACGCCACAATCTGCTCGATGTTCTGTGCGGCGTAATGATGCCCCGTATCCACCAAAACCCGCGCTTGCGGTCCGGCCTGCTGCGCTAAGTGCGACGCCATGCCCCAGTCGGCGATATCGGTGTGATAAAAGGCCGGTTCGAAAGGCTTATATTCCACCAGCAGCCGTTGATGCGACCCCATGTGATCGTGGCAAAGCCGCAATGCCTCTTCCAGCCATCCAATGCGTTTGCGCATGCTCTGCGTTCCCGGGTAATTCGACCCGTCCGCCAGCCACAGCGAAACATCGCGCGCGCCCAGCGCCTTGCCAATCTCGATCGAATCCAGCATGTGCTGGAGCGCCTGCCCGCGAATATCCGCCGACGGATTGCACAGCGACCCGTACTTGTATTCCTGGTCCTGAAACAGGTTCGGATTGATCGACCCCGAGCGCACGCCGAACCGCCGCTCCAGTTCTTTCACCGCCGGCGCGTCGTCGAGACCGTTGGGCAAATCCCAGAGCACGTGCAGCGCCAGCGTGGGCGTGACGCCGGTAAGGTTGTTCACTTCGGCCGCGTCGGCAAACTTTTCTTCGATGGTCGAGGCCGCCGCTGCCTGCGCAAATTTGCCGAACCGCGTGCCCGTGTTCGCGAAACCCCACGAAGGAATCTCGATCTGGAACGCTTCCAGCGCCTGAACAGCCCGATCGTAAATAACAGAATCCGATAGCATCGTTACCCTCCCTTCGCCGCTCGCGTCTGAGATTTACTTGTCGGTGCTGAGTTTGCCAGCGACAGCGGCCGAACCGCGCGAAATGTAATACCGAAATCAAAAATAGCCAGATCTCTCGCCCAGGATTCGTGCGTTGCCGCGCAAGCCACTGGTTGCAAACTCAACCGAATAGGTCACGTCAACATGGGCAGCGATTAGCCGCATCTCAGCCCTAAACTTCCTGCCCCGAAGGATATGTTCTGGTTTCCTGAAAGCCTGATAGTTGTAGTTGTCATTATTGAACGCGACAAACTCGTTCGTCTTTGGGTCCAAAAAGGCGATGTCTAAGTTGTGTTCTCCTTCGATACCGAATTCAGTCAGCAATAGGTCTCTTCTCGTTAGCGTGTGGTGTCGAAGAGTCGGCTGATCGCTGTCGTCCCACCGACCGTCCATTTCTAGTACGAGTTGATCATTTTCATCGAAGAACTTGATCTTAGCGCTTACTTCACGAGCGATTGACATAGGCGAGTTCCTCGTTGGCCTGTTGACGAACCGAACCTTTATGAAATGCGCCGTTAGGACGACAACTCGGCCATCGTTAAGAGAAATAGCCTCAATATGTCTCGCTCCTGGCTCGCGCAGAACGATATTCGGCTTCGTCTCCTCGATCTCCTTGAGTTTATTTTCTACCGACTCCCTCTCTGATTGCAGGCGGCGAATGGATTCGAGCTGACCACCGTGGAGAGCAGCAGCAGAGCTATAAATCTTCCAAAGAATATGAGGAATGAAGATAACGACATATGGAAGAACTATAGCCAGAACAAAGAGCCATTTGTGACCGTTCCATTCACCTAATGTGATCAGTCCGAAATGGTAGCTGAGAAGGAGCGTGGCGAGGTTCAATAGAACGCCAACGGTTAGATCGCGCGCCCAAGCGAACTTCTCGAACGCACCCGCAAAAAGAACGCGGTGGTATCTAGGACAATTCGACATCGCGGCAATGCTCTCACTTCTGCAGGGTCATTGCACGGATAGCCCCTGCGTCGCTGGCCCCTGTGTCCCCAATTTCCTGTCCTTAACCACAATCACATGCAAAAACCGCGGTCCGTGCACACCCTTGATGCGCGTCATCTCGATATCCGCCGTAGCGCTCGGCCCCGAGATCCAGGTAACCAACCGTGGCAATCTCCCTGTTTCGTGTCCGCAATTCCCTAGTCCCTCAGTCCCTAAGTCCCTAGTCCCTGCCTTCTCGTCTCCTGACCCCTGATTCCCGGCTGCACGGCCGAAATACTCCGGCAGCGTCTCCACCACCTGGCTCGCGCGCAGAATGCACAGGTGCCAGTCCGGAAGCAGCGTCAACACCCGCCGTCCTTCGCTCGCCGAATGGTGCAGCACGATCGTCCCCGAATCCGCCACGCCGCAAAAGGCCGCCGTCACCACCCCTTCCGCCGCTTCAATCTCCGCTGCCGTCAAGCCGTGGTCGATTCTCCAGTCAAATCCGGCCGCCAGCCACTCCGCTGGGACTCCCGGCGGCGCCACAAAGCTCCGTCTGCCGCTTGCCGCAAGCTGCGCCGCGATCGTCCCCGGCAGTTCCTCCGCCGCGCACTCCACCACCTCTGCATCGTACTCGCGCAGTCGATGCACCATCAGCTCCACGCACGCATCCGCGTCGAGCCGCCCTGCGCGCACATACGCGCGCGGCAGCGCCCCATAATCCTCCGCCAGCGCCGCCGCCGATGCCGCCGCTCCCGGTGTTGCCCGTTGGATGCGCTCCAGGATCTGTTCCCGCGAGGATGCGCCGCCGTTCATTTGGCCCCTTTCGCACGTTCGGCCCACCATGCATGAAACGTCTGCTGCGGCAGCCCGCGCAAGTCTCGCGTCTCAGTCCATTTCGCCCCGACCCCGGGCAATGCGTGAATCCACCCATCTTTCCGCGTAAACGGCCGCAAGCCCACGCGCCCCAAACATTGCGCCGCATGAAACAGCCACGCCCGCGCGAACACCAGGTGCGCAACCCGCAGTCCCAGGTACAGCGGATCGAAAAACCGCCTCGCCCGCTGCCGCTCCTGGTCCGTCACCTGTGCGCGCAAGTCAATCAGCACCTCGGGAATATTGATTTTCACCGGGCACACTTCGTAACACGCCCCGCACAAAGAAGACGCATACGGCAGCGACTGCGCATGCCTCAGCCCCTGCAATTGCGGCGTCAGGATCGCCCCGATCGGCCCCGGATACACCGACCCGTACGCGTGCCCGCCCGTCTGCCGGTACACCGGGCATGCGTTCATGCACGCCGCACACCGAATGCACCTCAATGTCTGCCGCTCCCGCTCGCGCGCCAAAATCCCCGACCGCCCGTTATCCAACAGCACCACATGAAACCGCTCCGGCCCATCGCCCGCCGTCACTCCCGTCCACAGTGACGTGTACGGGTTCATCCGTTCCCCCGTGGCCGACCGCGCCAGCACCTGCAGCATCACTTCCAGGTCCCGGAACCGCGGCAGCACCTTCTCGATTCCCGCCAGCGTAATCAGCGTCCGCGGCAGCGTCAGGCACATGCGCCCGTTGCCCTCCGATTCCACCACCACCACCGACCCCGTCTCGGCAATCAGAAAATTCGCTCCGCTGATCGCCGTCGGCACGCTCAAAAACTTCGCCCGCAAAACCCGCCGCGCCGCCGCCGTCAGCGCCTCGGGATCGTCCGGCAAATCCTCGATCCCCATGCGCCGCGCAAAAATCTCCCGCACCTGGCTCCGGTTCACGTGCAGCGCCGGAACCACAATATGCGAGGGCTCTCCCTCGCCCAGCTGCAAGATAATTTCCGCCAGGTCCGTCTCGTGCGCCCGAATCCCCGCCGCCTCCAGAAACGGGTTCAGCTCGATCTCCGCCGACGTCATCGTCTTGATCTTGATGACCTCGGTCGCCTTCTCCGCGCGCAGCACGTCCAGAATGATCCGCCGCGCCTCGCTCGCGTCCGCCGCCCAGTGCACCACCCCGCCCGCCGCCGTGCACCGCGCTTCGAATTCCTCCAAGTATGCGCCCAGGTTTTGTAGCGCCACATCTTTAATCCGAGACGCCGAAGCGCGGAGCGCCTGCCAATCGGCCTTTTCCGCCACCAGCCGCGCCCGCTTGCCTTGAATCACGTCGATGGCGTGCGCCACGTTCTTGCGCAGTTGCGGATCGCGCAGCACCGGCAGCGCCGCCTCGGGAAACGGCCGCGCCCGCGCCGGATCCAAGATCGGCCGGTCCGCCGCCGCGCTCACCGCCAAGACCCCACCGGGGCCCCCGGCAATAGGTCCCCGTCGCCGGGGTGACCAGCCACCGCATCCTGCGTGCTCGCCAAAATCTCCGCCATGTGGATCGTCTTCATCCCCGCAAACTGGCGGTGCAACGCCCCGCCCAGATGCAGCAGGCAGCTATTATCGAGCGCCGTGCAATACTCGCTCCCCGTCGCCAGCACGTCTTGCAACTTCGCCGTCAGCATCGCCGACGAAACCTCGCCGTTCTTTATCGCGAACGTCCCGCCAAACCCGCAGCACCGGTCCAGATTCTTCAGCGGCGCCAGCTCCAGCCCCCGCACCTTGGCCAGAAGCCGGAGCGGCCCGTTGCCCAGGTTGAGCGCCCGCAGCCCATGGCAGCTCGCGTGGTACGTCACCCGGTGCGGAAAATACGCACCCACATCCTCCACGCCCAGCCGGTCCACCAGAAACTCGCTCAGCTCATACACCCGCGGCAGCAGCGTCTCCAACTCCCGTCCCAGCGCGCCATCGCCCAGCTCCTCCACCAGCCCGGCGTACTGATCGCGGATCATCGCCACGCACGACGACGACGGAATCACCACCGCCTCCGCCTCGCCGTACATGCAGATCAGCCGCTTCGCCAGGCTGAACGCCTCGCCGCGAAATCCCGTGTTGGCGTGCATCTGCCCGCAGCAGGTCTGCTGAGGATGAAACTCCACCTCTACGCCCAGCCGCTCCAGCAGCGTCACCACCGCGCGTCCGGTTTCCGGAAACAGCGTGTCGTTGTAGCAAGTAATAAAGAGCGAAGCGCGCATCGCCTCCCGCCTTGTCCAGCCTGGTCCGGCCTCGTCCAGCCTTGCCCGGCCTTGCCCGGCCTCGTCCAGCCGGTCCTCCCGCCGTGCGCCGATCCACTGCCGCCCACGGCGCCCATCTCCAGGACCGGCCAGGAAACTGAAGGATAAAAGATCGCCCCCCACCCCTTCACGCCCGCACGCGGGAAGCAAACCCTCCCCAATCCCCGATCCCAGTCCTTGTTCCCTCGCGCCCTTGTTCCCTCGCGCCCTTGTTCCTGATCCCTGGTCCCTCAGTCCCTGGTCCCTCAGTCCCTGCCTTCCCGCTCCCCCTGTTCCCTGTTCCCTCGTTTCCTAGTTCCCTAGTTCCCTCTTTCCCTGTCTCCGTCAACCTTCCCGCCCGCCCCGCGTCTAATCGCATTGAATCATCCGCTTTCTTCGGCGGCTAGTTCACTTTCCATCCGGGCCGCCGTGCATCTGGCTTCGGCGTTCATCCCTGGGTAGCGTGGAGCACTCAGTGCGGACCGCGTTTACCCGCGAAAGAGGCTTGCGCGAACATGGCCAACGGCGCCCCCCATCGATCCCCCTCGGGCTGGGCAGGCTCGCCGTATCTGTGTCGTTCCCTCAGGGAGGAGCAGTCCGGCTGCCGGCGTCTCCCACAAGAGGCGACAACATTTCCCCGCTTCGGGGGTTGTACGCTCTAGAAAGGTTCCAAGGAATCTCGTCATGAAAAGCTCGCGTTCGCTCCCCCTGTCTGGCCGCATCGGCCTTCTGACCGTCTCGCTGTGTGCCTTGACCGGCGCCGTCCTCTTCACATCGGTCCTTGCGCAAACCTCCGCCTCCGCCCGCCCTGCGCCGCGCATCCTCGCTCCCATCGATAACGGCCAGCTCGTCACCCTCAAGGGCGGCGTCAATCCCTTTGCCAACGCCCAAAACGATCGCGGCCCCGTCAACGCCTCGCTGCCTATGGCTGAAATGGTCCTCGTCCTCAGCCGCGGCCCCGAGGAGCAGGCCGCCTTTGACGCCTATGTAACCGGCGAATACGACTCCAGCTCGCCCAATTTCCACCAATGGCTCACCCCCGCTCAAATCGGCCAGCGCTTCGGTCCCGCCCCGTCCGACATCGCCGCCATCTCCAACTGGCTCGCCAGCCAGGGCTTCGCCGTCAAAAGTATCGCGCCCGATGGCATGTCGATCGCCTTCAGTGGCACGGCCGGCCAGGCGGAAAGCGCCTTTCACACCTCGATTCACAATCTTTCGGTCAGCGGCAAAATGCACATCGCCAATATGACCGACCCGCAAATCCCCGCCGCCCTCGCCCCCGTCGTCATCGGCGTCAAGGGTCTGCACAACTTCTTCCCCCATCCTTTACACAAAATGGGGAGCAAGGTGCACTTCAACCCCGACGCCCATGGCTGGGTCAAGGCGCAGGGCGCGCCCACCTCCAGCTTGTCCATCGGGACGCTCAGCGCGCAGCTCGCCGCTATCCGGGCCAAGCGTGCCTCTTCGCCAAGCCCCAACTTCGAGTACAACAGCAATGGCTCTTACGAAGAAGACGTCGCGCCCTATGACTTCGCCAAAATCTACAACCTGCCTTCGGGCTGGCCCAACACTAGCAGCGCCAACGGCTCCGGCCAGACCATCGTCATCATCGGCACCAGCGATATAGACACCGGTGACGTCACAACGTTTAGGAGCGCCTTCGGCCTGCCCGCCGGCCCCACCCTTGAGGTCGTGCACGGCCCCGACGGCGACCCCGGCAACTGCGGCTCCAACCCCGCCTCCGACGCCTGCACCGACGGCGACCTCGACGAGAACTCGCTCGACGTCGAGTGGTCCGGCGCCGTCGCCCCGGGCGCCCAGATCGTGCTCGAAACCGACGCTTACAACAGCCAGACCGATCCCACCAACGACCCCCTCTATGACGGCGCCCAGTGGGTCATCGACAACGCGCTTACCTCGGGCGGGAATTCGGATGTCTACGGCGCCCGCATCCTCAGCGTCAGCTACGGCGAGTGCGAACTCGGGAACGGCACCGCTTCCAACGTCGCCTACAACAATTTGTGGCAAACCGCTTACGCCGGCGGCATTGCCGTCTTCGTCGCCGCTGGCGACTCCGGCTCGCCTTCCTGTGACGACGGCCTCGACGGCGTCGGCAACCCCTACGAAGCCCAGTACGGCCTCTCCGTGAGCGGTCTTGCCTCCTCGCCCTACGACACGGCCATGGGCGGCACCGATTTCAATTGGTGCGACATCACGCAAACAACCGCCTGCACCTCCTCCGACGCCTCCAAGTACTGGAACACCAGCAACGGCAGTGATGAGGCGACGGCCAAGGGCTACGTGCCAGAGCAGCCTTGGAACGACACCTGCCTGAACCCCCTCCTTCTGCCGTACTTCCAAGGCGAGGCGTCTGGAATAGTCACGGAACCGGCCAATACCGAAGCCGCCTGCAACTTCATCTACAACTATTTTGGGACGATCTACGAGGAATCGGAGGATGAGGTGATGCTCGCGTCTTATGTTGACACCGACGGCGGCTCCGGCGGCGCCAGCAGTTGTGTGGTCAATTCGACAACTGGCAGCACATCGAATGGTGGCCCCAATGGCTCCTGCAACTCCACCGACTCGAGCACCGGATCGTCCTACGGCAATCTCACCCTGGTCAACGACGGCTGGCCCAAGCCAAGCTGGCAGGCAGGCGTCTCCGGCATTCCCAATGACGGCGTCCGCGACCTGCCCGACGCCAGCTTCTTCGCCGGCAACGGAGGACTCGACAGCGCCACGCTGATCTGCGTCTCTGACGACGGCGCAACCTGCACCGACGTCAGCGGTGACACGGAGTGCTTCAACGAGGGCACCTGCGCCACCGGCGGCGCCGAAGAAATTGGCGGAACCTCCGTCGCCACGCCGGAGATGGCCGGCGTCATGGCTCTCATTAACCAGCATGCTGGCGCTACGCAGGGCAGCCCCAATGCGGGGCTCTACACGCTCGCCAGCAAACAGACCTACTCCGAGTGCAGCGCAGAAAGCGTAACTACCTCAAGCAGTTGTTACTTCAACGACATCGACCAGGGCACGATCTCCATGCCCTGCGATTATGAAGGTATGGCGGTAGAAGGCGGCGCAGTCTACGATTCCGAGACAGGAGAATGGGAAGCGGGCGAGACATATCAGGGCCTGGCTTCGCCCAACTGCTCCATCGTCAACACCGGCGATGTGGTGGGCACGCTTTCCGGCTACTCCGCCGCTACCGGCTATGACCAGGCCACCGGCCTCGGCTCGCTCAATATCGCCAACGTGGTCAATGCCCCCACCAGCGTTTGGACCGCTGCCACGTCCGGACTCGCAACCCCAACGGTAAGCATTGGCCTGAATGGCGTCACGTCCATCAGTGAGAGCCAAAGCCTCACCGTCACCGTCACGGTCTCCGGCTCCGCCGGCACGCCCACCGGCAACGTCACCCTGACAGCCTCCAACACCGGCGCCAACGAATACAGCTCGGCGCAAGCTTTATCCGGCGGGAGCGCGACATTCACCATTCCGGCCAGCACCTTCACCGCGACGGGCAGCGCCACGCTCACGGCCGCCTACGGTGGCGACAGCGCCTACAACTCCGCGAGCAACACCGCAGCCGTCACGATCACGGGTTCGACCACCTCCACCGAAACGTTCGCTCTGGGCTCCATCACCTCACCCGCGGCCATTTCGCCGGGAGGAACCGCTACGGCCACGGTGAGCGTCTCCAGCAGCAGCGGCTACGCGGGCACCATCACCCTGAGCTGCGCGCTCACCAGCCAACCGGCCAGCGC
Organism: Acidobacteriaceae bacterium; assembly: GCA_030041305.1. Lineage (GTDB taxonomy): Bacteria > Acidobacteriota > Terriglobia > Terriglobales > Acidobacteriaceae > Telmatobacter. The sequence continues at coordinate 52,048 of JASHOC010000034.1, forward strand.
CACGAACCTGCCTACTTGCACGCCCAGCGGAACCATCGCGTTGAGCGCCACCACCACGTCCGGCAGCGCCACGATGTCCGTGGCCACCGCCGCGACAACCACAAGCGCACTCACCTACCCCAAGCTCCGCAATGGTAAGGGTTGGATGGGCATGGGCGGCGGCGCCGTCCTCGCCTTCCTCGTTTTCCTCGGTATTCCCGCCCGTCGCCGTAGTTGGCGCGCCATGCTTGGCCTCGTCGTGCTCATCGCCGCTCTCGGCAGCCTCTCCGCCTGCGGCGGCGGAGGCGGTAGCAGCTCAAGCACCATCCCGGGGACGACCGCCGGGACCTACACCTTCACCGTAACCGCGCAAGGCAGTCCGTCTCCTGCTTCAACCCCTGCGACGCAAACTTTCAACGTTACGGTGAACTGAGAATCCTCCTCAGCCTGCGACCGAACTCAAAGCAGGGTCCAGGCTGAGCGGCCCTCCCCAAGAGCGGCCCTCCCTTGCGGGAGGGCCGTTTCGTCTCATTCGCATTTGTCAAGTTTCGCGCCCGGCTGATTCTTTCCAAGTCGCGTCCCATCAGTCACTTCCGCCTCACCCCAGCGTTGCCGGTAATTTCCCGCTTCTTGCTATAGTTGAACCTGGATTCGGGTTTCCATCTTCGGGCGCCGGGTAAGTTTTTGAAGGGTACGGGCTTTAGCCCGTACGATACCGCCTTCAAAAATGAGTGGGCTTTATAGCGGTTCTCCAATTGGTGTAGAGCAGAACCTCGAACGTTGAGTGGCGTTTTTCCCAAGAAAACGGCACCCGGCACGCCCCTCAAAACTTCACGGGAATTGGAGAACCGCCGTAGCCCCTGCCGGTTTGCGAATCAAACTGCGCCGTAATTCCTTTAGAATCAGGATTCTACGAGATAACTCCAATGATTTCTTATATTTAGCAAGAATACTAAAAGCCAGGCCGTTGAAAGCAGAGATTTTAGCCTCAAAAGGGGGGGGGGAGGGGGGTGTCGCCAAATTAGCTACTTTTGGTCTGCCTCCCACATTGAGCCGGGAAGCCATGGGTCATGGCCGATTCACTGCGACGGCCATTCCTCCACCACGATGCCCAGGTCATTGAGCTGGCGAATCACGGTTTCGAGGTTGCGCCGCATCTTAGGCCGGTCCTTGGGCGCAGCGTCCTGGGATTCGGCCACCGCGATCACGCGCCCGTAGCGCCATGCCCCGGCCGGTATCGCAACCACCGCTTTGTCCAGGTCCGCGAGCCGCACTTCGAGTTGCTGCCGGCGCGCCGACTCCGGCCGCAGCATGGTGTTCACCCCCAGCGTGCTGGGGTTCTCGTCGGGAAGAATCACCCGCAGCGACAGCATTTCGGGGCCGACCGAAAGAAAAGGGTTAGTCCAGGAACCGGGGTCGCGTACGTCGTTATAAAGGCTCTTGGTGGGCAGCGGAATCTGGCTGAGCTCGGCGCGCTCCTCGTCCAGCTCGCTGGCTGTCTCCTGCGCCCGGTGCTCGGCGTTCACCGCGTTCTGCGCCACGCCTTTCACCGCCTGCTCCTCCTTGTGGCAGCCGGCGACGGCGGCTGCCAGCAGCACAATCGTAGCTAAAGCCCCTATCCTCTGATGGCAGTGAGTCACAAGGTAAGAATATCAGGATGCACGCTCACCCGGCTGCCTGCGCGCCCCGGGTCTGCGAGCGCCGTCACAGCGCCCCCCGCTCCCGAAGCGGTACTCTGCGCCCATACCCAGGAGGCAAGCAATGAGCGCCAAGGTGGTTGCGATTGTGGGCAGCTATCGCCGGGGCGGCACGATCGATAGCGCGGTCAAGATCATCCTTGAAGGCGCGCGCGAGCGCGGCGCCCAGACCCACACGGTCTACCTCACCGAGCAACACATCGAGTTCTGCCGCAACTGCCGCGAGTGCATGCAAACCCCTGGCGAGCAGCGCGGCAAATGCGCGCAAACCGACGATCTGGAGACGATGCTCCAGGAAATCGAAGCGGCCGACGCCGTCGTCCTGGGCTCGCCCGTCAACTGCTACAACGTGACGGCGATATTCCGCAGGTTGATGGAGCGCCTGGTCGGCGCCGCTTACTGGCCGTGGGGACAAAATGCGCCCCGGCCGCGGACCAAACGGCGGCCGCGCAAAGCAGTGCTCGTGGCGTCCTCGGCCATGCCCGGCTTCCTGATTCCCCTGGCCACGGGCGCCGCCCGCGCCTTGCGCCTCACCGCCGGCATGCTCGGCGCCAAACCGGTGGGCAGGCTGTGGATCGGTCTCGCCGCCAGCGAGCCCTACCACCCCCTGCCGCCCCGCACCCGCGTACGCGCCCGCCGTCTGGGCTGGAAGCTGGCGTAACGATTGCGCGCCGCCCCTGCGCATTCCCGCATAGATCGGCGGCTTGTCAAAGGACCTGACAGGATACGGCGCCTCTGGTTTCGCCATTAAAATCGAAACATGATCAAGGGAATTGCGTTCTTGCGGCCGGCGGCGAGCGCGGAGGTCTATAACCAGTTGGCCAGCTTTTGCTCCGCGTTGGGCCTGGCCTCCGGCAAGGGCTGGCAGAGAGCGGATTCCCGCGGCGCCGCTTTTCTGGCGCCTTCGGGCGCGCTGGAATTTGTCGACGGTCGCATGCCCCATGCCGCCGACCTGTTCGTCGAAGTCACCGCGCTCGATGCCGTCCATCAGGCTGCGGAGAGTTGGCTGCGCGCCCAGGGCGGCGACCTCTCCGCAGCACGGCTCTCGGCGGTCGAAGAGACAGATTGGAAGGCGCGCATGTTTCTGGTTGAGCCGGCCCCCGGTTTCAAGTTTGGCTTCTGGGCCTGGAGCGACCCGGCCAAAGGTAAGCCGATCGCTCTGGAAGGCGATCTCTCCGCGGCGGGAATGCGGTTTGCCATCGTGGTCTCGCGGTGGAATGCGGTGATTACCGATCGACTGCTCGACGGCGCTCTCGATGCGCTGGTGCGCAGCGGCGCTCAGCGCCAGGATATTCAAGTGGCGCGCGTGCCCGGCGCATGGGAGATTCCTGCCGCTGCCCGCGCCATCGCCAACCGCGGCCAAGTGGACGCGATTGTGACCCTTGGCTGTCTATTGCGCGGAGAAACCGCGCACTACGAGGCCATTTACAACGAAGTGGCGCGCGGAATCGGCCAGTCGCAGCAGGAGACCGGCGTTCCCCACAGCTTCGGCGTGCTCACCTGCGAGAACCTCGAACAGGCGCTCAACCGGGCCGGCGTCAAGGCCGGCAACAAGGGCTTCGAGGCCGCCGCCGCAGCCATCGAAATGGTGAGCCTCGAGCGAAAACTCCAGCACGAAGGCGGCGCGGTTTGAGCGCCGCGCAACATCGCAGCTCCAGGCGCCGCAAAGGGCGCGAACTGGCCATGCAGATGTTGTTTCAGGCCGAGATGGGCAAGCAGAGCGCCGACGAGGTGCATGCAACGTTCTGGAAAGCGGGCGATGAAGTTGAGCCGGCGGTGCGTGGCTTTGCCGAGGATCTGTTTCGCGTGGCCGTGGCCCGCCGCGAGCAGATCGATGCGCTCATTGCCGCCCACTCCGCGCACTGGCGAATGGACCGGATGCCGGCCGTCGATCGCAATCTGTTGCGCATGGCCGTGGCGGAGTTGCTCGGCTTCCGAGAGACACCATTCCCGATCGTGATCAACGAGGCGCTGGAAATTGGCCGGCGTTACGCCGCGGCGGAGTCGATCAATTTTCTGAACGGCGTGCTGGACTCGATTGCCCGCAGCCTCATTTCCACTTAGAGGCGCAGAGATCGCTGATGCTTATCGCAAAGTTTCTCGCGCCATCGCCCGCCCAGAGCTCTTCCCGGCTGAAACCCGCCGGCTCCGCTACAATCGACCCGATGAGCGCCGCGGACCAAGCCAGCCATGGATCTCGCGAAACCCATTTCACCCTAGGACAGCGGCTTATCCTCACGTTCGTCCCCCGCCTCGTCTGGGCGCTCCTGCGCATCGTCAGCCTAACTTGGCGCTTTGAAATTATCGCCGAGGAAGGCGCCGTCGCGCTGCCCTTCGGCGAAGGCGCGGGCGCGGAGATTTACTGCTTCTGGCACCAGTGTGTGTTGCCATGCGCCGTCTACTTTCGCCGCACCCATGCCACCGTCCTGATCAGCCGCAGCTTCGATGGCGAACTCGTGACGCGCGTGTTGCGCCTCTGCGGCTTTCGCGCCGTGCGCGGCTCCAGTTCGCGCAGCGCGCATGAGGGGCTGATGGGATTGAAGCAGGTGCTTGAAGATGGGGGGCCGGCCATTTTCACTGCCGATGGCCCTCGCGGCCCCATCTACCGCACCAAAATGGGCCCGATCAAGCTGGCGCAACTTACCGGCGCGCCCATCGGCGTCTTTCATCTGGAGCCGCAGCGCGCATGGACGGTGCGCTCCTGGGACCGCTTTCTGATTCCCAAACCCTTCACGCGCATCGTGGTGAGTTGGGCGCGGCGCACTTCGGTTCCAGTCGATCTCACGCCGCAGCAATTTGAGCCTAAGCGCGAGGAACTCACTGCCGCCATTGAGCGCGCCCGGCTGCGCGCCCTTGCGTACTTCGGGAAGGCCGAGGTATGAGCGGCCCGGCCGAAGCAGGCGAGAGAACGAAGGGTTTGCGCGTCGCCGACTTCGATTACGACTTGCCCGAGGAGCTGATCGCGCAGCAACCTCCGCCGGAGCGCGGCGAAAGCCGCATGTTGGTGATGGATCGCGCCAGCGGCGCGGTGCGCGACAGCCGATTTGCGGAATTTCCGTCGCTCCTCAGCGCAGGGGATTTGCTCGTTCTCAATGATAGCCGCGTGATTCCCGCACGCCTCTATGCTCGCCGTACGCTGCGCCGCGAGCGCGAGAAACCCACGGGCCGCATTGAGGTAATGCTCACCGAGCCAGCCGCCGGAAGCAACCAATGGCGCGCGCTGGTGCGACCGGGGCGAAAGATCGCCATCGGGGAGCGTCTGGTGTTTCCCGCGCCCAGCGGCGAAATCGTGCTCCAGGCCGACGTGCTCGAGCGCGGCCCGTTCGGCGAGCGCCTGCTCGAATTCGCGCCCCCTCAAGACGCGACACAGGATTTCTTCTCGATCCTCGATCGCATCGGCCACGTACCTCTGCCGCCCTACATTCGTCGCACCGATGCAGCCGCGGATCGCGAGCGCTACCAGACGGTTTACGCACGCGAACGGGGCTCGGTGGCTGCGCCTACGGCCGGCCTGCACTTCACCCCGCAAACCCTCGAAGCGATCCACGCCCGCGGGGTGGAAATAGCGCGCGTCACGCTTCACGTGGGCCTTGGCACTTTCGCGCCCATTCGCGTCGAGCGCGTGGATGAGGTCCGCTTGCACCGCGAGCGCTATACGCTGAGCGCGGCTGCCGCCAATGCGCTGAACTGCGCTGCGCGCGAAGGGCGGCGCATTATCGCGGTGGGCACCACTGTGGTCCGCACCCTTGAAGCCATTGCGCTGCGCATGGAGCCGGGAAAGCTCGAGCCGCACTCCGGCGCGACCGAGATCTTCATCTCGCCGGGCTTCGAGTTCTGCCTTGTACGCGCCCTGCTCACCAACTTTCATCTCCCACAATCGAGTCTGTTAATGCTAGTCAGCGCCTTTGCCGGACGAGATCGAATCCTGGCCGCCTATCGCCACGCCGTCAAGGCGCATTACCGGTTCTTCAGCTACGGAGACTGCATGTTCATCGCGTAGCGACCATTGGGCGCCGATCGTCGCTGATCAACACCACCGCTGACTGTTACACTCTCTACCGTGCCTGACCAAGCCAAGCCATCCGTTTTTCTGCTCGACGCCATGTCGTTCATCTTTCGCGCGTATCACGCCATGCAGCGGTCGCGGCCTATGTCGACACGCAGTGGATTGCCCACCGCCGCTACCTACGTCTTCGTGAACATGGTCAAAAAACTGCGCCAGGATTTCGAGCCCAAATATTTTGCCGCGGTCTTCGATGTCAGCGGAGCGGTGTTTCGCGACGAAAGGGCCAAAGGTATCGAGTCGCTGAAGAAATGGAACTCCAAGACGCAGTGTTTTGAGGAAGTGGGCTACGAAGGCTATAAGGCGAAACGCGAAGCCATGCCCGAGGACCTACGCCGTCAGGTTCCATACATCCGGCGTTCGCTCGAAGCGCTGCGCATTCCCATCCTCGAGGCGGAAGGCTTTGAGGCCGACGACGTCATTGGCACGCTAGCCCGCGAAGCCGCCGAGCGGGGGCACGAGGTCTTCATCGTCTCCGGCGATAAGGACATGATGCAATTGGTCACGCCGCAGGTGAAGGTTCTCAACCCGCAAAAGGACAACCTGATCCTCGATCCGGCGAAGGTGACCGAAACGTTCGGCGTACCCCCCGACAAAGTGATCGACGTGATGGCGCTGCGCGGCGACACCGTGGATAATATCCCCGGTGCGCCGGGTATCGGCGATAAGGGCAGCGTCGATCTGATCCGCGAATTCGGCAGCGTTGAGGCGGTTCTCGATCGCGCCGCCGAAGTCAGGCGCAAAAGCTATCGCGAATCCCTTAAACAGAATCGCGACGCTGTCTTGCTCTCGAAGGAGCTGGTCACCATCGACTGTCATGTGCCGCTGGAGCTTGATTTGACCGCGCTCGAAACTCAGCAACCAGATCTCGAAGCCTGCCGCGCGCTGTTTACCGAACTCGAATTCACTTCGCTGTTGCGCGATCTGGCTCCTGCGGAGGGCGGGCCTTTGGTGGAGATCATCGAAGAGCCGACAACCGAGCAGCTTGCTGAGTTCGACCATGCCGCGCGCAGCAAGGGATTTGCCTTCGCTCTCGACGCCGCCGAGCCCACCGCGGCGGAATCGGATGAAGAGGCGGAGCAGCCTGCGTCGCCCCTGCTCGACGCCATCGAGGCGGCCGAGCGCAAGACCCGCTCCAGCGTCGGCGTGTGCGCGGAGACGACCCGAGCGCTTTGCTTGCCGCTCACGCAGGAACTGCGCGCGTTGCTCGAAGACCCCAAAATCCCCAAACGCACCCACGACCTGAAGCTTGCCTTGCATGTCTTGCACGGCCTCGGCGTCGAATTACGCGGCGCGGTAGACGACCTGATGCTGCTCTCCTACGCACTGAACCCCACGCACGCGACGCAGACACTGGCCGATATCGCCGCCCGCAACGGCCAGGCGCCGCCGGCGTCCGTCACGGCCAAATCCGCCGTCATTCATGCGTTGACGCCTGCGCTGCACGCTGAGGTGGAGAGGGCGGGCCTGGAGCGCGTCTACCGCGAAATCGACCTGCCCCTGGCGCCGGTGCTCTTCCGCATGGAGCGCGCCGGCGTGCGCATCGACACAACTGCGTTGGGCGGACTTTCGGAGCGGTTCAGTGCGGAAATAGACCGCGTGGGCGAGCGCATTTTCGAGCTGGCCGGGCAGCGCTTCAACATCAACTCGCCCAAGCAGCTTGGCGTCGTGCTCTTTACGCATCTGGGACTGCAGCCGCCCGCAGTGCGCGGCAAGGGCAAGACCGTTTCCACGGCCCAGGATGTTCTGGAACAGCTTGCCGAGAAGCACGAAGTTCCGCGCCTGGTGCTGGAATACCGGCATTTGGCCAAGCTCAAGTCCACTTATGTGGACGCTTTGCCGTTGCTGGCCGACGCCGATTCGCGGGTGCACACCACCTTCCAGGCGGCGGCCACGGCCACCGGCCGGCTTTCGTCCATCAACCCGAACCTCCAGAACATTCCTGTGCGGACGGAGCTGGGGCGCGAGATTCGCGCGGCGTTTACGGCGGCCCCGGATACGCGCCTGCTTTCGGCGGATTACTCGCAGATCGAACTCCGCCTGTTGGCGCACTTCTCCGGCGATCCGCTGCTGACGCGCGCTTACGCGGAGGGCATCGACATCCACACGCTCACCGCCAGTGAAGTGTTCGGCGTGCCGGCCGACTCCATGGACAAGGAAACGCGCAATCGCGCCAAGGCCGTTAATTTCGGCATTGTCTATGGCATTTCCGCGTTTGGTCTCGCCGCACAGCTCGGCATTCCGCAGGGTGAGGCGAAGGCGTACATTGAGCGCTATTTCGCGCGCTACCAGGGCGTCAAATCGTTCATCGAGAGGACGCTGGAGCAGACGCGCAAGGATGGGTTTGTGCGTACGCTGTTCGGGCGAATGCGGCCGATTCCCGATATCGAGAGCCGCAATCCGAACCAGCGTGGCTTTGCCGAGCGAACAGCCATCAACACGCCGCTGCAGGGCACAGGCGCCGACCTCATCAAGCTAGCCATGATCGCGCTCGACCGCAAGTTGGCCGAGCGCAAGCTCAAGACGCGCATGGTCCTGCAGGTTCATGACGAATTGCTCTTCGAGGTTCCGGCCGTGGAGAGCGAGCAAGTGGAAGCGCTGGTGCGTGGGGAGATGGAAGGCGTGGCGAAGCTCAACGTTCCGCTGGTCGCGGATCTGGCTTTCGGCCCGAACTGGCGCGATCTGAAGTAATCGGAAAAAGAAAACGGGCTTACAATACGGGTGGCGATGGAGTCAGTGAGCGCCGGCGATCGCTGGCGCATGCGGCTCAGGCGATGCTTTCCCATGTTGTTCGATCTCGGCAAAGCGCTCTCGTTTTTTTTGAGCATTCTGTCGCTGTGCCCGGTGGTGGTGAACGCCTTTTTTGTTCCGGGGGCGCGTTGGGAAGATCGGCTAATGCTTTCTTTGGCAAGGATCGTTCTGGCTGCCTGCGTCTGCTTTGCCAGCGGCCTGCTGTTTCTCCGCGACGATCATTCGGGCCGCGCGATCGAAGAGGCTCTGCTGTCAACGCTGCCGGTGCGCATGTTTTTCTGGACGGTGGCCACGGTGGCGGTTCTGTTTGTGGTTTCCTGGTATCTCGACGTCAATTACGCACCGCTGCTGTGGCGGAATCAGCCATACGAGATCGGTTTTTAGTAATTCCTCAGACGCGCCACTCGTTCCGCTGAGGGGTAGCCACCCCT
>JASHOC010000035.1 GCA_030041305.1 Acidobacteriaceae bacterium
ATCTGGACGCGTATCTCGATGAGTTCGCGTTCCGCTTCAATCGTAGAAAGTCGCGCCGCCGGGGAATGCTGTTCTACCGGCTGCTGGAGAACGCCCTGGTCACAAAACCATCCCGCTACCGGCCATCGCGAGCAAACGCGCCCACCGGAAAGCACAACCAGTAGTGGTTACTGTACTAAGGGAGCTACCCCACTTAAATGAAAACTGTGCGAGACGCCTGCCAGCTTCAGGATAATGCCCTTTCGATCAAGCTCAGTGATCAAATCGAGCAGCTCGATGAGTTGATTAACGACGAGGGGAACGGTGCTGCATTCTTCGCGCGAACATTCATCACCCAAAGAATGCAAGACCTTATTGCTGAGGGAATTGCGCGACTGGCGGGCACCTCATCGTAAGCGGTGTTTCACCTTAAGCAGGCGATGGGTGGTGGTAAGACCCATCTCTTGGTCGGATTCGGTTTACTCGCTAAGCACCCTGATCTACGCAGAAAGTACTGCGTAGGGATTTCCGCTGCTTCAGCGTTCGATTCGGCCGAAATTGCTGCGTTCAATGGGCGCAACAACCCGGACCATTTTTTCTGGGGAGAAATTGGCAACCAGCTCGGTAAGGGAGATCAGTTCAAGGCATTCTGGACCGCCGGCCCCAAGGCGCCCGACGAGAAAGACTGGCTCAAGCTTTTCGAGGGTGACGCTCCTGTCCTAATTCTTCTCGACGAAATGCCGCCGTATTTTCACTACCTTGACACCCAGAAGGTTGGGGGAGGTACGGTTGCCGACATCGCCACACGTGCCTTTGCCAACCTTCTAACGGCCGCCGGAAAAAAGAAGAACGTTTGTGTCGTCGTCTCTGACTTGGCGGCTGCCTATGAGACAGATGGAAGGCTGATCAACCGTGCTCTCGAAGACGCGCGCGCTGAGGTGGGTCGCCAAGAACGGATCATTACACCAGTGGACCTCGCCGCCAATGAAGTCTACGAAATCTTGCGCAAGCGCCTTTTCAAATTGCTCCCTGACAAAGCCGAAATAGGCGATATTGCAGCTGTATTCGGCCGCAAACTGGAAGAGGCGGCCAAATCGAAAACCGCCAACCGGGGCGCCGAGGCAATCGCTGACGAAATAGCAGCGACCTACCCGTTCCATCCGCGGCTCAAAAACGTCGTCGCGCTCTTCAAAGAAAATGAGCAATTCAAACAAACCCGCGGATTAATTGAACAAGTGTCGCGCCTTTTGCGTTCGGTTTGGGACCGCCAAGCGAATGACGTATTCCTTATTGGCGCGCAGCACTTCGACCTTGGCATTGCCGAAGTCAGGGACAAATTGACTGAAATATCCGGCATGCGTGACGTGATCGCAAAAGATCTCTGGGACGCGCAGCACTCCGCCCATGCTCAGGTCATTGACCTCCAGACCGGGAAGGAGGCTGCAACTCAGTTTGGCGCCTTGCTCCTGACCGCAAGCCTCTCAACTGCCGTTAATGCAGTGAAGGGCCTTACTCGCGAGGAGATGGTCGAGTGTCTTGTCTCCGCTACGATCTGCGCAAGGTGAAAGCCCACGGCCTGGTGAAATGAGACCGCCGCCGCTACGCCTACAGGCTCAGCGACAAAGGAACCAAGGCCGCGCTCTTGTTCGTGCTCTTCCACAAACAACTCTGCGGGCCGCTGGCCAACAGCCTCTTTCATCATCGCCCAGCAACCGCTACACGCCCGCAAAGCAAACTGGAGACGGCCTTCCATAAGGCCGATGACTCGGTCTCTAACATCATCCAGCTACTCCAAGCCGCTTGAAATGTTGAAGTATTTCTGTTTATGAACGGGCGGGTAAGAATCTAGGGTAGCTCCCAGACCCATAAGACTGACGAATGCGCACCTCGCACGGCGGCGTTCTCAGGCGCGGCGTATAACGTGGTGTTGCCGATGTCCCCGGGGTTTCCGACCGGCATAGCAATGTACTGCTTGCCGTCCACCATGTAGGTGATCGGAAAAGCGGTCGGGATGTCGTTCAGCCGCGGACTCCGCCACAGCACCTTGCCGTCGCGGTCGTCGAACGCGCGGAAATAGCGATCCGGCGTTGCTGAAAATACCAGGCCTCCCGCGGTCGTGAGCACGGCGGACGATTGCGGCACGCGCGTACGAATATCCCATGCAAACTTGAGGGTATTCAGGTCCAGCGCCAGGAAGCGGCCCGGCGTGTCGCCCATCTTTCCCATGCACGAGTCGTTGATGGGCAGATAATATCGGTTCGTCGATGGACTATACGAGCCGGCTGGATAACTTCTGGCGCCGATATAGCCCGCGCACCAATAGGGGATGCCGGGCGGCAGCGGTACAGGAAGCAGAGTCCTTTCTCCGGTCACCAGGTCGATCGAGGTGATGACGTTCTGCGCCCCCGGATCGACAGCGAACAGGAATTTACCGGTCGCGGCATCCATCGCCTCGAAAATCCCTGGCTTACCCACGGTGATCACGGCCTTATGGCGCTCCCCCCGGACAGTTACCGGCGCTATGATTCGCTCGAAGGCATAATCCTGGTCGAATGCATCGGCGGGGAAGTGCTGGAAGTACCAGACGAGCTTGCCGGTGTCGGGATTCAGCGCCAGGGTGGAGTTCATGTAGAGACCCTTGGCGTCGAAAGTCCCACGGAGGACAGGCGACCACGGTGCAGGTGAGCCGGTGCCCCAATACGCCAGGTTCAGCTCCGGGTCATACTGCCCAGTCTCCCAGATTGCGGAACCACCTCGCTTTTCGTCCGGCAGATTGTTCCAGGTGTCACCGCCTGGCTCGTTTGCATGCGCAACCGTGTTGAACCGCCACAATTCCTTTCCCGTCGCGAGATCGTGGCCGGTGATGAAGCATCCGCCCGGTGGGAAATAGCCAGCCACGGTACTTCCTGGTGGGTTGGCACGTCCCGGCGAGCAGTTACCGGCGCCAACGATCACTTTGTCATTCACGACCAGCGGGCCGCTGTTGTATGTGCGCTCGCTGTGGTAGTCGTCAGTCACTACATCCCACACCTTTTTGCCGGTCTTCATGTCCAGCGCAATCAGGTGCATGTCCATCGTCGCCACAATGACCTTGTCGCCGCCAATCGCGATGCTTCGCTTCGTCCTGAAGATGCTGGGCAGCCATGGGTAGTCATTCGGCAGCGTGTGTTTGTATTGCCAGAGCAGGGTGCCGTTTCGCGCGTCGAGCGCCTGAAACGTATCGCCAAAATTCCACAGGAACATGACGCCGTCATGCACAAGAGGCGTGAACTCGTTTATGGCGTCATTGGGCGATGCCATGCTGAACGTCCACGCGACCCTGAGGTCCTTCACGTTATCGCGGTTAATCTGCGTCAGCGGGCTATAGCCCCAGCCGTTGTACGTGCGGCGCCAGTGAAGCCAATCGCCAGGCGGAGGATTGCGCAGCATCTGGGCGGTCACCGGCGTCAAAAGGTTGAGCGGCTCGCGCATGGCCGCGAGCGCGGCCTCGGCATACCGCGAATTCCGTGAAGACGGGTCCACGGTTGGGGGCATCTCGGAAGCTGCCGTGGGTGGCGTTGCAGAGCGGAAGTTTGTGGTCAGGTAAGCGATAATTTTGTTGAAGTCTTCCTGACTGCCTGGGGCGCCAAGCTGTTTCATATAATTCACGGTCTGCACCCATCCTGCAGCCGTCAGCCGTAACCCGGCGACCATCGAAGTAGAATGGCACGCGCTGCAAACTCTCTCAAACTCAGCTTTGCCTGGACCCTCGGGAAGAGTCTGAGCGACCGCAAACGTCGCGGCGGTGTTACATAACACCACCGCGAGGCAGAACGAAGTCCCAAGCTGTTTGTTCATAGCTGAAGAACATTGTACGCCTCGTCTTAGACGGGAAATAGTTCTTATAGGAACCACAAGCTCCCGGATCTGGACCGGAGCAGCTCAGGCCAGCTCCGACGCCCGGCACGGCCTCCCCGAATGGCAGATATTGGGTGGTGCATAGGCATAGTTCCATCCCGAACTATCAGGCGAAATTTCTTCTTGACACTCCCTGTGTCCCGGAGCTAAGAACTTGGCGAGAGCGCTTCTTCCCGACGCCTCTTGCTTCCCTAAGCTACGAAGTTACGGACAAGCGTCAATATATCTGAATGCCAACGGGTTAGTTTGTCTTGGCGACTCGCCATGGGACACTCACCTGCATAATTCGGAGGATTCAATGAAAATGAAGGGAGAGGTCGGCGCAAAAACGCAAATCGTCGAGAAACTCCTTAGGGTCATCAGGGGTTTTCCGTCCAAGACATTCTTAGGATGCAATCCGTCGGCGACCGAAGTGGCCCGCTGCTGGTGGACGAGAAGCTTCATTTGGGCTTGCGCCCTTTGCATTTGGCTGCCGGCCCTCTTTTCTCACTTGGCCAGAGCGCAAGTGCTGTTCGGCTCCGTGGTGGGATCGGTTACAGACACCAGCGGCGCAGTGGTTCCCGGTGCGACGGTGCAGATCACCGATGTGCAGACCAACGAGCATCGCACCGCTCAGACCGACACGGGCGGCGCATACACGATCTCTACCGTGCCCCAAGGTACGTATCGGGTCGATGTCAGCAAACAAGGATTTCAGAGCTTCCAGGTCGCGAATGTTGAGGTAGTCGCCAATACCGTGGTGCGCGTAAACGCGCAGCTGCAGATCGGGTCCGTCACCCAAACAGTCGAGATATCAGCTGCCGCAGGCGCCCTGCTCCAGACCGATACAGCGGATGTGCATACAGAGATACCTGCCGAGGCCATGGAAACGATGCCCCAGCCCACGTACACCTACGAGGGACTTTTTGAGTTATCTCCTGGCGTTACTCCCCCGGGAGGACAACTGTCGGGGGGCACAAACAATCCCTCAAAGAGCATGATGTTTTCGGCCAATGGAACGGGCACTCTAGGGCAACAGGTTCGCGTCGAGGGGGTCAGCGCTAATGATTCATGGGGCGGCGGCACGAGTTTCGTGCCCTCCACCGAATCGATCGAAAGTGTTAACATCGTCACCAATAGCCCCTCCGCCGAACAGGGTCTCGCGGGAGGCTCGTCGGTGACGGTTACGCTTAAAAGCGGAACGAATACGTTGCACGGGGCCTTTTACGAATACAACATCAACAATGCAACGGAAGCACGGAACTTTTTTCAACCTGTTGGACAGGCAGCCCCTCATCTTGTCGATAACGACACCGGCGGCTGGCTAGGCGGCCCTATCGTTCGGGACAAGCTATTTTACTGGGGCGGTTATGAGGGAGACTTCACCCGTCAGGGTATGAACGGAATTATTGCCGTGCCCACGCCGACAATGCTCTCCGGGGATGAATCGGGGTCGCCCATACCCATCTACGACCCCACCACCGGCAATCCGGACGGTTCTGGGCGGACGCCCTTTCCCGGTAATATTATCCCCCCGAGCCGAGTCAGCCCGATTGTACAAAAACTGCTGCCCTATTTCCCCACGCCCAATCTTCCGGGAATCGTGAACAACCTTGAGGTCACCCAAGCGATCACCTATAACCTGCACAAGATCAGCGCAAAAATCGATTACCAGGCGACTTCTAAACTAAGGGCCTCCGGACGCTGGGCATATCAGCCTTACTATAACCTAAATAACCCCCTTTATGGCCCGGTTCTTGGCGGAGCCAGCGTCGGCTGGGCAGCCTTCGCCGAAGCTCAGGCGGGTAACTACTTGCAACATGGCGCCACGCTCGCAACCTCGGGGTCAGCGACATATGTATTCAGTCCGTCGCTGGTCGCAGATTTCACCTTCGGAGTGACGCAACCCCGCCAACTTCTCTTCCCGACAGAGGCAAACGTGCTCTACGGACTAGATATTTTGGGAATTC
>JASHOC010000325.1 GCA_030041305.1 Acidobacteriaceae bacterium
TCGATCGCGCACCTGGTACACCCAGCCCCGGCTGATCTCCAGCCGCCGAGCTATGTGTGTCGGCTTTTCTCCGCGATCCAACGCCCAAAGCACACGATCCCGCAAATCTTGTGAATAGGACTGCATCTCCGCCGCTCCCCTGTCGGCGGAAACATTATCTCACAAAACTGTTCACACTTAAATCAGAAACGCTCTAATGCGAGCCTTCTATTTCGGCACGATGGGCGGCCTGCAGGTACCTGCCGACAAGCTTGTCGCCAAACTCAGTCCTCGCACGTCTCTGGCCTTGGCAACCTTGGTTGCCGCGGCGGGATATTAGATCGTAGCCCTCCCAGGTGGATTCTTCCTACTCTGCGCCGGACTGATTTTAGCCGGCATCGGATCGAGCGTTCAGCATCCGCGTGCCTCGCTCCTGGTGACGAACACCTACGGACGCGACGCTCGCGGCCCGCTTGGCATCTACAATTTCGCCGGCGATCTTGGGAAGGCTGCATTTCCAGCTATGGTCGCACTGCTGTTGACCGTGCTCGCTTGGCGGTCCGCCGTCAGCATTATGGCGTCTATCGGACTCGCGGTGGCTATCGGGCTGTTGGCCCTTATCCCGCATCAGCCGTCCATCGCGCCGGTCGAGCTTCCATTCGCAGTCAACAAAACAGCCTGTAGAGGATTCGGCCTACTCCTTGCAATTGGCGCGCTCGATACTGCGACGAGAATGGGTTATCTGCTCTACCTGCCATTTCTGCTCCGTACCCGTGGCGGAAGTCTGGCGATCATCGGCCTCGGCCTGGCATTGCTCTTTGTTGGAGGAGCGCTCGGAAAAGCAACATGTGGATGGCTGGGCGAGCACCTCGGCGTTGTGTGGGGCGTGATCCTCACCGAAGCTGCCACCGCCTTGCTCATGGCGGCGACACTGAAGCTTCCCCTCTTGCCCATTTGCGCGGTCCTTCCGCTTCTTGGCATCGTCCTCAACGGCACCTCGTCGATTCTGTATGGCACTGTGCCCTCGCTCGCGCCCCGCGGCGACATCGGCCGTGGATTCGCTGTGTTCTATACCGGTGTCATCGGCGCAGGCGGTCTTGCGCCAATCGCCTATGGCACCATTGCCGATCATTCCAGTCGAACCGTCGGCATTCTGGCTGCGGCGATGACCGCCGCCGTGATCGTACCTTTGGCCCTCGCGCTGCGGCCCGTTCTGAAAGTCGAGCGCGGCGTATTGGCAAAGCAGGAATGACGAGCTGGGGATTTGCGACCTTTTCTTTACGATCGTCGAAGGTAACGGCCATCTCGTGAAGGCGTGCCCTTCAAACCCCGAAACAACGTCGAAATCATTGCGTCTACTGCATCACGTCCGAGCGGCGCGCGTCGGATCATCATGCGGTAGAAACCTGGACCGTAGATCAAATCCAAAACCAGCTCGCGATCAAGGCCGCCTCTGATTTGGCTGCTTTCCACTGCCCGATCGAAGATGACGCCGACCAATTGTCTGCGAGGCTTGATAAAGCGTTCCCGGAAAAGACATGCAAACTCCTCGTCGACCTGTCCTTCGCCAAGAAACTGCCCAAGCAGTTTGCCGGCCGGAGTTTCAAAGAAGGCAAACAACGCGTAAAGCTGTTCTGTTAAATCCTTCTCGGCATTTCCGGTATCGCGAATGGGAACCATCTCCTTCAGTCTCTTTGAAAATGCGTCAAAAGCCAGGTACGCCTTGCTCGGCCACCACTTGTAAATTGTTGCCTTGCCTACGCCTGCCTTCTTCGCGATCTCTTCAATCGATATGTCGCGCAGAGGCTTTTCGCGGAGAAGGTGAATGACCGCCGAGAGTATTGCCTCTTCCGACTCTTCGCTCCGTTGACGTCCGCGACGCTTTAACTCTTTTCCTTTGCTTCTCGCAGCTTGCAGTCGCGTTTTCCTGCCCGAGTCATTTCGTGTTGCCGGCTTCTGCATGTTTCTTTCCTAGGGATTTTCATCCTTCTGCAGTTGAACCTGCTGCCGATTTTTTGATCCTTTGGAAACTCGCAACCACGCACTCATGGCACTTTCTCAATCAAGAAACCGTATATCGGGATCGCTCCTGAATCCTTTGGCCTCGCGAAGAATCCAATTCACATGTCAATTCTATACGCTTCGTATAGAAATTGACGCGCGACGTACGACGCAACACCCTGGGAAAGCATCATCCAAGGAGAACCGAATGTGGATCGTGAAGCTGGCGCTTGACCGGCCGTACACCTTTATCGTTCTTGCGCTGGTCATCCTGATTTTGAGCCCCGTCGTCATTCTGCGAACGCCCACGGATATTTTTCCCTCCATTGATATTCCTGTGGTCGCGGTGGCGTGGACCTATGCGGGATTAAGCCCGGAGGAGATGGAAGGCCGCATTACCACGGTATACGAGCGCGTTCTGACAACCACCGTCGACAACATCGAGCACATCGAGTCGACGACGGTAAACGGCACCGCGATTGTGAAGATCTACATGCAGCCGGGCGCAAGCATCGATCGGGCGAATGCACAAATTACCGCGATTTCGCAGACTATTCTCCGCCAATTGCCTCCCGGTTCGCTGCCGCCGTTGATTGTCAATTACAACGCATCCACGGTTCCGATACTGCAACTGGGACTTTCAGGAAAAGGTCTGACCGAGCCGCAGCTCAACGATATAGCGCTGAATTTTCTCAGGCCCCAACTGGTTACGGTGCCCGGTGCTTCGGTTCCGTTCCCGTTTGGAGGCAAGCAACGGCAGGTGATGGTCAATCTCAATCCCCAGCTGCTTGAGGCCAAGGGGCTATCGCCGAACGACGTCCTTGTCGCGTTGGGAAACCAGAACCTTATCCTGCCCGGAGGTACCGCCAAGGTCGGGCAATTCGAATACGATGTCGATCTGAACGCAGACCTGAAGACGGTCAGCGCGTTCAACGATCTGCCTATCAAGACCGTCAACGGCGCCACCATCTACCTTCGCGACGTGGCTACGGTGAGCGATGGGTTTGCCCCACAGACCAACATCGTAAGACAGGACGGGAACCGTGGCGCGCTCGTGACGATCCTCAAGGACGGAGACGCATCGACGATCGATGTCGTCAAAGGCGTCCGTAGGCTGCTGCCGCGGGTCGAGCAAACGCTTCCTCCTGAGTTGAAGATTCAGCCGCTCGCAGACCAATCCATCTTTGTGCAAAGCTCGATCGACGGAGTCATACGGGAAGCGGTGATTGCCGCAGCTTTGACCGGGCTCATGATTCTGATCTTTTTGGGAAGCTGGCGCAGCACGCTGATCATTGCCATTTCCATTCCGCTTTCGATCTTGAGTTCGGTGATCGCGTTGAGTTTTCTGCATCAGACCATCAACATCATGACGCTGGGCGGGCTCGCGCTTGCCGTCGGCATACTCGTGGATGACGCAACGGTCACCATTGAGAACATTGAACGCTACTTCGAACAGGGAGCCGAACTGCACGACGGCATTCTCAAAGGCGCAGCGCAAATTGCGGTCCCTGCGCTCGTCTCCACGCTTTGCATCTGCATTGTCTTCCTGCCCATGTTCTTCTTGAGCGGCGTGGCGCACTTCCTCTTTGTCCCGCTCGCCGAAGCCGTCATATTCGCCATGCTGGCCTCGTATATCCTTTCGCGCACACTGGTGCCGACGCTGGCCATGTATCTGCTGAAAGCCCACAAACAGGGCATTCCTGTCGCGCGCAGCATCTTTGCGCGTTTTCGCGAGGCGTTTGAAAGGCACTTTGAGAAGATGAGGTCGTCTTATTCGACGCTTCTGGGGCGCCTCATCGGTCTTCGGGGCTATTTTGTTCCGGCGTTCCTGCTGGTCTGCCTGTGTGCCGCGGCCTTGGTCCCCTTTCTCGGTGAGGACTTCTTCCCGGAGACCGACAGCGGCCAGTTCATCTTGCACGTGCACGCGAGGACCGGCACGCGTATTGAAGAGACTGCGCGGCTGACTGACGAGGTAGAGCAGAACATCCGCGGCACGATTCCTGCCGCAGAGATGGACAACATACTCGACAACATCGGGCTGCCCTTCAGTAGCATCAACTACATCTATAACCGCTCAGGGCTCACCAGCGCGGCGGACGCAGACATCCTGGTTACGCTGCGGCAGAAGCATCACCCGACCACCGACTACGTGCGCACGCTACGCGCACAGCTGCCCAACCAATTTCCCGGTGCGACGTTTTATTTCCTACCGGCCGATATTGTGACGCAAACGCTGAACTTTGGCTTGCCGGCTCCTATCGACATTCAGATAGACGGCGCGGATACGGTTGACAATCAGCGGGTGGCCGACAAGATGCTGAGCGAACTGAAACATGTGCCTGGCGTGGTGGATGCGCACATCCAGCAACGATCGGACTATCCGAAGTTTCACATCGATGTGGACCGGACCAAGGCGTTGGAGGCCGGATACACCGAGCACGATGTCGCCAACAGCACATTGATCTCACTCAGCGGCAGCTTTCAGGTCACGCCCATGTTCTACCTGAATCCAAAAAACGGCGTCTCCTACAACCTTGTGACTCAGACGCCGCAATACGATCTCCAATCAGGGCAGGATTTGCAAAACATCGCCTTGAGCAGCGCCGACCAGAAGGAATACGGTATCCTGGCCGATGTCGCTTCGGTCGAGCGCACCAGCGAACCTGAATCGATCAACCACTACAACATCCGGCGCGTTGTAGATGTATACGCAGCGGTGCAGGATCGCGACCTTGGTGCGGTTGGCCGCCAGGTCGAGCAGATCGTCGATGCCAACCGCAAGCTTTTGCCGCGGGGCAGCTTTGTAACCATGCGCGGTCAATATAGCACCATGCGCAGCTCTTACATAGGATTGCTCGCCGGATTGGCGTTTGCCATCGTTCTCGTCTATCTGCTCATCGTGGTGAACTTCCAGTCGTGGCTCGATCCATTCATCATCATCACCGCCTTGCCGGCCGCGCTCGCTGGGATCGTTCTCTTCCTCTTTGTCACGCACACCCAGCTCAGCGTACCGGCGCTGATGGGCGCAATCATGTGCATGGGTGTGGCCACCGCGAACAGCATTCTTGTCGTGGCCTTTGCGAAGGAGCGGCTACAACATCGCGGTGACGCCATGTTGGCGGCCCTCGAAGCAGGCGCGACGCGTTTCCGTCCCGTGATTATGACTGCCCTAGCCATGATCATCGGCATGGTGCCCATGACGCTCGGCCTCGGAGACGGAGGCGAACAGAACGCGCCACTGGGACGCGCCGTGATCGGCGGCCTGCTGTGCGCCACGGTAGCCACACTCGTCTTCGTACCGTCGGTTTTTGCGCTTTTGCACGGACGCCCCAACTCGGCAGATGCGCAACCTGTGAGTGAACCCACGAATGAACCCGTTCATGTATGAACGACGGCGCACGCCGCATGGAGAACTCAAAATGAACACGACCACACCAAATCTAGAACGGATTCAACCCGTGCAAGCGCAGCCTGACTCATCAACCAAAGTGCGCCGATCGCCGTGGCCGTGGATCGCCGTCGCGTCAGCAGCCCTTCTGCTTGGGATTGTGATTCATTCCGGAATTCATCAGCGCGCAATGGCCGAAGGCAGAGTTGCCGCAGCTACAGAGAAGGCCGCGGTGACCACGGTGAATGTCGTCCGGCCAAAGACTCAAGCGAGCGAGGAAGAGATCGTGCTGCCGGGCTACACGCAAGCCTTCAGCGATACGCCCATCTATGCGCGCACCAATGGCTATCTCAAGCGCTGGTACTTTGATATAGGTGCGCACGTAGAAAAGGGACAACTGTTGGCCGAGATCGACACCCCGGAGATCGACCAGCAACTGGATCAGGCGCGCGCGGATCTGAAAACCGCGCAAGCCAATGAGCAGCTCGCGCAGATTACCGCGACGCGCTGGCAGAATCTGCTCAAGACCAACAGCGTTTCCAAGCAGGAAACCGATCAGGCTGTTAGCGATCTTGCAGCCCGGCAAGCGACCGTTGATTCGATGCTGGCCAACGTTCACCGCCTTGAACAACTGCAATCGCTTGAAAAAGTCTATGCCCCGTTCACAGGCGTTATTACCGCGAGAAATACTGACATCGGCGCCCTGATCAATGCTGGATCGGGTGGGCCCGGCACGGGCGGCGCGCTGCAGGAACTCTTCCACATGGCGGCGGTGGACAGGCTGCGCGTCTTCGTGGCGCTTCCGGAGGTGGATTTGAGGGCTGCCAAGGACGGAGCGAAAGCCACGCTGACACTGGATGAATATCCCGGCCAAACCTTCCAGGGCACCATTGTTCGCAACTCCGATTCCATCGACCTTTCGTCGCGCACGCTGAACGTGGAAGTGGACATCGACAACTCCGGCGACCGCATCAAGACCGGCGCGTATGTCTTCGTGCATCTTTCGGTTCCCGGCGTCGGCCCAAAGATGGCGCCATCGGTAGTCATCCCGGCCAACACGTTGCTCTTTCGTGCCGAGGGCCTGCGTGTAGGCGTGGTACACGGCAATCAAGCTGAGCTGGTGCCGATTTCCATTGGTCGCGATTACGGTTCGACAGTCGAAGTAACCGCTGGTCTCAAGCCCACTGATCAAGTGATCGTCAATCCATACGATTCGCTCACTACGGGCACTCCAGTTCGAGTAAGAGCGCAAAATCAGGAAGGCTCAAAATGAATACTCGATTCATTCCATTCCTGCTGCTCACTCTGACACTGGTTTCGACCGGCTGCATGGTCGGTCCAAAATATGTCAAGCCGACCGCGCCCATGGCCCCGGAGTATAAAGAGCAGCCCCCGAGTTCCTACAAGGAGAGCAATGGCTGGAAGGGCGCTCAGCCCGGCGATCAGACCCTCAAAGGAAACTGGTGGGAGATCTTCGGTGACCCTCGGCTCGATTCATTGGAAGACGAGCTCACCGTCTCCAACGAGGACCTGAAAGTAGCCGAGGCGCGGCTGCGCGAGTCGCGTGAGCAGATCAAATTCAATCAGTCGTACCTTGCGCCCACCATCTCGACGTCGCCGAGCGTGACAAACGAACGGGTCTCTGCACACGAGCCGTACTTTCCACCCTCTGAAGCGAACAATGGTACCGGCAACTACACTCTTCCTATCGATCTCAACTATGAAGTCGATCTCTGGGGACGCGTGCGCCGCACGATCAGTGCGTCGCGCGAAGAAGCTCAGGCGACCGCAGCAGATCTGGAAACCGCAAGACTCAGTCTGCACGCAGAACTAGCGATCGATTACTTTGAACTGCGCAGTGCCGACGAGCAGAAGCAACTGCTCGACGATACCGTGAAGGCCTACACAGACGCATTGCAGCTCACGCAGAATCGCTTCGAAGGCGGAGCTGCTCCCAAGTCGGATGTTGCCCAGGCACAGACCCAGCTGGATGAGGCCAAGGTGGAAGATACCGATGTTACGGTTGCCCGCGCGCAGTTCGAACACGCAATCGCTGTGTTGATCGGGAAACCTCCGGCGCAATTCAGCCTGCCACCGTCGCAGAAAGTCAAACTTCAGCTCCCGGTGATTCCTGTCGGCGTGCCGTCCACGCTGTTGGAGCGCCGTCCCGACATCGCGGCCGATGAGCGCCGGATGGCAGAGGCTAACGATCAGATCGGAATAGCGCGAGCCGCATATTTCCCGACGCTCACCATCGGCGCGGAAGGCGGATTTGAAGGCACGACCGTGACGAACTGGTTGAATTGGCCGAGCCGCTTGTGGGCAGTTGGTCCCGAGCTATCGCAGACACTCTTTGACGCCGGACGGCGCCGCGCCACATCGGAGGCGGCACGGGCCAACTACGACGGAACCGTTGCCACTTATCGTGAAATGACGCTCAATGCATTTCAGGAGGTGGAAGACAACCTAGCCGCGCTGCGCATCCTCGAGAGAGAAGCAGAACAGCAGCATCAGGCCACGGCATCGGCCCAAGAGTCTCTCCAGCTCTTCACCAACCGTTACCAAGGTGGCGTAGATAACTACCTCCAGGTGATTACCGCGCAGACCATCGCCCTCGCCGACGAGCGCAACGATATCGACATTCAGCGCCGCCGCATGGATTCGAGCGTCCTGCTCGTAAAGGCTCTGGGCGGAGGTTGGAACACATCGCAATTGCCACAGCACCCCTGATAGATGTCACGTCCCCCAGGCGTGCCACTCCCAGGGATGAATAAATGTTATGCCGCACCGGCGCGTCGCCTGAATCGATTCGCGACAAGAAGCATCTAGATAGGGGAGTAAAGCCGCCTGTTATAGAACGAACACATTGCCCGCCAGTAGAATTCAACAATTCTGCACTCAGGAGTCGACATGAAGACATGGTTCATCACGGGAGCTTCGCGCGGCTTTGGCCGCATCTGGGCTGAAGCCGCGCTCACGCGCGGCGATCGCGTTACAGCAACTGCACGTAAACTGGCAGACGTCGCCGATCTCGCAGAACGCTTCGGCGATGCAGTCCTGCCCCTGGCCTTGGACGTAACCAATTTTGAACAGGTGCAGCAAGTTGTAGCGCAGGCGTACAAGCACTTCGGCAGGCTCGATGTTCTTGTCAACAACGCCAGCTTGAGCCTGCTCGCGGCTACGGAAGAAGCAAGCGACGACGAGATTCGCGACCTGTTTGACGCAAACTACATCGGGATGGTGCGGGTACTGCGAGCCGCTCTGCCACTGCTGCGGCAACAAGGCAGCGGCCACATCCTGGGCGTCTCCAGCGGTCTTGGAATTACGTCGCTGCCGCTCATCGGCTTTTACTGCGCTACGAAGTTGGCAGTGGAGGCGATGCACGAGGCGCTGGCACAGGAGGTCAATGCATTCAGAATCAAAGTGACGCTGGTCCAGCCCGCCGCCTACGCGACCGATTTCGGCAAGTCCGCAAAAATTGCCGATGTTCTGGAGCCTTATACGGAGTTCAGAAAGCAGGTGATGGCGCGCCTGAACACAATCGAACGCCGCGACCCTCAGGCCACATCGGAGGCCATTCTCAAGCTTGTGGACACGGAGAATCCGCCGCTGCGACTGGGACTCGGGACAACGATTCTGTCGAGGGCTCGTGCCGCTTACGCGGAGCGAATTGCCACCTGGGAAGCATGGGAGAGCGTCTCAAACGCGGCCATGGGCCAGCCTAAAATTGTGGACACATTTTGATGGCTCCGTAGTCTGACGAGCGTTACAGGAGGAAGAATGGCAGACACTAGGAGAATGATTGAGCAGGCCTACGCAGCATTCAACAAGCGGGACATTGACGGCGCATCAGCACTGATGACAGAAGACGTGAACTGGCCCAAGGCTTCGGAGGGCGGCAGGGTTCAAGGAGAGGAAGAGATTCGCGCGTATTGGACTCGACAATGGCGCGAGTTCGATGGCCATGTCGAACCGCTGGCAATCGCCGTGGTGGACGGGGGCAAGGTCCGCGTGAGGGTCCATCAACTGGTCAAGAATCTTCAAGGAAAAGTTCTTTCAGACAGCGAAGTTCTCCACGTATTCACCATGAAACGCGGCCTCATCGCAGCCATGGAACTTGGGGATCAGGCCGACACAACTGGTCCGACTGCCGCATTCGCACATCGATCCTGACTAGCAATCCACGGTGGATTACGAGAGTGATACCGAGAGTTCAACGGAAACAAAAGGAGTATCATGCGTGTCTTTCTCACAGGAGCGACTGGTTTCGTCGGTTCCGCCATGATTCCGGAGCTGATAAAAACGGGCCACCAGATAATCGGAGTTACGCGATCAGATGCCGGCGCTCAGTCTCTCCGTACCGCCGGTGTGGAAGTGCATCGCGGGAAGCTCGAAGAGCCGGAGACTCTGCGCAGCGGGGCCGAAAATGCAGATGCCGTTATCCACTGCGCCTTCGATCACAACTTTGCGACCTTCGTGGAGAACTGCGCGAAAGAAGGCCGTGTACTTGAAGCTCTCGGAGAGGCGCTGAGGGGATCGGATCGCCCCTTACTCATCACCTCTGGAACAGGAATGGGCAGCGCTGCTCCAGGACAAATCGCAACCGAAGATGTTTTCAATGCAAACATCCCGAACCCTCGTATCGTTTCGGAAATCACAGGCGCCTCTCTCCTCGAGCGTGGCGTAAACGTCTCGGTGGTGCGCCTTCCCCAGGTACACGACACGATCAAGCAGGGACTTGTCAGTTACCTGATTGGCCTAGCTCGCGCGAAAGGCGTCTCCGCTTACATCGGTGAGGGACTCAATCGATGGGCGGCAGGGCATGTTCTTGACGCCGCCAGGCTCTACACGCTTGTTTTGGCAAAGGCTGAGCCAGGCAGCAGATACCACGCAGTCGGGGAAGAGGGAGTATCGCTGAAGGCGATTGCGGACGCTATAGGCAAAGGCCTGAACATCCCTGTGGTCAGCCTTTCCCCGGGGGAAGCCCCCGCACATTTCACTTGGCTCTCCGTGTTCGCCGGCGTCGATATGCCTGCTTCCAGCGCATTGACGCAAGAAAAACTGAATTGGAAGCCAACAGGGCCGGGACTGATCGCCGACTTGAATGGCATGGACTACACACAAGCCTGAGTTCGTGAATTATCCGACAACGCCAGAAACGGTACCAATACTTTCGTAATGGAGATGGAATGAAGAGAATCGTTCTCGTTACCGGGGTCAGCAGCGGACTTGGTAGAGCCTTTGCGGTTGCCTTACTCCAGGGGGCTTCAAAGTGGTCGGCACTGCAAGGAGGTAGGAGGCGGTTGAAGAATTCGAGTGTCTTCAGACTGGGGTGGCCTTTGCACTTGTTCCCGATGTCACCGATAATCACGAGCACCTTGCCGATGTGGTGAAGGAGATCGAGCTGAACGTTGGCCCGATCTATTCGCTCGTCAAAAATGCCGGGTACGGACATGAGGGAACATTGGAGGAGAGCTCCATGGAGAAACTCCGGGAGCAATTTGAGGTAATCGTCTTTGGCGCCGTCGCGATGATAAAGGCTGTTCTGCCGTATATGCGTGAACGCCGCCAAGGACGCATTCTCAATGTGACTTCGATGGGCGGCCTGCTCTTCAAGGCATCTCATCCTCCCTGGCAAAGAAGGTCAGGGCCTTCGGGATCTATGTAACAGCAATGGAGCCGGGGAAGTTTCGAACAGACTGTGCCGGACGATCCATGGTCCGATCGGAAGGCAGAATCGCCGATTATGACGCAATCTTCAATCCAATTCGCGAAGCACGGAAGGCGAGAAGCGGTCGTCAGCCTGGCTTCCGGCTAAAGCAGGAAGAGCGATTGCAACGTTCTTGACCTCGCCAGAGCCACCTCAGCATCTTCTGCTTTGCCCCCGACGCGTTCGAGTACGTGCAGAAAGAGTTCGAGACTACTCGCTCCGAATTTGTGACATGGGAGCATGTAACACGTTTCACAAATTTCGACGAACCCGTATAGCGCGGCTTACGTTGCCCAGAGGCTGTCTATGCATATTACTCACTCCACGTCCTCAACCGATTCTCGGAACACGCTCACGACTCCGGCTGTCATTGAAATTCGATCGCTCGCACCTTGCGATGAATCCACCCCCTTCCGGACGCTGAATGAAGAGTGGATTACGCGGTATTTCACTCTTAAAGCGAAAGACCGCGAGACCCTGAACAACCCTGTAGACTCCATACTCCTGAAGGGCGGTCATATCTTCATGGGGTA
Organism: Acidobacteriaceae bacterium; assembly: GCA_030041305.1. GTDB lineage: Bacteria > Acidobacteriota > Terriglobia > Terriglobales > Acidobacteriaceae > Telmatobacter. Next base: position 11,612 of record JASHOC010000325.1, read on the forward strand.
CGCAGAAGCCGAAGCCGTCGGATGCATCGCGCTGATCCCCATGCAGGATGGCGTCTACGAGCTTTCCAAGATGGCGGTCTCCCCCCTCTGCGCGGCAGAGGCCTCGGACGCCGTTTGCTCCAGCACGTGATTGGTCAGGCAAGAAACATCGGCGCCAGTTCTCTATTTCTCGGCAGCAATACGCGGCTCAAAGATGCTGTTCACTTGTATGAATCGGTGGGCTTTCGCCGTGTAAAACCTGATGCTCTTCCGCCAATGCCTTATGACCGCGCCAACGTTTTTATGGAGATGCCTCTTGGCCAAGGTTCACACTGAGGGCATCGTCTGCAGGCGCGGCCAGACGGTGAATGGGTTGGACACGCAGATCGGACTGGTCGAGGCGGGGTTGGGCGTGGCGGTCATTGCTTCCTTCGAGGTACTGGCCTCGTGGAACAGTAAAGTGAGGATTACGAAGCTCGATCCTACGGTGACGCTGGAGTTTTTTGAAACCAGCAACCGAGCAAGGAAGCTGCTTGCTGAGGCGAGTGAATTCAGTGGATTTCTGAAGATACACCTTGCGCGCCAGATCGCCAACTTATAGAAGTCAGGGCGCACTGAGCTCTTAGACACTCGAATGCACCCTTATCGGCCCTCCGATAACCCCGTATTATCGGAGGCTGATCTCAGTGACATCGGTTTGGTGTATAAACGGTGGAGAACTCTTCAGATCGTCCGCTGAACGGATCGGAAAGTGCAGTTGTCGGAGGTTGAGGAATTCTCGGAAATATTTGTACGCGATTTGTGAGAACGGGCAGGACGCCAAGCGAATGAGCAGCAAGACCAGAGACCTGCGTGAACTGCTCTCCTGCTTGGATCATTACGTAGTCGCTCCCAAAGAGAAAGCGTGGCTGTCAGCTCCGCTTGAAGCATTTGGTGGGCGCTCGCTGCAAGAACTGATCACGGAGGGCCGAATCCGTGAGCTGGTTGTCGAGTTTGACAGGTTAAGAGAAGCGCAGCCGGTTTGAAAGTGGCGAGCCCTAGTACTACAGTTGTAACTGTATGATAGACTGAGGGTGCTCAGGCAGAGACTCCGCGGTCAGGATGGAGAAGTCGATCCGAGGATGGCGGAAGGAGTTGGTGCGGGTGCACCAGCGGATAGGGGATGTGTTTGCGCGCTCGGAGGTGGGGGAGCGGAGTCTGGCGTATCTGGAAGGTCTGCTGAGCGGCTGCG
>JASHOC010000326.1 GCA_030041305.1 Acidobacteriaceae bacterium
CGCAGCCGCTCAGCAGACCTTCCAGATACGCCAGACTCCGCTCCCCCACCTCCGAGCGCGCAAACACATCCCCTATCCGCTGGTGCACCCGCACCAACTCCTTCCGCCATCCTCGGATCGACTTCTCCATCCTGACCGCGGAGTCTCTGCCTGAGCACCCTCAGTCTATCATACAGTTACAACTGTAGTACTAGGGCATTGGCCGCGTGATTTCATCATTGAAAATCAAGGCTTCCCAGGTCTCAAAATCGAAATCTCCACCCCAGCGTGCGCAGACCGCTCGCCGGGGACCCGGACCTGGGGCACCCAGCGTGCAGCGCCTAACTTGGCGGATCGCCAGCCTTGAGGAGGGACTTGCATTCCTCGATCTGTCGGGCATGACGAAGAGGATGCATGGCGATCATGAGCAGGTTCTCATAGCAGTTCACGGCGCTTAGCGGCGGATGCGACGTGACTTGGCGTCGCAGGTCGCCCTCGTAGCTTTCAACAAATCGCCTGGTGCGTTCGTGGGTGGCGAGGAAATGGCGAAGCGCCGCGTCGAGTGTGGTGTGCCATCCCGCGGGTTTCGCGATTTCCGGGGCCGGGACGCTTCGGGTGCGGTCGAAGCCGTAAGGCAGAATGGCATTTTCCCGATGTTCGTTCACCATCGCCGCTTCCGCCGGCTGAGCCGCCAAGGTCTGCGCAAACATGGCATACTCGGCGATGGCCAGGTGTTCGACGCACTCGATGATCGACCATTTGCCCGGCGCCGGCGCACGCGCGGCAACCGCTTCGGCGACTCCCTTGGCGGCATCCTGAACAGCTCTGCCGCCATCGTCGAACAGTTTGAGGAGGTCCGCTTTCTCTTTTTCGTCCATGCAAATCTGATCCTATTGTCTCCCTGCGAGCTATCTCAATGCGCCAGCAGATACACTCCCAGACCCACCAACATCGCGGCTGCCCAGCGCCGCCAGTCTACATCTTCTTTGAGAAAAGCCTTGCCGCCGATGGCGTTGGTGACCAGGGTGAGCGAGGCCGACGCCGGCGCGACGAGGCTCAGCTCCAGGTGATTCAAGGCTAACAACAGGGCAAAAAAGGCAACGGCGAGAAAGAATACGCCGGCAAAGAAAAAGGGAGAGCGCAGCACTGCACGCGACGCTCCCATGACCCCGACACGGGCGCGAATCGCATCAAGATCGCCGATCGATTTCATTGCTGCGGCGATGGATATTTCGCCGGTGGACGAAGCGAGGACCACGGCGGCAATCATCGCCGCAGCGGTCCATGCTGCTGGCCGGACTCCCGGCAGGGCCAACGGGACGGGGAGCATCATCGCGAACGCGCCTCTTGGGTTGCCGGCGAAGGCCGCTCAGTCAACGAGGGACCTTGCGCGACAAAGCCCACCCCCAGGGTAATGAGCGCAATGCCCGCCCAGCGTTCGAGCGAGATGGCCTCGTGCAGCCAGAAACGCGAGAGCAACGCCACGATGACGTTGCCGAAAGCCGTGGCCGGCAGCACGAACGTCAGATCGGCCCACGAAAGCGCGGTGAGATAGCTCGAGAAAAACCCGATGAGAAGGACAATGCCGGCGCCGACCCAGGGCGTAAAGACGGCGGCGAGAAGCGCGACGGGGCGTGCGAGCAAGAGCGGCGGCATGGCCGTCATGCCGCGCGCCAGGCAGGTGTCGCCGAGAGGCGCGCAAAGCGCCACTGAGCCAAGGATCAGGTACTGCCGCAGGGAAAGCTTTGCGTGAACCATGCATGAGGCCTTCAGCTTCTCAAACTTTGGATTGCCCAGGGTGTTGCAGATTCAGGGTCAGGCGGAGGCAATCCGCGGTTCTCGAGACAGATGCCGGAAAGGTTGCCTACGCGCCTGCGCCCACCGGTGTGGAGGGTTCGGTCTGCCGCTTGCGGACTTCCCTGACCATGCGGTTGCGCTGCTTGCGCAACTTCAGGTACGACTTTGCTTCCGCGTAAAGCCGGGGCAGGTCACGGTTCACGACCGCCTTCCACACCACGCGAAAAGCCGCTTTAGGCCGAAAGTAATACTCGTCGTAGAAGCGATGCACCATTTCGAGCACGTAATCGGTGGGCAGGCCAGGATACTCGATGTGCGCCATCTGGTGGCCGCCGCCGTCTTCCATACGCTCATTGGTGATATAGCCGTTGGCTTTGGCGAATTCGTAGAACTCGGTGCCAGGATAGGCGTGGGCGATAGAGACCTGGATGGTCTCCACGTCGAGCGATTTGGCGAAAGTAATGGTGTTGCGGATCGACTCCTTGGTTTCGCCCGGCAGCCCAAGGATAAAGTCGCCGTGAATGGTCAGGCCCAGATCATGACAATCCTTGGCGAAGGCGCGCGCCCGTTCGACGGTGGCGCCTTTCTTGATGTTCTTGAGAATCTGCGGATCGCCCGACTCGAACCCCACAATCAGCAGCCGGCATCCCGCCTCGCGCATGGCCTGGAGGGTCTCGCGGTCAGTAGTTACGCGCGAGGTGCAGCTCCAGGTAAGCCCCAGCGGCTTGAGCTTTTGGCAAAGCTCAATGGTGCGGCCCTTCTGAATGTTGAAGGTGTCATCGTCGAAGAAGAACTCCTTGACTTCAGGAAAGTTCTCCTTGGCCCACTGGAGTTCCGCGGCCACATCGTCGGTGGATCGCTTGCGCCAGGCGTGGCCGCTCAGGGTCTGGGGCCACAAGCAGAAGGTGCATTGGGCGGGACAGCCGCGCGTTGAGTAGAGGGCAATAAACGGATGCAGCAGGAAGGGCACGTTGTAGCGCGTCACATCGAGGTCGCGCTTATAGATTTTTGTGGCCCACGGCATGGCGTCGAGATTTTCGACCTGGGGGCGGTCGGAATTGTGAATGACTTTGCCGTCCTTTTTGTAACTGATGCCGAGGATTTCGTTGAGCGGCTTACCCTGGGCGAACTCCACGACGGAGTAATCGAACTCGCGCCGGCAGATGAAATCGAGCGCAGAGCATTCGTTCAAGGCCCGGTCCGGATCGGTGGTGACGGGAGGGCCGACAAAGGCGATCCGGATGGAAGGATGGGCGGCTTTGATGGCCTCGGCGAGACGCTGATCGCCCTCCCAGCCCACGGTCGAGGTGAAGAGGACCAGGAACTGGTAATCCTTGCAAATGTCAATAGTTTCCTGAGCGGAGACGTGGTGGGGAGGCGCGTCAAGCAGGCGCGAATTCTCCAGCAAGCCGGCGGGATAAGAAAGCCAGACCGGGTACCAGTAGGACTCGATTTCGCGCGTAGCCGGCCAGCGCGAGCTAGCGCCACCGTCGAAATTCTCGAACGAAGGCGGATTGAGGAACAGCGTCTTCAAGGCCTCAGACATACGTTCCATTTTAACATTCCCGGCGTAACTTGCAGTGAGAGTTTGAGTTCCAGCCTCGCCAATTCCGAAAGGCGAGATTCTCAGGCTCCGAGCTCGATGCGGATGGCTTGCGCAATCTGTTCCGCATGGCGCCGCATAGCCTCTTCGTTTTCGGCCTCGACCATGACGCGCGCCAGAGGTTCGGTGCCGCTGTAGCGGACGACGATGCGGCCCGCGTCCTGGAGCTCGTCTTCGGCGGCGCGGATGGTGGCGGCGACCGCGGGGATCTGCGCCAGCGGTTTCTTCTCCCGCACCCTCACGTTGACGATGATTTGCGGAAAGACCTTCAGTTCGGCGGTAAGCTCCTCGATGGACTTCTCGCTGCGCGCAATCAGATCGAGCACCACGAGCGCGGTGAGCAAGCCGTCGCCGGTGGTTGCGAGATGGGGGAACAGAATATGGCCGGACTGTTCGCCACCAAGGGCCGCATCGTGTTTCTGCATCTCTTCGAGCACGTAACGGTCGCCGACAGGCGCGCGCAACATGCGAATGCCGTAGCGTTTGAGCGCCGCTTCCAGACCCATGTTCGACATGGTGGTCGCCACCACGGTGTCGCCGGTGAGCAATCCGCGCTCTTTCAAATCGCGCGCGGCCATGAGCAGGATGGCGTCGCCATTGATCACGTTGCCACGGGCGCCCGCCAGCAAGCAGCGGTCCGCGTCGCCATCGAAGGTGAGCCCCAGCGCGCCGCCGCGCGCCTTTACTTCCGCAGCCACATATTCCGGATGCAAGGCGCCGCAGTTCAGGTTGATGTTGCGACCGTCGGGCTCGGTGTTGAGAAGAACCACGTTGCCCGAACCCTTCGCGCCAAGACGCGAAAAGAGCTGCGGAGCGATGGCAGCCGCGGCTCCATTGGCGCAATCGGCCACGATATTTAGGCCGGCGAGAGAGAGCGAGGGAACAGAGCGCATCAGGAATTGAATGTAGTCTTCCTGGAAAGCTGCATTGTCCTCGACAGCCGGCAATGACTCGGGCTGAGGAGTCTCGATGCACGACGCATGACGAAAGATTTCTTCTTCGATGGCCAGCTCGAGTTCATCGGGAAGCTTGAATCCGTCCGCGCCGAAGAGCTTGATGCCATTGTCCTGCCAGGGATTGTGCGAGGCGGAGATGACGACGCCGGCATGAAAACCATCGGTGCGAGTGAGAAAGGCAACGGCAGGGGTAGTGACGATACCTGCGCTTTCGAAGCGTGCGCCCGCAGCCCGCAGCCCCGCCGCAAGAGTAGTGGTGATCCAGGGGCCGGACTGGCGCGTATCACGGCCGAGGATCACCGCGGGCTCGGCGCCAGTTTGCGATCGCATGGACGCAGAACCCCCGGTGGGAACCACGGCGGTTTTGCGCAGGAGGTGACCGAGCGCAAGACCTACGGCGTAAATCGTGGTTGGGTCGAGCGGCGATTCGCCGGCCACAGCGCGAATACCATCGGTGCCGAAGAGCTTGCGGACGTTCACAACATTCATATCCTTATGGCTTCGATTATTGGGAGGCCGGATGAAAACTGGTCGCCGGCGGGCTCGTGGATTCGACGCGGCTTGTGAACTCTCCCTCCGCCAGGCGCGTAGTGACCTGATCGCCGGCGGAGATTTGCGCAGCGGAGCGAAGGATAGCTCCGTCTGCGGCGAGCACCAACGCATACCCGCGATCGAGCACGGCGAGCGGGGAGAGCGCGCGCAGCCGCGCATCCAGGGCGCGCAGCTCCGCCGCGGAAGCGTCCATCAGCCGCTCCACCGCGCGATCGATCCGCGCCCGATAATCGGCCAGATGCCCGCGCGCATGGGCCAGGCTTTGCCGCGGATCGTGGCGCAGCACGGCGGAGCTTAACTCGGCCACGCGATCGCACCGCGCGCGAATTTGCGCCCGCAGGGTGGCCTCGGCCCGAAACGCAAGCTCATCGAGCCGTTGTTCCAGTTGATGCAAAAGCGTCCACATTCTCGATTCGGTGCGGCTCACGGGCACGCGGCTCAAGCGCTGCCGCGCCTGCAAGAGATGGAAACGGGCCGCCCGCTCCAGACGGTGCGCTTGCGTGAAGAGGCGCTCAGCAATCTTATGTTGAGCTTCAGTGATTAGCTCGGCGGCTGCGGAGGGCGTAGGCGCGCGCAAGTCGGCAACGAAATCAGCGATGGTAAAGTCGGTCTCATGCCCAACCGCAGAAACCACAGGGAGTCTGCTCGATGCAATCGCGCGCGCCACCCGCTCGGAGTTGAAGGCAGCCAAGTCTTCGAGTGACCCTCCGCCACGCGCAAGCACAATGAGATCGACCAGGTTCGGATGGGCGGCGTTCAGATTGGCGAGCGCGGTTTCAATTTCGATCGGCGCCGATTCTCCCTGAACGCTAACCGGATAAAGCAGCACGTTCAGGCCGGAATGGCGGCGGTTGACGATGTTGAGAAAATCGCGGATCACGGCCCCAGTGGGCGAAGTGACGATACCGGCGCAGCGTGGAAAGGTGGGTAATGGCCGCTTGCCAGCGGCCTCGAAGAGGCCCTCGGATTTAAGCCGCTCCTTGAGTTGCTCAAAGGCAAGCTGAAGTGAACCCGAACCCGCCGGCTCCATGGTCTCGGCCACCAGTTGCATTTGCCCGCGCTGCTCATAGACGCTGACGCGCCCGCGGACGAGGACGTGCTGACCGTCTTCCGGGCGGAAACGCAGGAGCATCGCCTGACGGCGGAAAAGCACGACCGGAAGTTGGGCGTCGGCATCCTTGACGGTGAAATAAACATGGCCGGAGGGGCCGGGACGATGGTTCGAGATTTCGCCCTCGACCCAAACGTCGGCGAACTCTCGCTCCACCAGGTCGCGAGCCTGGCTCACCAGTTCTCGCACAGGCCAGATGCGGCGGGAGGGCTGTGGCTCCTCAAAGATGAAGTCGAGTTGGGGCGCAATGGGGTCTAGCCGGGCCATCAGGAATGAGTGTAACTGCTGAACCTGGGAAGCATGTCAGGCTGCCCAGCTGACTGCGGCCTCGCCGGCGGCTGGCTCAACTGCGGTTTTCCACCAGAACGCGCAATTCGGCGGCGATTGCGGCGAGGCGGGGAGCGGAAGCCGAATCGGGACCGTCCTCGCGCCCATAGACCAGCTCGGCCTCACGGGCCAGTGTGGTGCCGCGGCCAAGATTGAAGGTTCCGAGGACGCCGGCAAGCTTGTGGGCCACGGAATAGGCGGAATCGCGTTCCGTCGAGGTAAGCGGGCCGGCGGCGAGGGCTGCGGCGGCGTTCTCGAGCACTTTCACACGCTCTCGGATTTCGGGCAAAAAGTGGGCCCAAAGGCGGTCGAGAGCTTCAGAAAGACCAGGCGAGCCAGGCTCCATTGCGCAATCCGATCAGTTCCAGCCCAGGACGCCAGCGATTTGGTTGGAAAGTGTGAGCGGATCGAATGGCTTGAAGAGAACGGCTTCAACGCCGAGGTCGGCGAAGCGGCGCTGATCGTTGCTTTGCACCTTGGCGGTGAGCAACAGCACGGGAATGCTGGCAGTGGCAGGATTCTTGCGCAGTTCGCGGAAGGTGGTCGGCCCGTCCATGCCCGGCATCATCACGTCGAGCAGAATTGCGTCGGGTTTGTGCTCGATGGCGCGCGCCACTCCTTGCGCGCCAGAGCTCGCGACCACCACTTCCCAGCCGGCTACGCTCTCCAGGCTTAGTGCGGCTACTTCGCGAATATCGTCTTCATCGTCGATGATCAGGATTTTGCGCGGCGACACAGAATCGACCCCCTGGAACATTCTTAATTGCCTTAGCTGACTTGTCGATGGCGCAACGGAGTTTGATCAGGCTAACAGTGGTAACGAATTCAATATGACCTTTGTTGAGAGCAGGTTGCAATCGATGAGCTACGACGGACTGGTTGCAATCCCTTGCATACAGTAAACAAGTTATCTTCCCCTGGCCCGCTTTGCGAAGCCGGAACGGTGAGGTCCAGTGCCTCCGGAACCGGCAGCAGCGCGGCTCACGACGCTGGAGAGGTACTCAAGAGTGGTGACCGTTCGCGGAACCTGAGCTCGCAGTTGGTTTCAATGGCCAGACCGGGTGGGGTCCTCCCCATAAGCGCTAAGATAACGATTGACACTGACTCGGAGTAGGCGTAGGGTCGGTGCATGCCTGAGATGGAAGATTGGCAGGTGCTGCTGGGCCTTTTTCCGGCCGGCTGGGAACAGGAAGGACGCAGCAGCGGGGCCATAAGGCGTTTGCGGGGTTTTGCTTCCGTTGAAGCCTTGCTGCGCACGCTGTTGTTGC
>JASHOC010000327.1 GCA_030041305.1 Acidobacteriaceae bacterium
CGCAGCCGCTCAGCAGACCTTCCAGATACGCCAGACTCCGCTCCCCCACCTCCGAGCGCGCAAACACATCCCCTATCCGCTGGTGCACCCGCACCAACTCCTTCCGCCATCCTCGGATCGACTTCTCCATCCTGACCGCGGAGTCTCTGCCTGAGCACCCTCAGTCTATCATACAGTTACAACTGTAGTACTAGGACTGCCGAAATGTTCAGGTGCTTGAATTCGATTGATCTGTGCGTGCGGCCTATTCTCTCCATGAGCGCCGTGCTGTGTCTCGATTTCACGTGTGGCCTTCCGGTAAGATTGGCACCAAGCATATCGAAATAGTCGGCAATGATGGCGTCCAACTCATCGTCACGCCGCGGTTTCCCGATCTTTTCATCGTCAGCCATCAAGGATTCCAACATCATAACGAAAACGATGGAAGGACGAGATTCCTAAGTGCTTCTGACGCCGCGTCGTAAAATTATGCTTGTGATCAGCAAGACTCTTAGATCCGCAATCCCACGGCCGGCGACGCTCGCCAAGTCTAAAGTGCGTTCGGCTCTTCACGGCACGCGTCCGGCGGCCGATCCGCGGCTCTTCGATACGCCTGAGGCGAAGCGGATCAAGAAGGAGATTTGCGCGGTGGGGCGGAAGCTGTGGCTGCGGCAGTTTGTGGATGGGAACGGCGGTAATATTTCGTATCGTATCGGACCGAACGAGGTGATTTGCACGCCCACGATGGTGAGCAAGTACGATCTGCGGCCGCGCGACTTGTGCATGGTGGATCTCGACGGGAAGCAGATTGCCGGAAGCAAGCAGGCGACGAGCGAGATTCTGCTGCACCTGGAGATTTACAAGCATGTACCGGAGGCGAAGGCCGCGGTGCATTGCCATCCGCCGCACGCGACGGCGTATGCGATTACCGGGCTTTTGCCGCCTAACATGGTGATTCCTGAGTTCGAGATTTTTGTGGGCAAAGTGGCGATTTCGCCCTACGAGACCCCGGGGACGATTGAATTTGCGCGCACCGTGCTGCCGTTTGTGAAGCAGCACAACACGGTGCTGCTGGGCAACCACGGGGCCGTGTGCTGGTCCGACACGGTGACCACGGCGGAGTGGACCTGCGAGGTGCTGGAAACCTATTGCTGGATTCTGGGCCTGGCGCGGCAACTGGGGGCGCCGATCAGCCACATTCCGGAGGGCAAAGGCCCCGACCTGATGGCAAGAAAGAAGCGCATGGGGCTGCCGGACGCGCGCTTTGATCAGGATGGAAGCGGGGCGAGCGGGAATGGGAAGCGAAAACGGGCCGGGGGAAACGCGCGCACGCCTTTGACCACGTGATTTCGTGCCTGCCACCCTTGCGGCAAAAGGAAATACGCCGTGCCCAGAGGGCCGCCCCCAGATGGGGCACCCACATTGATACAAAAACAAGCGGCCAGAGACCTTGCGACAAAGACATAAGCGTTGCGAGGGGTGGGGCGCCTGCGATTGGTTGAGGACGCCTGGGCCGGGGCTTTTGGGACAATCAAACTATGAAGCTCGGCGCCGAGGACGTGCTGATTGTGGTGGATGTGCAGAACGACTTTTGCCCCGGCGGGGCGCTGGCCGTGCCCGAGGGCGACGCGGTGATTGAGCCGATTCATCGCCTGGCGGCGAAGTTCGAACACATTGTGCTCACCCAGGACTGGCACCCGGCGCATCATGCTTCGTTTGAAGCAGCGCATCCCGGCAAAGAGCCCTTCGATACGGTGGAGCTGGCTTACGGAGCACAGACTTTGTGGCCGGCGCATTGTGTGCAGGGGAGTTGGGGCGCGGAGTTCCACGCGGCGCTCGATCTGCCGCAGGCGGAGCTGATTGTACGCAAAGGCTTCCGGCAGGAGATTGACTCGTATTCGGCATTTTTCGAAAACGACCGACGGACGCCGACTGGGTTAGCGGGTTACCTGGGGGAGCGCAGGCTGACGCGGTTGTTTTTCGCCGGCCTGGCGTATGACTACTGCGTGGGCTATTCGGCACTGGATGCGCGCAGGCTGGGGCTGACAGCGCTTGTGGCGCGCGATGCGTGCCGGGCGATCGATTTGCGCGGATCGGCTGCGGCGATGGAGGCGGAGTTTGCTAGGGCTGGGGTGGTGGTGATCGAGAGCGCGGAGATTCTCCAATGAGGGCGCGGACGCGCTCCTCCCGCGTAGAATCTTAAGTAGGCGTTGTCCTTTTCCGGCGGCGTCGCGTATGTCGCGGAACTTATACATTCTGGCCGCCTCACTGTTCCTGTTCGCGCTGATTTCGGGGGGGATGGCGCTGGTGCCGTCGAGTTTTCAGCCTGGACTTCCGGCCAATGGGACCCTGTGGCGGACGATCGCGATTTTTCTCCTATTGTGCGCGTTGATTGCGGCGCTGATCGGAATGCTGAGCAACCTGTTCGAGCAGGTGGACAGGCGCAGCGAACAGGCGCGACAAGAACGCCGGCGCAGACGGCGGGGAAACCGCGATTTCTGAACACGCCGATCCAGATAAAATGGGGAAGTGCGGGATGACGTCCGCGCAGGATCGAGCCGACGGCGATGTATGAAGTGACTGTGGAGGCGGGATTCTCATCCGGGCACTACCTCCGCAACTACAAAGGCAAGTGTGAGAACCCGCACGGCCATAATTACAAGGTTCGCGTGACCCTCGCCGGGTCGGCGCTGGACGAAGCCGGTTTGTTGCTCGATTTCAGGCTGCTCAAACAGGTGATGCGCCCGGTGATCGAGCGCATCGACCACCAAATGCTCAATGACCTGGAGCCCTTTACGGCCCTCAACCCCTCGGCCGAGAACCTGGCTAAATTCTTCTTTGACGAGACCAACCGGCAACTTGCCGGCATGACCAAAGGCCGGGTGCGGGTGAAAGACTGCACCATTTGGGAGACTGACACCACGACTGCGACCTATTACGAATAGGCAAGCAGGTGAAAGTCAGGCGCCGCAGCCGGTGGATGGATGCAAGGGCCCACTCGTGAAACACGTGCTTCCATCTGTGGGGGCGCGGCAGTTTTGCGCTCAGGTTGTGAGCCGGTTCGGGGAGATGGGCGACGGACGCCACGTGGAAAGGCGCCCGATGCCGGTAGTTTTTCCCAGCCATTGCAGGCGTACGTTTTGCGGCCGGCCGCCGGAAGGATAAAAGCGGCGCGTGCAGGCTATATGCTCGTTGGCGATCACTTCGATGACCGAGCTATCGATATAGAGATGAAGCTCAAGATTGTCGTTCTCGCCGAGCACAAGAGGCAGCGGGCGTTCATCCACCGATAACTGATTGCGATGCTGCGGATCGTATCGGAGGCAAAGCCAAGGACTGGCGTTTTTCTCTTCGGCGCTGGACAGGATCAGCTCGAAAGGCTCATTGAGCCTTCGCGCCGTGCACAGGATCTCGCCGCAGCAACCGGCGATGCGCAGGCGATCGATCTGCTACCGATTGGTATTTTCGTCCGGCGTGAGGTGGACGGCGGTTTCAGGGCCGCGCAATGCGAGTACTTCTGCGGCGACGCGCAGACGAAGGCGGCCATCGCCGGCAATGGAGAGGACGCGCGGCAGCGACATTAAGCCGGCCCAGCCGGCGGCTTTGTATTCAGCAAGAGGGCGGGTTTCGGTGATCCAGCCCCAGACGATGCGATTTCCGGCTTTGTCCAACTGCGTCTTGGCCGCATAATACGTGCCGTGATCGAGAATGCCGCCTTGTTGGCGGTGAAAGGTCATCGTCTGTTCGTCGAGCTTGCCGCTCAGCCACCAGGTTTTTCCGGCGGCGGAAAAGATCAACACGTGATAAGCGCCGAGCGGGAAGAACTCCGGACATTCCCACACTTCCCATGGGTCGAAGGAGTCAAGGGCGGCCGCGCCGCTGCGGTCGCGGATGGCGAACACTTGGACGTACTCCCAGTGGCGCAAATCGTTCGAGCGGCAAAGGAGCACCGCGGTGCCCTGGTTCGCCAATCCAGAAGCCAGGACGGTATACCAACCATCGTCCTGGCGCCATGGCAGGGATCGCGGAAGCCATTCCCCTGGAGTTGCGGCGGAGGCGCGGCGATCACCGGGGCCGGCGCTTTTTGCCAGATCTCGAGCATGGGATCGGTGGCTACAGCCAGGCACTGGGTCTCACGCAAAGACTTCGTGGGATTTTTGATCGTAGCTTGATCAAGAGATAAGGCCTGAGCGCCGGTATACAGCACCGTCACGCGGCCATCCTGCACCACTCCTGTTCCGGTAAAAACAACCATCGGCATCGGGTCCGCCGGGGGTGGGCGCCAGAGCGACGGGAAGATTGCGTCAGTGGACCATATCGAGGCTTAGAGCATGACCCCAATGCATATCGCCCCAGTAAGCTCCGTTGGGTTTGTACTGATAGAACATGTGATAGTTGCCGTTCCAATAAATGGGGCCATTGGGATCGTTCATCCAGTTGGCTGCCGGCAGAAGATGGTACTGCGGCCGACGCGGATCGGCTGCGAGGCGGGCCGGCGACACAGTGTCGCGAGGATCATGCCCATCTTCAGCGCGCGTTCCCAGGGCGGGAACGGTTGCCGCGCCCGCAAGCGCAGTTAAAAAGCTGCGTCGGTTTGTGATTATGCTCGGCACATTTTCTCCTCTTGTTCCTGATCATTGAGCATCGACCACACACCGGAAGCCAATCGAGGCCGAACGGTCAAGGCTGGGCGCCATTAGAAGATACTTACCATGCTGCGATAACGCATAGGCCTGGGGGAAATACCAGCGCGAGCCCTGTGGCCGGTAATGACTGCCCCCCCGCAATACAGCCGCCTGCGTGTGGTCGTCCACGAACTCATCGGTCCACTGCCACACGTTGCCAACCATGTCCATGACACCAAAAGGACTGGCTCCGGCAGGATGCGCGTCAACATCGCCGGGAGGCGCCTCGTCCCGGCGGGTATCGGGAACGGGCATGTACGCGGCAGCAGCCAGGTTGCACGACGGCCCGCAGGATGCCGGCGAAAATGGAGAGGCATTTCCCCACGGATACATTCGTCCGTCGCCGCCTTGCGCCGCGTACTGCCACTCCCACTCATGCGGCAGCCGTTTGCCGGCCCATTTGGCATAAGCGCGCGCGTCTTCGAGAGAAACCCAGGTGACCGGCTTGTTGCCCCAGCCCTGCGGATAGGCGCCGTGGGCCCAATCCTTCAGGAAATTGTGATCGTCGGCCGGATGGTAGTGCGTCGCGTCGAGAAAGCGCTTGTAATCAGAATTCGTCACCGGATACTTGTCGATCCAGAACGAGGCGATGTGCAGCTTGTGCTCGTGATAACGCCGCGCCGAACTTTCCCACGGATACTGGAAGTCGACTCCCTCGACGTTGCCTCCTTCGATCTCGATGCCGTTGACGCGAAAAACATAGTCGGCGGCAGGAATTCTGATCATCCCCGCCGCAGCCGCAGCTTGCGGTTTCGTCGGCGCGATGGGCACGATCTGCTGGGGCAGCGCCTGCCATGCATGGGAAAAATCGCTGAGTGGCCGGCGGCTGAGCTCATGCATTCCGGCCAGCAAAGGGTCAAGACGCGGATCGCTCGCTGTCAACTCCAGAATCGCGCCGAACCCTTTGCTTTCGATTTCGAATGACAGCACTGATGAGTCGCCTTCCCGCTCCGGCTGAATCTCGATACCGCGCCAAAGGTCGTAGTATCGCGCCTTGGCGTCAAAGGGAACCCGCATTTGGCGACCGGAGACGGAATAGCCGCTGCGGTTCACGATCGTCCAGAGGGTTTCTGTCGCGCCCGGCCACTCGCTGGCAAACACCCCGAAGCGCTGCATCGGATAGTGCGGCGTCCAGCGCGGGCTGATCAGCAGATCGGCGAAGACGCGCTCGATCATGACAGTGCGACGCAAAGCTTCGGCATCGCGAGGCGTCATCTGGTTCCAGATCCCCCACACATTTTCCCAGCTTTCGAAACCTATGCCGTTGAAGAAGGCTTCCTGCAGGTCATCGGTGTGGTCATGCGCCCAGCGGTCGCAGATGTTGACCATATGGCGCGTCTCCAGCCACTTGAAGCGGCTCACCGACGGCACGAACTTGTAGTCCCAATAGCCCCACGTCATGGTGTTGTAGGCGAGCATCTCGTCGGAGCCCAAGGCCAGTTCGGGTTCCAGCGCCAACGGGTGTCCCAGCTTCGCCGAGTCGATGCTGAAGATTCTCGGTATGCCTTCCAAGGTGTCTCCATTGATTCCATCCGCGTTGACGGAGACCAGTTCGCGTGCAATTGCTTCCACATCAGGCACGTCTTCCTCGTGTGTTCCCTGGTCCCAGAGCATAATTGGGAAGAGCACGCGCACATGATGATGATGAAAGTCTTCTAACATTTGCCGCACGCCCTCGACTCCGCCCGGCAGGTCGCGAAGCATGTCGAACTGATTGCGGCTGTCGATGCCGATGTTCGAGTAGGTATGCCAGATGAGCACGCTGTCGATTCCGCCATACCGCTGCTCGACGTCCTGCAAATATCGACTTACGGTATACTCTCGCGTTTCCGGATCATAGAAATATCGGTCATGCACCATCATCTGCGGCTGCACGAAACTGGACTGGGTCCAGATCAGCGCGGGATTGTGGTAGGCGCTATCGTCGAAGCCAATGCGGATGCGGCGCTCGTTGCGCCAGTGGGTGATGTCGCGCAGCCAGTCCTCGATCTGCGAAGTCGTGCAAATTGCGGGCGCCCCGGCATCATTCCATTCCGGAACCGCTCCGCAGGAAGGCCCCGGGATCTGCTCGGAAACAGGCCGAACGGCGGTATCCTGCGACCAGACGACCGGCGCCCAATCCAAAAGCAGATATATGCTCATCAGAACAAAGCCCGCGAAGTATTTCCTCATCGCCTTTCCCCGCACTCCCGCCGCGTTGCGCTGCGGCAGCGCAAATATAAAACCTTCCGAACCGGAAGTACAAGGGTCGCCGTTGCGGCGCGGAGATGGTTTTGAACAGTACTCGCCGAGCGGAGGTCCCTGATCATAGGTGGCATTGCAACCGTCGCACATTCGCCAGTAGACTTGTAATGGCCGGGGGGCGGCCTTGCGCGAAAACCGTGGCGGAACTGCTCGGCCAAAGGACGCTCCCGATGGTCAGGGATTCTGCACATCTCGCTCCGGAAGCACGGAGCTTCAGCCGTGGACCGGCCAGTCACTTCAGGGAAAGATTGGTCATGGAAAGATTTGCCGGGAAAGATTGGTGACCAAATCGGGGACTGTTCCCATTGCGAGGGAATCAAAGAAGATCGGCAATGAGGTAATTTACACAAACTAAGAAATTACGACGCGGAGAGGTGGCAGAGCCCGGTTGAATGCACCTGACTCGAAATCAGGCATACTCGTAAGGGTATCGGGGGTTCGAATCCCTCCCTCTCCGCCATTGAGTCTTCCGAGGCTGTCCTAGAAAGTCCAATCTGCAATCAAAATCTACTGAAAACAAATAGCTTCTTGCTTTACACTGTCCATAGCGGTGCGATGGAAGCCAGTATTTCGTGCGGGTACGTTTGTGGGTACATTCATTTCGGGCTGTGGGTACATTGCAAATGAGAGGGGATTCGATGAAGTTGACCGACACCCAGATCAGACGAATCAAGCCGAACGCAAAGCCCTATAAGGTCAGTGACGGAGGGGGGCTGTTCATAACTCGTAAACTAGGCGATCGGCGGTAACGATGCCGGCGAGATGTAGAGAGTAGGGCCCGAAGTGCGCTA
>JASHOC010000328.1 GCA_030041305.1 Acidobacteriaceae bacterium
TTGAGAATCTGCTGCGAGTAATTTCGCGTGGCCACCAACTCATCCTCCACGTTCTGGAAGGCCGTCAGCACGGTCTGGCGATAGGTGGCGAGATCCGCGTTGTACATGGCTACATACTGGTGCAGCTCGGCGCGGTAAAGCCAGCCATTAAAGATGGTCTGCGTGACGCTGGGCCCGAACGACCATATCCCGCTCGCAACGTCGAAGAGGTGTTTGAGCGTGGCCGATTCAAATCCCCCCGCAGCGGAAATTGTCACCTGCGGGAAAAAGGCCCCGTAGCCCACGCCGATGACGGCGTTGGCTTCCGCCAGCGTGCGCTCCGCCGCGGCCACATCCGGACGCCGCTCGAGTAGTTGCGAAGGCACCCCCGTCGGAATCACCGGAGGCGTATAGATGATCGGCCGCACCGGAAGCGAAAAATCCGCAGCCACCTTGCCGATCAGCATGGCAATCGCGTGTTCATACTGCGCCCGCAGCAGGCCCACCGCAATATCCGAAGCCTGCACTCCCTGCAAAGTTGTCTTCGCCTCGACCACCGAAATGTAGTCGCCCACGCCCGCATCATAGGCCCCCTGCGTGACGTCGAGCGCTTTCTGGTCGGCCGCCACCGTCTGGTCCAGGATTTGTTTCAGCATATCCTCGCCGCGGATTTCAAAATAATATTGCGCCAGGCTGGCCTGTTCCGTCAGCTTTTCCACTTCGAGATCGGCCGCACTCACCTGCGACGCGTACTGCGCCTCATGCACCTCGTTGCGGATCTTGTCCCAGAAGTCGGGCGTCCACGAAGCCTCGATCTGAGGAACTTCCCAAAGCCCGTAGGTCTTGCCAGTGGTGGCTGTGGATGAAACAAACTGATTGGCGCTGGTGCGCACCCGCTGCCACGTGGGGTCGGCGGTGATCGTCGGCCAATAGCTGGCGCGCGCCTCGGCGATCGTCGCCCGCGCCGCCATGTAATTCTGGAAGTACTCTTTGATGTTCTGGTTATTGACGTTGAGCTGCTCCTCGAGCGCGTTGAGTTCCGGCTCGTTAAAAATCTCCCACCAGTTGCCGCGGATCATCCCCGCTTGCGGGCTGGCCACTTTCCATCCCGGCTCGTTCACAAAGTTCACCGTCGATTCTTTGTAGTTGGGCGCGGTCACCGCTGGCGGCGCGGGCGGCTGGTAACGCGGCCCCACGCGGCAGCCGGCAATCATCGCCAACAAGCCCAATCCGCCCACAACCATCACCAACCGGCTTCGAAATGTTCCTTCAAACATGATCGTCTATCCTTTTCCTCTTCAAAATATGGCCCCTTCCGCTTGTCGAGGCAGCGTTTCGCTCGCTCGGCCTAGCGCGCGCAGCCGCAGGCGGTCCATCGCCAGGTAAACCACCGGCGTGGTGTACAAGGTGAGCAATTGGCTCAACAGCAATCCGCCCACAATCGTGATGCCCAGCGGTCGCCGCAGTTCCGATCCCATACCGGTTCCAAACGCCAGCGGCAACGCCCCGAAGATCGCCGACATGGTGGTCATCATGATCGGCCGAAAACGCAGCATACAAGCCTCGAAAATGGACTCCCGGGTGTTTTTCCCTTCCAGCCGTTCCGCCTGCAGCGCAAAATCGATCATCATGATCGCGTTCTTCTTCACGATCCCGATCAGCAGAATGATGCCGATAATCGAAATCACGTTCAGGTCGATGTGGAACAACATCAGCGCCATCATCGCCCCCACGCTCGCCGACGGCAGCGTGGAAATAATGGTCAAGGGATGCACCAGGCTCTCGTAAAGAATCCCCAGCACGATGAACACTGAAAGCAGAGCCGTAAGAATTAGAATCGGTTCGGTCGAAAGCGACTGCTGGTAAGCCTGCGCGGTTCCGGCAAAAAAGCCGCGCACATCTTCCGGCATGCCCAAGCTTTGCTCCATCTCCGCAACTTCGCGTGTGGCGTCGCTGAGCGAAAATCCATTGGCGAGATTAAACGACACCGTAACCGAAGGGAACAACCCGGTGTGGTTCACCTGCAGCGGCGTCGTGCTGGTGTGCGGATGCAAAACGTTGGTCAGCGGGGCAACCTCGTTCAGACCCGCGGGCGGGCTCGATGAGCTCGTGCTCGAGGAGCTGGTGGATGAGGAACTCGCGGACGCGCTCGGCGCAAAATAAATGTTGTTCAGGTCCGTCGGGTCCTGCCAGTATTGCGGCGCCACCTCCATCACCACGTAGTACTGGTTAAGCGGCTCGTAGATAACCGAAACCTCCGATTGCCCAAAGGCGCTATAAAGCGCTGTGTCCATCGACTGCGCCGTCTGCCCCAGTTGCGCCGCCGTGGTGCGATCGTACGTAAGCATCTCCTCTAAGCCGCCATTCTGCTGGTCGGTATTCACGTCCTGCAAGCCGGGAAGGCGTTGCATGTGTTGCAGCAGGATCGGGCCCCAGTGCGCCAGGTCCTCAAAACTATCCGACTGAATCGTGTATTGGTAAAGCGCATTGCTCGAGCGACCGCCGATGCGCACGTCCTGCACCGGCTGCAAAAACGCCGAGGCCACGGGCAGCCGGTCCAGCTTCGGCCGCAGCCGGTTGATCACGTTCATCGCACCCGTTTGACGCACATCGCAATTCGGCGCTCCTTCTTTGCAACCGCCGCCGAGCGGCTTGAGCGCAATGTAGATAAAGCCGCCGTTGCTGGCCCCGTTTCCACCGGTATAGGCGTTTACATGCTCCACAGCCGGGTCCTTCCGGACGACATTCACCAGCGATAGCACCGAGAATCGCATGAAGGGAAACGATGCATCCTGCGGTCCCTGCACGCCGCCCACCAGCGCCCCTGTATCCTGCTGCGGGAAAAATCCCTTGGGGATCTTCACGATCACGGCGAAATTCAGCGCAATGGTGAGCCCCAGCACGATCAGCATCAGCACCGGGTTGTCCAGCGCCCACACCAGCGATTGCTTATAGATCCACATCAGCCCGTTGAAGAAACGCTCGCTCGTCCGGTAAAAGATATTGTGCTTCGCGTCTTCGACTTGCGATTTCAGCAGGTGCGCGCACATGCATGGCGTGGTGGTCAGCGAAATCACCATCGAGATCAGGATGGCGACCGAGAGCGTTACCGCGAATTCGCGGAACAGCCGCCCCACAATGCCGCCCATCATTAGGATGGGAATAAACACCGCCACCAGCGACATGCTCATCGAGAAGACCGTAAAGCCGATCTCCTTGGCGCCCTTGAGCGCCGCGGCGAACGGCTCCATGCCCGCTTCAAGATGCCGCGTGATGTTCTCCATCACCACAATGGCGTCGTCCACCACAAAGCCCGTCGCAATGGTCAGCGCCATCAGCGACAGGTTGTCCACGCTGTAGCCGAAGAGGTACATCACCGCGAAGGTGCCAATCAGCGACACCGGGACCGCGACGCCGGGGATCAGCGTGGCGCGCGGGCTGCGGAGAAAGAAAAACACCACCAGCACTACCAGGCACACGGAGCCGGCCAGCGTCTTTTCCACATCCCTGACCGAGGCGCGGATCGTCGTGGTGCGGTCAAGGACAATGGCGGAATCGATGCCCTGGGGCATAGTCGCCGCGACAAAAGGCAGCGCTGCGCGAATGCGGTCGACCGTGTCAATAATGTTCGCGCCCGGCTGCCGGAAGATGATCACGAACACCCCGCGGCGCCCGTCCATGAAGCCCGCCGTGCGAATGTTCGACGTCGAGTCGACCACATCGGCCACGTCCGAGAGCCGGACTGCCTCGCCGTTGTGGTAACCGACGATCAGCGGCCGGTACTGCTCGGCCTGAGAAATCTGATCGTTGGTGATGATGTCCTCGCTTGTCGTGGCGTTCGCCAACTGGCCTCTGGGCTCGTGCGAGTTCTGCAGGCTCAGCACCGACTGCACATTGGCCAGCGTCAGTCCAAAGCTCTCCAGCTTGGTGGGGTTCACCTCGACCCGCACCGAGGGCGTCGCGCCACCGCCCACAAACACCTGGCCCACTCCGGGAATCTGCGACAGCCGTTGCTCCATCAGCGTCGAAGCCAGGTCATACACCTTCGTGACGTCGTACTTGTCTGAAGTCAGGCCGATGATCATGATCGGCGCATCAGCCGGATTCACCTTGTGATAAAAGGGATTCTGGGGAAGGTTCGCAGGCAGGTATGTCCGCGCCGCGTTGATGGCCGCCTGCACGTCGCGCGCCGCGCCGTCGATGTTGCGGCTGAGGTCGAACTGCAGAGTCACGTTGGTGCTGCCCAGCGAGCTCGACGACGTCATTTCCGTGATCCCGGCGACATGGCTGAACTGGCGCTCCAGGGGGGTAGCGACGGAGGCCGCCATGATCTGCGCGCTGGCCCCGGGCAGGCTGGCGCTTACGCTGATGGTCGGAAAATCCACCTGCGGCAGCGGAGCCACCGGCAGCACCGAATATCCGATCGCTCCGGCAAGGGCCACGCCGATGGTCAGTAGCGTGGTGCCCACAGGCCGATGAATAAATGGTGACGAAAGGCTCATACGAACGCCGTCTCTTCGGCGTGCGGAGGCAGCTCATCGCTCGCTCGGCCTAGCGCGCGCAGGCGCAGCCGGTCCAACGCCAGGTAAACCACCGGCGTAGTGTACAAGGTGAGCAACTGACTCAACAGCAATCCGCCCACAATCGTGATGCCCAGCGGTTGCCGCAGCTCCGATCCCGTTCCGGTTCCAAACGCCAGCGGCAACGCCCCGAAGATCGCCGACATGGTGGTCATCATGATCGGCCGGAAACGCAGCAGGCACGCCTCAAAAATGGCGTCCCGGGTGTTTTTCCCTTCCAGTCGTTCCGCCTGCAGCGCAAAATCGATCATCATGATCGCGTTCTTCTTCACGATCCCGATCAACAGAATGATGCCGATAATCGAAATCACGTTCAGGTCGATATGGAACAACATCAGCGCCATCATCGCCCCCACGCTCGCCGACGGCAGCGTGGAAATAATGGTCAAGGGATGCACCAAGCTCTCGTAAAGAATTCCCAGCACAATGAACACCGAAAGCAGAGCGGTAAGAATCAGAATCGGCTCGGTCGAAAGCGACTGCTGGTAGGCCTGTGCGGTTCCGGCAAAAAAGCCGCGCACCGTCGCGGGCATGCCCAGGCTCTGCTCCATCTCCGCAACTTCCCGCGTGGCGTCGCTGAGCGAAATTCCGTTGGCGAGATTAAACGACACCGTGACCGAAGGGAACAACCCGGTGTGATTCACCTGTAGTGGCGTCGTGCTGGTGTGCGGCTGCAAAACGTTGGTCAGCGGCGCAACCTCGTTCAGACCCGCAGTCGGGCTCGAAGAACCGGAGGTCGAAGAACTCGCGGATGCGCCCGGGTTGAAATAAATGTTGTTCAAGCCCGACGGGTCTTGCCAATACGGCGGCGCCACTTCCATCACCACGTAGTACTGGTTGAGTTGCGTATAAATCACCGAAACTTCCGACTGTCCGAAGGCGCTGTAAAGCGCTGTGTCCATCGACTGCGCCGTCATGCCCAGTTGCGCCGCCGCGGTCCGGTCGTAGGTGAGCACGTAGTCCAGGCCGCTGTTCTGCTGGTCCGTGTTCACGTCCTGCAGCCCGGGAAGACGTTGCATGTGTTGCAGCAGAATCGGCCCCCAGTGCGCCAGGTCCTGAAAGTTATCCGACTGAATCGTGTATTGGTAAAGCGCATTGCTCGAGCGGCCTCCGATGCGCAGGTCCTGCACCGGCTGAAAAAACGCTGCCGCCACGGGCAGCCGGTCGAGCTTGGGCCGCAGCCGGTTGATCACGTTCATCGCGCCCGTCTGACGCACATCGCATTTCGGTCCCTCTTTGCAACCGCCGCCGAGCGGCTTGAGCGCAATGTAAATAAAACCGCCATTGCTGGCGCCGTTTCCGCCCGTATAAGCTTCCACGTGCTCCACAGCGGGGTCTCTTCGGATCACATCGACCAGGGAAACTATCGAAAACCGCATGAAGGGAAACGAAGCGTCCTGCGGCCCCTGCACGCCGCCCGACAGTGCTCCCGTATCTTGCCGCGGGAAAAATCCCTTGGGAATCTTCACGATCACGGCGAAGTTCAGGGCAACGGTGAGCGCCAGCACAATCAGCATCAGCACCGGATTGTCCAGCGCCCATATCAGGGAATGCCGATAGATCGATAGAAGCCCATCGAAAAACCTTTCGCTCGCCCGGTACATCCAGTTGTGCTTCTCGCCTTCGGCTTGCGATTTCAGCAGGTGCGCGCACATGCATGGCGTGGTGGTCAGCGAAATCACCATCGAGATCAGGATGGCGACTGAGAGCGTCACCGCGAATTCGCGAAACAGCCGTCCCACAATGCCGCCCATCATCAGGATGGGAATAAACACCGCCACCAGCGACATGCTGATGGAAAAAACCGTGAAGCCGATCTCCTTGGCGCCCTTGAGCGCCGCGGCGAACGGCTCCATGCCCGCTTCAAGATGCCGCGTGATGTTCTCCATCACCACAATGGCGTCGTCCACCACAAAGCCCGTCGCGATGGTCAGCGCCATCAGCGACAGGTTGTCGAGGCTGTAGCCGAAGAGGTACATCACCGCGAAGGTGCCAATCAGCGATACTGGGACCGCGACGCCGGGGATCAGCGTGGCGCGCGGGCTGCGGAGAAAGAAAAACACCACCAGCACCACCAGGCACACGGAGCCGGCCAGCGTCTCTTCCACGTCCCTGACCGATGCGCGGATAGTCGTGGTGCGGTCAAGGACGATCGTGGAATCGATGCCTTGGGGGAGCAGCGCATTTAGGAAAGGCATCGCTGCGCGGATGCGCTCGACCGTGTCAATGATATTGGCGCCCGGCTGCCGGAAGACGTGAACAAACACACCCCGCCGTCCATCCAGGAAGCCAGCGGTCCGCAGGTTCTGCGTCGAATTGATGACAGTTGCGACGTCGGAAAGCCGGACCGCCTGGCCGTTGTGGTAACCGACAATGAGCGGCTGGTACTGCTCGGCCTGCGAAATCTGATCGTTGGTGATAATGTCCTCGCTTGCTGCGCCGTTTGCCACCTGGCCCCTCGGCTCGTGCGAGTTCTGCAGGCTCAGCACCGACTGCACATTCGCCAGCGTCAGGCCAAAGCTCTCCAGCTTCGTGGGGTTCACCTCGACCCGCACCGAGGGCGTCGCGCCACCACCCACAAACACCTGGCCCACGCCGGGAATCTGCGATAGCCGTTGCATCAGCAACGTCGAAGCCAGGTCATAGACCTTGGTCACGTCGTACTTGTCCGAAGTCAGGCCGATGATCATGATCGGCGCATCGGCCGGATTCACTTTCCGATAAAAAGGATTTTGAGGAAGATTCGCGGGCAGGTAGGTTCGCGCCGCATTGATGGCCGCCTGCACGTCGCGCGCCGCACCGTCGATGTTCCGGCTAAGGTCGAACTGCAGGGTCACGTTGGCGCCGCCCAGCGAACTCGACGACGTCATTTCCGTGATCCCGGCGATGTGGCCGAATTGGCGCTCCAGGGGCGTGGCCACCGACGCCGCCATGATCTGCGCGCTGGCCCCGGGCAGGCTGGCTTGGACGCTGATAGTCGGAAAATCCACCTGCGGCAGCGGAGCCACCGGCAGCACCGAATAACCAATCGCTCCCGCAAGGGCCACGCCGACAGTCATGAGCGTTGTTCCCACCGGCCGGTGGATAAACGGTGACGAAAGGCTCACACGCCCTCCGTGACGGTCTGCGGCTCCTTGCGCTGCGGCGCGTGCGAAATGTGGCGGCCGGTGATACGCTGCCCAAGTCGGTCAAAGAAAACATAAATCACGGGCGTGGTGTAGAGGGTAAGCACCTGGCTCAGCAGCAACCCGCCCACCATCGAGATCCCCAGCGGATGGCGCAGCTCCGAACCCAGCCCTCTGCCCACGGCCAGGGGAACGCCTGCCAGCATCGCCGCCATGGTGGTCATCATGATCGGCCGGAAACGCAGCAGGCTCGCCTCGAAGATCGCCGCCTCTGAGTCTTTGCCCCGTTCCCGTTCCGCCTCCAGCGCAAAGTCGACGATCAGAATGCCGTTCTTGTTCACGATCCCGATGAGCAGGATGATGCCGATGATGCCCACGGCGTTCAAATCCTGGCCGAAAAGCATCAGCGCCAACAGCGCTCCTACGCCCGCCGACGGCAGCGTGGAGAGAATGGTGATGGGATGAATGAAGCTTTCATACAAAACGCCGAGAACGATGTAAACCGTCACTAGCGCGGCCAGAATAAGCAGCGCCTCGTTGGAAAGCGAATTCTCGAATGAAGCTGCAGTTCCCTGGAAGCCGGCCTGCACGCTGGCCGGAAAATTCAGCCGCTTGACCACGTTGTTGATCTGGTTGATGGCCGTGCCCAGTGAAGCGCGCGGGGCCAGATTGAACGAGACCGTCACCGAGGGAAACTGACCTTGGTGGTTGATGGACAATGCTTCGGTGGTCGGCGCTGCATGAGTAAAGGCGCTCAGCGGAATGGCGTTCGCGCCGACTGACGACGTCGTCAAAGTCGTACCAGCCGGCGGGACGGAACCGGCAAGCACTCCGGCCGGCGCCGTCAGCACCCCCGACGATGGCGTCAGGCGAACCGCCGCCGTCAACGCATTGGATCCCGCCGACGCCGACGCCGATTGCGAGTAGGATGTGGACGCGCCCGCCCCCGTCGCGTTCGACGACGCATTGGTCTGAATGTACAGGTTGTCGAGGTCGTTCGGGTTCTGCTGCCATTGCGGCGCCGTTTCCAGCACCACGTGATACTGGTTCAGTTGCGTGTACAGCGTGCTGATTTCCCGCTGCCCGTACGCGTCATAAAGCGTGTTATCGATAGTCGTCGGCGCGATCCCCAGCCGCGACGCCGTTACTCGGTCGATCACCAGTTGAATCGCCCGCGCCCCGGTCTGCTCGTCCGTCGCCACGTCTTCCAGATCCGGCAGCTTCTGCAACTGGGTCACGAATTTGTCCGCCCACTGGTTCAGCTCCGTGGTGTTCGGATCTTCGAGCGTGTACTGGTATTGCGTCCGGCTCACCCGGTCGTTCACCGTGATGTCCTGCACCGGCTGCATGTACAAATGGATCCCTGCGACTTGTTGCAGCTTCGTCTGCAGCCGCCGTATCACATCTGAAGCGTTGATGTGCCGCACCTCGATGGGCTTCAGGTTGATCGAGATCCGTCCGCTGTTCAGCGTGGTGTTGATCCCGTCTGCGCCGATGAACGACGAAAGGCTCTCCACCGCCGGATCCTGCAGAATGATCTCGGCCAGCTGTTTCTGCTTTTGCTCCATCGCCTCGAAAGAGATCGATTGCGACGCTTGCGAAATCCCCTGGATCACCCCCGTGTCCTGCACCGGGAAAAAGCCCTTGGGAATCTCGATGTAAAGCACCACGGTCAGCACCAGGGTTGCTAGCGCCACCAGCAACGTAATCGTTTTGTATCGCAGCACTACGGTTAGCGTCCGCCCGTAAAAGCCGATGAGGTTGTTAAACATGTGCTCGGAGACACGATAAAAGCGGGTCTGCTTCTCCTCCGGGTTGTGGCGCAGGATGCGCGAGCACATCATCGGCGTCAAGGTCAGCGAAACCACCGCCGAAATCAAGATGGTGACCGCAAGCGTCACGCCAAACTCGCGGAAGAGCCGCCCCACCACGTCGCCCATGAACAACAGAGGGATGAGCACGGCGATCAGAGATACAGTCAGCGATATGATCGTAAAGCCGATTTGGCCGGCCCCGGTCAGCGCCGCGTCCAGAGGCGACATGCCTTCTTCCAAGAAGCGGCTGATATTTTCGATCATCACGATCGCGTCGTCCACCACAAAGCCCGTGGCAATCGTCAGCGCCATCAGCGACAGATTGTCGAGCGAGAAACCCAGCAGATACATCGCCCCGAAGGTGCCCACCAGTGACACCGGGACCGCCACGCTGGGAATGATGGTGGCGTGAAGGCTGCGCAGAAACAGAAAGATCACCATCACCACCAGGGCGATGGTCAGCATCAGCTCAAACTCCACGTCGTTCACTGACGCCTGGATGCTGGTGGTCATGTCTGTCAGCGTCGTCACCCGGATCGACGCCGGCAGGTTCGCTTCCAGTTGGGGCAGCACCTTGCGGATGCTGTTCACCACCGTAATCGTGTTTGCGCCCGGCTGCCGCTGAATGTTCACAACGATGGCTGGCGTCGTGTCCATCCACGCGGCCTGCTTGGTGTTCTCAACACCGTTCACCACGTTGGCTACGTCTTTCAAGAACACTGGCGCCCCGTTGACATACGAAATCACCAGGTCTCTGTACTGGTTCGCCTGCGTGATCTGATCGTTGGCGTCGATTTGGTAATCCAGGCGCGGCCCGTCGAAATTGCCTTTCGCTGAGTTCACGCTCGCGTCCACCAGCGCCGAGCGCACATCCTCCATATTCAGTCCGTAGGAGGACAGTTGTGTTGGGTTCACCTCGATCCGCACCGCCGGCTTTTGCCCGCCGCTGATGCTCACCAGCCCCACTCCATTCAGCTGCGAGAGCCGGGGAGCCAGCCGCGTATCCACCAGGTCCTCCACCGTCGAAAGCGGCAGCGTGTCCGAGCTGATCGCCAAGGTGAGAATCGGCGCGTCGGCCGGATTGGTCTTGTTGTACACCGGCGGAACCGGCAAATCGGAGGGCAGATACGTCTGGCCCGCGTTGATGGCCGACTGCACTTCTTCTTCGGCCACATCCAGACCCAGCGAGAGGCTGAACTGCAGCACGATGACCGAGACCCCGCCGGCGCTCGTCGAGGTCATCTGGCTCAAGCCCTGCATTTCGCCGAACTGCCGCTCCAGCGGCGCCGTCACCGTCGTCGCCATCACGTCCGGACTGGCCCCGGGATAGAACGTCAGCACCTGGATGGTTGGGTAGTCCACCTCCGGCAGCGCAGACACCGGCAACTGCGTGAAGGCGACAATGCCCGCAAGGAGAATCGCGGCCATCAGCAGCGATGTCGCCACCGGCCGCAAAATGAATGGGCGTGATGGACTCATGGGGCCCCAATCCCCGACTCTTCAGGCGAGGTGGCCGGCAGCACCACCTTCGAGATGAAGATTTGTGCACCGTCCTGGAGCTTCTCGAAGCTGCTGTTGGCTACTACGTCGCCGGGCGCCAGCCCCGCCACCACCGTGTTGCCACCCTCCGATAATCCCGGATTCACCGTCTTCATCACCGCTTTTTGGTTCTGGATCAGATACACAAACGAAGCGGCCCCGTTGTGCTGAATGGCCGAGGATGGAACGAGCAGCTGCTTCGAAAGCGTCTTCACCAGCAGCCGCGTATTCACAAATTGGTTGGGAAAGAGAATCCCGTTCGGATTGGCAAATTCGGCCCGCGCCTTCACTGTCCCGGTTGTGGTGTCGATCATGCTGTCCACCGTGATCAGCCTTCCCGTCGCCAGCAGATTCTGCTGGGTCCGGTCGAAGGCCTGCACCGTCAGACCCTGGCCGCTGCGCATCTGCTGGAGCACCTGCGGCAAACTGTCCTCGGCCAGCGTGAACACTACGGTGATCGGTTGCATCTGCGTGATCACCACCAGCGGCGTCGTTGAGTTCGCCGTCACCAGGTTGCCGGGATCCACCAACCGCAGTCCCACCCGCCCCTCAATCGGCGAAGTAATGTGGCAGTAGCTCAGCTCCACCTGGTCGTAGGCCACCACTCCCTGGTCGTTCTTGACCGTCCCCTCGTCCTGCAGCACCACCTTTCCCTGATCGTCGAACGTCTGCTTCGGAATCGCGTTCTTGGCCCACGCCACCTGGTAGCGCGTCAGGTCCATCTGCGCCTCGGCCAGCAGATTCTCGTCGCGTTGCAGCGTTCCCTGGGCCTGCTCAAGCTGGGCCGCATAGGGCCTCGGATCGATATCGATCAGCGGGTCGCCCTTGTGCACATACTGGCCTTCCTTGTAGTGAACCGACTGGATCACGCCCGTGACCTCTGCCGTAATCGTGTCCTGATACACCGGGGTCACCGTGCCGATGGCGTTCAGGTACACCCCCAGGCTGCCGACCTTCGCCGTGGCCGTCGTCACCGGCACCGGTCCCGCCATCTGAAAACGCCCGCGGCGCCCGGTCTGCTCCTGGCTCTGCACATGCTGGTGCATCACCCAGTAAAAGAGCAGACCAAAAGCCAAAAGCACCAGCACCCAAATCCAGCGGTGCCGCCGCTTCTTTGCCGGTTCGGGTGGGATGTTGTCTGACGGGAAATGCGAAACAGATGGAGCCTGATCCATGTTCCTCTCTTGTGTCCTGTTACTTGCCGTCGGTTGGTTGGCAACAATTCTTCAATCAAGCATATAGGGGCGAGGTGGTCGAGCCGGGACTATCCTTCTTCTATCCTATCGCCAGGGAGCATTTGCCGTTCAAAATCGTGGCCTCCCGGCTCCGGGAACCGCCCTGGGGCAGACAAGAACCCGCTCCCGCAAACCCAGCGGCCGTGGCGCGCGCGTTTACTGTGATTGACGAGTCAGGGACCGAAATTGTTGCAGACCATTGCCGCCGCCCGATCAGCGCGCAGACCCTCAAAACTCCCCCATGCGCGAGTCCGCGCCGACTGAATTCTCTCCAGCCGGAAACCCGCAACGGGCGTATTACTGCGTCAGATTAGTCATCGATGTGACGACCGGGAAAATACTCCTTCAGCGCGCCGCCTCTTCCCGCGTCGTTTTCATTGTCGCATCCACCACCGCTTTCATCACCCCGCAGCTCTCGAAGAAGCGCACGAATCCGGCGCTAAGAGGCTCCGCGGCCGGCCGGTTGATCATCGCCCCGGGACGATCCAACCGCGCCGTGCGCATATCGCCCACGCCCTGCGCGTCCAGAATCAGCGCGGTCAGTTTGCGGGCCAGCCCCACAGGAAAGCTTTCCGCCACAAACACCAGCTTGTCGCGCACGGTGATCACCACCGGGCCCTCTTCGGTCGAATAAACCTGCTCCTCCGAGTCATCCGAAGGCGTGGCGCCGGCGGCGGTTTTGTCCAGCTTCACACTTGTATATTTGCGGCCCAGGCTGTCACCGTAAAGCTTGGCAAAGTCCTGCGCCGATTCCGCGTTTTTCCACACCGAGAGGTAAAAAATGGCCAGGGATTTGGTGCTGTCCTGTGCCGCGGGGGTGGTGGCGCTGCGTAACTGGCCCGCCCAGTACAGTCCGCCGTTCCACGCCGGCGTCAGGTCCCGCGCGGCTTGATCGCCGCCGAACAGCTCAGCAATGATGTGCAAATCCAGCTGCCCCACCTGCCCGATATCGTACGGCCGATACAGCGCATCCACCAGCGGATGAATGTTGGGCAAGAGCGGTATCGCCGGAATCTCGTGTTTTTCATAAACCCGCGGATTAATAATCTCCCAGCTTGAGGTGGGCGGACGATCCAGCGCGCCGGCAAACGCCGGCGTACGCCCCTCGTCCATCCAGATATCCTGTTCGAAGCTCAAGCCCTCTTTGTACGGGAAGAGCATGGATTCCGAAAGCAGCAGTGGCGCGCGCGCCATCACCGGCGAGTCGGTGCCGGTCATCTGATCTTTCCAGAAATCCAGAATTTCGGGATTCTTGATCAGGCTCTTGCCCGAAGGTTTCAGTTCGTAATCGATCATCACCGCCGTGGCCTGGCCCTCGGCGACAGCGTCGCGCGCTGTGTCCATCTCGTCCCGGGCCAGGTGGTCCTGGTCGCCGGCCGGGTCGGTCGAAACTTCGTCGGGAGTCTGGTCGTCCCACTTTTCAAGGTCCGAGTGCTGGTCCTGCAGAGCGTGCGTCAACTCGTGGGCCAGCACCGGTTTCTGCTCATCGGCGTCGACCCAGTCCAGCAGGTTTACGGTCTTGGTTTTCGAATCGTAATAAGCTTCGATCTGTTCCTTCAACAGCGCCAGCATAAACGGCTTGAGCTCGAAGTCGCGATCCAGAAGCCCGAATTTCTTGAGCACGATCTCATCCTGCTCCATCCGCTTGCTATCCTGATCATCGTCCAGTTTCGCTTTGAGATACTTTTCCACGTCCGCGCGGGTGGTCAGTTGCCGCTTGACTGGGCCTTTAACGGCCAGTCCCGTCTCGTCCGAGGAAAACGCGAGAAGCTGATCCACCAACGCGAAGAGCTGCTTGGCCTGTTCCGGGGTGATGTGGGTTTCAGGCTTTGCGGTTTGGCCATGCTGTGCGGGGTTGGAATTCGCTCCGGCTTGCGCTCCCGTGGCCGCCGGGCCCTGCGGCGCCGGAGTAGCCCCCTGTTGCGCCGTCAGCGCCATCGCCGCCAGGCAAAGTACGGCCACCCCTTGTCCGCCCCGCTTCATCCCACTCGCCCACGTTTGCCGCTCGTTCATCCGCTCACCTCGCCCCGGCAGCCTGGTCTGCGCCCGTCCCGCCAAGCTCCCGGATCTCCTTCCAAGGCTATAATCAGGATGCGGTCCGGCGCCAAAATCGGCGCCCAAATTTCACCGCAAGATCCGCGCCGGACCATGGAAGAGTATTCCCTTATGACAGAAACCGGCCTCGCTTCGACGATCCGGCCCACCGCGCTTGCCGCCATGCTCGAAACCTCCCGCGCCGCGCGCCAGCTTGTCCTGTACCGGGGTGCGCTTACCCCTCGTGAATTGGACGCACCGGAGACTGAAACAGAGGCTTTGGCCCATGGAGCGGCGGTTCACGACTTGGGCTGGCTGCGGCGCGTTTCCGTGCGCGGCGAAGACCGCTTCCGCTGGTTGAGCGGCATGGTCACCAATACCGTTAACGACCTCTTCCCCAATTCCGGCGCCTGGAACTTCGTCCTCAATGTCCAGGGGAAGATCCAGGGCGATTTGACCGTCTGGCGCGGGGGCGAAGAACTTTCGCCCCACTTGCGCAAAACCGTCTCGCAGCCATTCCACGGCGCGGCGGCGGGTGACCGCCTTTTGGGCACGCCGTTCGCCGGCGAGTCGGGCCTGGAGCTCGAGATCGCCGCCGACCAGTTCGACAAGCTGCTCGCTCACCTCAACCGCTTCATCGTCATGGACGACGTGGAGCTGATTCCACTCGGAATCGAGTCGCCCGGCGAGGCGGGATCGGAAACCGCCGTCGGCCTCACCGGTCCTCTGGCCGGTGAAGTGCTCGAGCGGCTG
The DNA here is from genome assembly GCA_030041305.1 of Acidobacteriaceae bacterium. Classification (GTDB taxonomy): domain Bacteria; phylum Acidobacteriota; class Terriglobia; order Terriglobales; family Acidobacteriaceae; genus Telmatobacter. The sequence continues at coordinate 15,060 of JASHOC010000328.1, forward strand.
GGCTTACCCGTATTCGCCCAGCCCATGACCGGAACCAACGTCGAGTGGAACGGACTTGGCCTGCGCATGGTGCGCGGCTACGGAGTGCTCGCGCCCCATTATCAGCTTTGGGCGCCATCGGCCGATCTCCCCCTGCTCTGGTCGGCCTTGCGCACCGCCGGAGCCACCCCCATCGGCGGTGATTCCTGGAACGCCTTTCGTGTCGCCGAGGGCATTCCCCTTTACGGAATCGACATCAGCGAGCGCGACCTGCCCCAGGAAACCTCGCAATTGCGGGCGCTGCACTTCAATAAAGGGTGTTATCTCGGCCAGGAAATCGTGGAGCGAATTCGCTCCCGCGGCGCCGTTCACCGTTACCTCCGCCCCCTCGAACTCACTGGCGCTATGCCGCCCGCGGGAGCCGAACTGACCATGGACGACGGCTCGCCTGCCGGTCAGATCACCAGCGCCGCCGAATTGCGTCTGCCCGGCCGCCGGCCGGTCCTTGCCCTGGCCATGATGCGCGCCGAAGCTGAAGCCGGCAACCAGCGGTTTACCTATGCCGCCGGAGAAACCACGGGATCGGCGCGCATTTTGGATCGGCCGCCAACCTTTTGACGCGCGCGGGAGCCGCAATTCCGTCGCGTGGGAGCAAAATTCATAAAGCCATGAGCGAAACTACGAAATTCGAAGTCATTGACCGGCGCAAATACAAGGCGCAGGAAGAACAGGAGAGCGCGCCGCAGCCGGAGCAAAAAACTCCGCCTCCGCCCGCCCGCGAGCCAGCCGAGAAGCCAGCCGAACCCGCAAAAGGTCCTCGCCTGGTTTCCAATGAAAGCCGGCGCGAATCTGCCCCACCGGAAGCTCCGCCCGCCGCTGCCGGAATCGAAACCGCTCCCGGGAACGAAGTCGAATTGCCGCCCGCCCCTTCGGCCGAAGAAAGCCACGAGCAGAAGGTCGCCTATGACGCCTCCGCGCAGCGCCTCGAGGACCTCATCCGCGCCCAGAATCCCGCCGCGGGCGCGCAGCCGCCCGTTACCTTCGACCAGCTCGTCCAGCAGCTATATCTCACCGCCATGCTACAAATGGGAGCCGGCACGCAGGAGGGCCAGCGCCCGCAGGTCGATATCGTGGGCGCCCGCAGCACCATCGACCTGATGGGCATCTTGGCCGAAAAGACCCGCGGCAATCTCACCGACGCCGAAGATCGCGCTCTGCAATCGATGCTGTTTGACGCGCGCATGGCCTTCCTCGAGCTGAGCAACATGATCTCGATGCCCAGCGTCAAGCCGCCGCCGCGGAGCAAAAAGTAGCCACTTTCCCCTCCTCGCCTGCATGGAAGCTACACTCACATTTTTGGGCAGCGGCACCTCCATGGGAGTTCCGACCCTGGGTTGCACCTGCGCCGTCTGCACCTCGCCCGACCCGCACGACGCGCGCTTGCGCCCCTCCGTGGCCTTACGCTGGCGCGACCCTGCAACCGGCGCTGCCCGCGTCGTAGTCATCGACACCGGCCCGGACTTCCGCCAGCAGGCGATCCAGGCCGGTCTCCGGCGCGTTGACGCGGTCTTCTACACCCACGGCCACGCCGACCACATCCTCGGCATGGATGACCTGCGCCCCTTGAGCTTCGCCGCCTTTCGCGAAAACGGTCACGCCGTCCCGCTCTTCGCCGATCCTGTCACCACGGCCGTGCTCGAAAAGATCTTCGACTACACCTTTTCGCCCCACTCCACCTATCCCACCCGCGCCAAGGTCGAGCTCCAGCCCCTCTGCGACCACAATCCCGTCTACGGCGTCGATTTCATCCGCATCCCCGTCGTTCACGGGGCGCAACCCATCGCCGGCTTCCGCTTCGGCAATGCCGCCTATCTTACTGACGTCAGCGCCATCCCCGGGCCCAGCTTCGCCCTCCTCGAAGGCGTCCAGGTCCTCGGTCTCTCCGCCTTGCGCCACAAGCCCCACCCCAGCCACGCCACGGTCGAGCAGGCCATCGCCTGGGCGCAGCAAATCGGCGCCCACGAAACCTGGCTCACCCATCTCGCCCACGACTTGGGCCACGAGCAAACCAACCGCGCCTTGCCTCCCGGCGTCCGCCTGGCCTATGACGGGTTGAGCGTGCCCGTAAGCCTATGAACGCCGCACACCCCGGCCAGCCTTTCGCAAGCCCCGCCTTCGCGGTCTTTCGAGCGGCCGAAGAAATCCCCGCCGGTTTTGGACCCTCCATCGCCGCCGTTGGCAACTTCGACGGTGTTCACCTCGGTCACCAACGGATTCTCGCCGCCGCGGTTACCGAGGCCCGCAACACACAAACCCGCGCTATCGCCGTCACCTTCGATCCCCACCCCGAGCAGTTCCTTCGCCCCGCCCGCGCTCCGCGGCTGCTCGCCCCGCTCCCCGAGCGCCTCCACCTCCTCGCTCAAACCGGCCTCGACGCGGTGCTCGTTCTCCCCTTCAACGCCGCGCTCGCCGCCCTCACCGCCCGCGAGTTCACCCAGCGGGTTCTCGTCGAAAAGCTCGCCGCGCGCAGCCTCCACGAGGGCCGCAGCTTCCACTTCGGTCGCGGTGCCAAAGCCGGCGTCGCCGAGCTGGCCGCCTTCGGCGCCGAGTTCGGTTTCGCGGTCTGCGTCCACAGCGCCGTTCGTGTCCATGGCCTCGAAGTCTCGAGCTCCGCCATCCGCTCGCTCATCGCCGCCGGCGACGTGCGCCGCGCCCGCTGGATGCTCGGCCGCCCCTTCGCCGTCTGCTCCACGCCTGCTCGCGGCCGCGGCATCGGTGGCCGTCTCCTCGTGCCCACCGTCAACCTCGCGCCCTACGACGGCCTCCTTCCGGCCAACGGCGTCTATGTCACCCGGCTCCACATCGCAGGCCGTCCCTTCCAGGCCGTCACTAACATCGGCAACCGCCCCACCTTTCGCGAACCCTCCTTTGCCGTCGAGTCCCACATCCTCAATTTCGACCCCGTCGACCTGGACGAATCCACCCCGGTCCAGCTCGAATTCCTCCTCCGCCTCCGCGACGAGCGCGCATGGCCCACTCCCGAAGCCCTCAAGCAGCAAATTTTCAAAGACGTCTCCCGCGCCCAACGCTACTTCCGCCTCGCCCGCTCCTAACAGCCTGCGGTGAAAATCCGGTTTTGAAAGGGCACGACTTTTAGGAGCCAAAAGGAAAAACGCACTGTGCCCGGAATCCCTCTTGTGATCCGCCGTGCCGTCCTGTGCTACCCCATGCAGCCTCATCCGCCCCGCATCCAGAGGGCGAAAGCGGTACAATCGGTGCAAAATGCCACCAGCCCTGAGCGGGAACCTGGGACCTTGACCGGAGTGTTGTGTCCAGAGATCATGGCGGGCATTCTTGAGGAGATGCATGATGAACAGACAGCACAGAATAGAGATAACCCGGCGCTCGATGCTTCGCAGCGCCGCCGCGGCGGCCATCTTCGGTCCCTTGTTTAAGGCGACTGAAGGATCGGTCAGCGCGCAGCCAACGGTAAATCGCAACTCTGCGCCCAGCACCCTGAAAATCACCGACATGCGCGCCTGCCGCGTGGCCGCCAATTACGACTATCCGCTCATCAGGATCTACACCAACCAGGATGTTTATGGGCTGGGCGAAGTACGCGACGCCGGAGTCGAAGGCATCGCCCTCATCCTCAAAGCGCACCTGGTGGGCAAAAATCCCCTCGACATCGAGGGCAATCTGCGCATCCTCCGCCAGTTCGCCAACCATGGCCGCATGGGCGGCGGCTACAGCGCCGTCGATATGGCCCTTCACGATATTGCCGGCAAAGTCTACGGCGTCCCCGCCTACCGTCTGATCGGCGATAAAAATCACGATCGTATTCGCATCTATGCCGACACCACCAGCCACCCCGATCCCAAGGTGTATGCCGAACGCATGCGCAAGCGCCGCGAAATGGGCTTGACCTTTTTCAAGATGGACCTCCAATCCGACATGCTCGCCGACCGCCCGGGCGCCCTTGACGAGCGCGGCGTCTGCACCGAAAAAGGACTGGGCTACCTATGCGAATACATCGCCGCCATCCGTGATGTTCTGCCCCCCGACGCGCCCCTGGCCGCCGATCATTTCGGTCCGCTCAATATCAACGACTCCATCCGCTATGCCCGCGCTTTCGAACCCTATCGCCTGGCCTGGGCCGAAGACCTTCTCCAGGTGTCCGAAGACGACCAGTATCCGTATCTGAATTGGCAGGCCTACAAGACCATTTCGGACGCCACCGTCACGCCCGTTCTCACCGGCGAGGATATCTTCGGACTGCAAGCCGGTTTCCGGCCCTTGCTCGAACATCGCGCTCTCGACGCCATCCATCCCGACATCGAAACCTCTGGCGGGCTGCTCGAAACCAAGAAAATCGCCGACTACGCCGCCCTGTGCGGTATCCAGATCGCTATGCATCATGCCGGCTCACCCATCGGCGGCTTCGCCGGTTACCATTGCGCCGCCACCTTCGGAAACAACTTCCTGGCGATGGAAAACCATGCCCTCGATATGCCCTGGTGGCAGGACTTGGTCACGGGTCTTCCCAAGCCGATCATCGACAAGGGCTAGGTGACGATTCCCGACGACAGGCCGGGCCTGGGTCTCGAACTGAACGACGTCGTCGTCAAAGAGCACCTGCGCCGTTCGGGCTTCTTCGAGCCGACTCCCCTGTTCGATGACGTCATTGTTTCCGGATTCCGCACCGGTGGCCCTTGGCCGCACTACGACGAAACCGGTAAATGGTGCAATTGTGTCACGTATGAATAGCGTCTTGGCCGGCTTCCCTACCAGGTCGATTCTCTCAGCAGCCGACCCAACCCCGATCTTGGGAAGCCGGTGGCGCCACGAACTGGGTGCCCCATCCTTCGAGCGTTTTGTGCTCGAAGGATGGGAGGCGAAATTGCGGATTGTCCCGGGTCGCGGCATCTAAACTCACCACAACCCTGAGCCCCTCGGCAGGCAAAACAATGCCGAAGGCTAGGATCATTCCCGCCGCCCGATCAAAGAAAGTTCTGACATGCGCCACCGTTCGTTGCCTCCCTTTGCTTTTGCGCTCCTCGCCATCGCTGCGGCGGCGCAACGCGCTCCCAGCCATGCCTGGCAAATCGGTCCGTTCACCCGGCGCACCGCCGACACACCCGTGATCACACCCAATCCCGCTTCCGTTTTTCAAGATCCGATCCTGAATGCCTCCGTGCATTGGGAAGCGCTGCATACGTTCAATCCGGCCACCCTCGTGCGCGACGGCAAAGTCGTTGTGCTCTATCGCGCCGAAGACAACGCGGGAGAAATGCAGATCGGCATGCACACCTCGCGCCTGGGTCTTGCCGAAAGCAGCGATGGCCTTCAATTCACCCGGCGGCCGGAACCTGTCTTCTACCCGGCCAACGACAGCCAGAAGGATCGCGAGTGGCCCGGGGGTGTCGAAGATCCCCGCATCGTCGAAACCCAAGAGGGCGCCTACGTCTTGACGTACACCCAGTGGAACCGCCAAACCTGGTCGGTTGGCGTTGCGACCTCGTCCGATCTCGAGCACTGGACGAAGTACGGACCAGCCTTCCACGACGCCGAGGGCGGTAAGTACGCCAATCTGAAATACAAATCGGCGGGAATTGTCACCGCGTTGCGCAAGGGAAGACTCATTGCCGTCCGTATCCACGGCCAGTACTGGATGTATTGGGGTGAAGGCGCGATTCACTTGGCGACTTCCCCGGACCTGATTCACTGGACTCCCGTTGAGGATGCGCATGGCAATCCCATTGAAGTCTTGCGCCCCCGGCCCGGACAGTTCGACAGCTCGTTTCCCGAGACCGGTCCTCCGCCCGTTCTCACCACGCGCGGCATCGTTGTCCTCTACAACGGCAAGAACGCCGCCTCCCATGGAGATCCCAATCTTGCCCCAGGCGCCTATGCCGTCGGCGAAGCGCTGTTCGCCGCCAACAATCCTCAACATCTGCTGGCCCGCACCGCGAATCCCGTGCTGGAGCCGGTCCTCCCCTGGGAGAAGAGTGGCCAATATGCTGCCGGAACCACCTTCGCCGAGGGACTGGTCTACTTCCACGACCATTGGCTCCTGTTTTATGGCTGCGCCGACTCCTTCGTCGGCGTGGTTTCAGCCCCTTTTTCACCCTGACTTTGTTGGCGGGTGGCCCACCCTTAACCCAAGCACACGGTGAAGTCGCGTTACTCAGTCTTGCGCTTGGAATTCATGGCGCATCGCCGGGTCCCGCAGATGCCGTGACGAGCGTCATCGCCCGCGCGCCGCAAGAAGGTCTGTCGTGACAAGAGTCACCGCCCGTATTCGATTAGGGAGGGCTTGAGTGACGCGCGTCACCGCCCGGTTTCCAAGCAAGAACGTAGGATTGTGGACCTGGAGAATGCTCCCTTCGGAACGACGGCTCTATTGAAAGTCCATCGCATAGGGCGACTGTGCGATCAGGGGAAAGTGGGGTCGGGCCAGATCGGAATATCCGCGACATTTTCTCGCCTCTGCCTTCCAAATGTGGAACGAAAAGTGTCGCCGGGGGTCGCCGGGTTGGAGCAAAAACAGGCGAAAAAGCCGAGCGGCGAGGAGAATCGATGGCGAAGAAAAACGTGGATCGTAGAGCATTCCTGAAGGGCGCGGCCCTGGCCGCCATGGCCCCCGCCGCTCAGGCCGCGCAGGCCGCCCCGGCTGCGGGCCATTGGGATCGAGAAGCGGACGTAGTGGTGGTGGGATCCGGCGCTTCCGGTCTGCCCGCCTCGATTATCGCCAAGGAGAACGGCGCGTCGGTGATCCTGGTCGAGGCGAACCGCGACATCGGCGGCCACGCCGCCGTCTGCTCCGGCAACATTCCGCTGGGCGGCGGCACCAAGGCGCAGAAAGACGCCGGAATTGTGGATTCGCCCGATATCCTCTTCAAAGACCTCACCGACTGGTCGGTGGTGGAGCCCAACGGGGCGGCCGATTACCGGTTCAACGACCGCGACATCGTTCGCGCTTTCGCCGACAACAACGTTTTCGCCTACGACTTTCTCGTGGCCCATGGGCTTGTGTTTACGAGCCCCGTGCCCAACTTTCTGGGCATGGGCGCAGCAGGCCTCTCGGCGCCCAGGGCCATGCACGCGGCGGTCATGGCGTGGCCCCAGATTCAAACCGGCAAAGCAGTGGCCCCTGCCGTGCAGAAAACAACTGCCGGGGGCATCGGCATCGTTCGCCCGCTGGAGACGGCGGCGCGGAAAGCGGGAGTCCAAATTCTCCTGGAGCACAGGATGACCGGCGTGATCCGGGAGAACAACAACACCGGCCGCGTGGTGGGAATCGTCGTCGAGACCAACGGCGACAGGCTCAATATCCGCGCCCGGAAAGGCGTCATCCTCTGCACCGGCGGCCACTCCGGCAACGTGAATTTCCGGCGCATATTCGATCCCCGCCTCACGGAGGAATACTGCGGCGTGGCGGGCGAGCCCTATACGTTCCAGGACGCCAGCGGAGAAATCGCCGCCATGGCCGTCGGGGCGTCGCTTTGGGGCTCCGCCAACCAGACCGGGGAATTCGGCATTGCGATCACCAGAGCGGGGTACATCGGGTGCCAGTACGGCTACCCTTCCATGTCTCCTACGTGGCAACCGACCAGCGAATATTTCCACCTTGCCCGCGCCACCGGCCTGCGGGTCCACGATTATCAAAATGCGATCCACGTCAACCAGGTGGGCTTGAGGTTTTACAACGAGATGATGACCGGGTTCCCCGGCGCGCGCGCCAAGTATGAGCAGGAGAGTTGGCGCAACTCGGCCGACATGAAGTGGAACCCCAATGACTACCTTCCCGCCGCCATGGGCCTGAATGGCGGGACCGGCAACGGCGGCGGGCCAATTTGGGCCATCTTCGACGCCGAGACGATGAAGCGCGAGAATTGGACTGTGGAACCGCCCTATGTCGATAGGGAGGCCGGCTTCTTCTTTTCCGGCGACACCATTGCCGAGCTGACGGCCAACATCTCAAAAAACAAATATCAGAAGAACCCGATGCCGGCCCAGGCGCTCGCGGATACGGTTGCCCGCTACAACTCTTTTGTGGACGCGGGCAAGGACGCGGATTTCGACAAGCCCTCCCCCAAGTACAAAATTCAGACGCCTCCGTTTTACGCCGCCTGGGCCACACCCGTCATTCACGATTCCCGCGCCGGTCTGCGCGTCAACGCGCGCAACCAGGTGCAGGATCTCAATGGCGAGGTGATACCGGGCCTCTACTGCGCGGGCGAGTCCGCCGGTGGATTCAGCGAGCACGGCATTGCCCGTTGCGTCGTCGGTGGCCTCATCGCCGGCAGCAGCGCCGCCGCCGAAGAGGTGTGAAGGCAACTTGAACCCCAGCCTCCACTGCCCAACCCGCCCACTACGAAGTCCCCGCTTGACGGCTTCTGGTAGACTTCCCGCATGAAAAAATGCCGATTCGCCGCCGCTCTTGCACGCGTGTCGCTGCTCACCCTTGTGGCCGTCTTGTTCGCCGCCCCGTTCGCCGCCGCGCAGGACTGGGCCAAACAGATCCTCGACCGCTCGCCGCGCCATCAGGAATGGGTCAACATCCCCTCCGCCCACGGGACCCTGCAGGCCTTCATCGTTTACCCGCAAGTCAGCCGCAAAGCCCCCGTGCTCCTGATGATTCACGAAATCTTCGGTCTCACCGACTGGGTGCGCAGCATGGCCGACGATCTCGCCGCCCAAGGCTATATCGTGATCGCCCCCGACCTGCTTTCCGGCACTGGCCCCAACAACGGAGGCAGTAGTTCCTACCCCGATCAGGACGCACGCGTCAAAGCCGTCTCCATGCTCGATCCCGACAGCGTCACCACCGAGCTCAATGCTGCGGCCGACTATGCCCTCAAGCTGCCCGCAGCCAACGGCAAACTCGCCGTCATCGGCTTCTGTTGGGGCGGCGGTCAGTCATTCCGCTTCGCCACCAGCCGTCACGACCTCAGCGCCGCCTATGTCTTCTATGGTCCGCCACCCAAGGACCTGGCCGTCATCACCGCCCCCGTCTACGGCTTCTACGCCGGCAACGACGCGCGCATCTCGTCCACGGTTCCGGCCACCCAAACGGCGATGGCCGCCGCCGGCAAAAAATACGAGCCCGTCATCTACAAAGACGCCGGACACGGCTTCATGCGCATGGGCGAGGACCCGGCCAACACCAATCCAGCCAACACCACGGCCCGGAATGAAGCGCTCAAACGGCTGGAGCATCTGTTGAAAAAGATGTAGCGAGAACGGCCGGCCTCATTCCTGCCGGCCGTAGCAAAATCTAAATGGCTCCCAGAAAAAAACCGGCAAAACCGCTCCGCTGCCCCACCTGCGGCGCTTTGGTCCGCATTCAGGACGAGGATTTCCCGTTCTGCAGTGACCACTGCCGCCAAATCGACCTGGGCAAATGGGCCACCGGCGTCTACAAGATCAGCTCTCCGGTGCTCGACCCTGAAGTTCTCGAAGATTTGGGTGGTTCGGGTACGCACCGTGGCGGAGGTTCGCATGAGAATTGAAGGCGCCACGCCTCCAACCGTTGAGCCTCAGCAAGAAACCGCGTGGGCTTTCCTCGTCGCCACCTTCTTCGGAGCCGGCCGCCTGAAGCCGGCGCCTGGCTCCTGGGCCTCGGCAGCCGCAGTGCTGCTTTGGGCGGCGTTCGCCTGGGCCTTCCACCCGGCGCCCTGGCTGCTTGCACTGGCCTTGGGTTGTGGAATCACCCTCGCCCTCGTCCTCGGCATTCCCGCCGCCACCATCGCCGAGCGTGAGAGCGGTCGCCACGATCCGGGTTTCGTCGTCATCGACGAAGTCGTCGGCCAATGGACAAGCCTCCTTTTCTGCCCTTTCGACTGGCGCTATGCCCTCCTGGCGTTTGTGCTTTTTCGCGCCATTGACATCATCAAGCCGGTTCCTGCCCGCCAACTCGAACGGCTGCCCGGAGGCTGGGGAATCCTTTTCGACGATGTGGCCGCCGGCCTGTATGCTTTGGGTATAGTGTCGCTTACGCGATTCTGGTTCTGACATGCCGCGCCTTGGTTCACAATCCGCTTCTGAAAGCGTCCCCCTGCCCCGCATCGCCGATCTGGCGCCGCCCGCCGCTCTGCCTCTCGGCGAAGTCGAATTGAGCGGTTCGCACTTGGGGCCGCACAGTTTCGGTCCTCCTGCGGTTCTGGTGGATGGTCAACCCGCTCAGGTGTTGATGAGCCGGTCGGCGCGTCTCATTTTTCGCGTCCCTGAGCGCGCTTCCACCGGGCTGGTCGAAGTGCGCAGTCCCGCCGGCGCCAGCAACACCGTTCCGCTGCGTGTGGCGCGCCAGTTAACCGATGGCCTGCACCCCGTCACCAGTCCCGCGATCAGTCGCTCCGGCATGATCTACGCCACCATCTCCGGCCCGCGCGGAAAGCAGACGCCGGTTTCGGTGGTGCGCATCAGCCCCGACGGGCGCGGCACACCCTTCGTCACCGGCATCTTGAACGCCACTGGGTTGGCCTTTAACGCCGCCGGCGACCTCTTTGTGACCTCCCGCGCCGAGGGTAACGTCTACCGCATCGATGCCGTCGGCGAGTCCACTGTCTACGCTGAAGGCATGGGCGTCGCTACGGGCGCCGCCTTCGATAGCGACGGCAATCTCTATGTGGGCGACCGCAGCGGCACCATTTTCAAAATCAATTCCCAGCGCCAGATCTTTGTCTACGCCACCTTGGAGCCGAGCGTCGCCGCCTATCACATTGCCGTCAGCGCTGACGGTCGCCTGTTCGTGACCGCGCCTTCGCTCTCTTCCAATGAAGCCATTTGGGTGGTCGAACCCAACGGAGACACCCGCGCTTGGTTTCGCGGTCTGGGCCGTCCCCAGGGACTCGCGCTTTCCCGCGACGGCGACGTTTATGTGGCCGCTTGCCTGCGCGGACAGCGCGGCCTGGTGCGGGTCACGCCTTCCGGCGAAGCTTCGCTCGCCCTTTCGGGAATTAACCTGGTCGGTGTCGCTTTCTCTCCCCTCGGCGGAGCCATCCTTGCCACCCACGAAGCCGTTTATGATGTGGATTTGGGCGTCGACGGGCTGGACCTGTTTTGAAGCCCTCAGTTCTCAGCTTTCCGCCAACAGCCAGACCGAGGACCCGTCTGACAGTCGCGTTTCGCCGTGGAAACCACCGCGGCTGATCCGCCGCTTTGAAGCTGAGAGCTGAAAGCTAATAGCTGAAAGCTGCCTTTATGAAATCCGAAATCATCGCCGTCGGCTCCGAGATGCTCACTCCGCATCGCCAGGACACCAACTCGCTTTATCTCACCCAAAAACTCAACGAGATCGGCGTCACCGTCGCCTTCAAGACCATTGTCGGCGACCGCCGCAAAGATCTCGTCAACGTCATCCGCACCGCGCTTGGCCGCGTCGACATTCTCCTCCTTATGGGCGGCCTCGGCCCTACTGAGGATGACCTCACGCGCGAGGCCGTGGCTGAAGCGCTCTCGCTCACCCTGCGCCGCGACGCCACCCAGGTTGCCGCGCTCCACGCCCGCGCCGCCACCTGGCGCATTTCCATGCCCCAAAACAACCTCAAACAGGCCGACGTTCTGGAAGGAGCAACCCTGTTGCCCAATTCCAATGGCAGCGCCCCCGGCCAATGGCTCGACACCATTTTCTCGGGCTATCGCAAGCTGATCGCGCTTCTTCCCGGCCCGCCGCACGAGTGCAAGCCGCTTTTCGACACCGAGTGTTTGCCGCGGCTGCGCGAAGCCGCGCCGCCCCGCGCCATCGCCACCCGCACGCTCAAGGCGGCCATGCTCCCCGAGTCGCAGGCCGACAAGCTGCTCGCCCCCATCTACACCACGTATGCGGATGTTGAAACCACCATCCTCGCCCATACCGGCGACATCCAACTGACCCTCCTCTGCGCCAAGCCAACCCTCGAAGCTGCGCAGCAGCGCGTCGACGAACTGGCCGGCCGCATGGAAGAGGCTCTCGAGGACTGGCTCTACTCTTCCCAGGGTGACACGCTCGAGCAGATCGTGCTCTATTATCTCGGCCTGCGCCAAGCTACGCTGGCCGTCGCCGAAAGCTGCACCGGCGGGCTCATTACGCAGCGCATCACTTCCGTTCCCGGCAGCTCGCGTTCGTTTCTCGGCGGGGCCGTCGTCTATTCCGACCCCCTCAAAACCGCGTTCGCGGGTGTGCCCGAGGATCTCATTGCGCAGCATGGAGCCGTCTCCGCAGAGGTGGCGAAAGCCTTGGCTAACGGTATTCGGTTGCGTACCGGAGCCACTGTCGGCCTCGGCGTTACCGGCATCGCCGGCCCTACCGGCGCCACCGAAACCAAACCCGTCGGCCTGGTCTACATCGCCGTTTCCGACGCCCAAAAAACCGATTGCCTCGACCGCACCTACCGCGGCGACCGTGATCGCATTCGCGACTACGCCGCCCAGCAAGCTCTCGACCTGGTCCGTCGCCGGCTCATGTAAACATCGCCTCTCCCGAATCCGCATTCCGCTTTCGCGCCCAGCTCCCGCTCGTTTCGCGCCGCGAACATCTTACGGCCCGGTCGCTGTATGAAGTGGAGTTTGGATTCCGCGGTTCCATCCCAACCCGCACCGTCGAATCTGCATCTATAGCGGTTCTCCAATTGGTGTAGAGCAGAACCTCGAACGTTGAGTGGCGTTTTTCCCAAGAAAACGCCACCTGGCACGCCCCTCAAAACTCCACGGGAATTGGAGAACCGCCGTAAGCGCGCTCACTGCGGGCTTTTTGTTGGCTTGACGGCCGTTTCGCAGAATGGTACAAGTACGCTCAGGGGAGTGGCGATAGCCGGGAAGCTCTGTGCTTCCAGAATGGCCGTACGCGGTGTCGCCCGCCGTTAGGTCTATAAGCGGGTCTCCGCAATTGCGTCCGGGCAAGTTCATTGCAAGCGGGCAATTGATAAGGAGATTTCAGGATGGCCCCCTTCCCCATCGTCCTCTCGAGGACGCTCCCTCACGTCTTTCCGTTCAAGTCCGCGCTTCGAGGAGCCATCGCGCTTCTGGCCGCGGGCTTGCTGTGCGCTCCGGCGAACGCGCAATTTCGCGCTTCGATCCAGGGCGTGGTCACCGACCCCACCGGCGCGGTCATTCCCGGCGCCACTCTGACCCTGACCAACAACGCCACCAACGAAAAGCAGGCAACCACTAGTAACGACGTGGGCGTATATAACTTCAATGCCCTTCCGCCCGGCGCATATACGCTGCTCGTGAGCCGCGCCGGCTTTACCACCAAGACCTATAACAATCTGCAAATCATTCCCGAACAGGCCAACGCCTTGAATATCCAGCTGGCGGTGAGCACGGCGCCGCAAGAAACGGTGACCGTCAACGCCGCCCAGACGCCGCTGATGGACACCGAGAACGGAGCCATCGAGGAAACGATCACTTCCAACCAGGTGCAGCACATGCCCACGTTCGGCCGTGACGTCTTCCAACTCGCGCAGCTTGCCCCGGGAAGCATTGGCGACCAGTCGCAGGGCAGCGGTGGGGGCGCCTATCAGCTGCCCGGCTCGAAAGGACCCAGCGGGCCTTCGGCCAACGGCGGCATCTTCATGACCGAAAACGCCCCGCAAACTGAGGCAAACGGGAATGAGTTTGAGAACAACAGCATCCAAATCGACGGCATCAGCACGGTCAGCGCGGTGTGGGGCGGCGCCTCGGTCGTTACACCCACTGAAGAATCCGTCGACGACGTGCACGTCCTCACGAACTCCTACGACGCCGAGTACGGCCGCTTTTCCGGCGCGCAGATTCAGGTGACCACCAAGAGCGGCACCAATCACGTACACGGCAGCGCCTTCTTCCAGCGCTGGAGCCCCGGCATGAATGCCTACCAGCGCTACAACGGGCCGAGCTTTTACAACAGCTCTTGCACCAACGCGATTACCGGCTTGCCCGGGCCTTGTACTCCCGCGCAGCGTGGCCTGCAGAAGGACACCCAGCAATTCAACCAGCTCGGTGGCAGCCTGGGCGGGCCGCTGTGGAAAAACCGCCTGTTTGCGTTCTTTGCCTATGAAGGGCAACGCAGTGGCGTCATTCCCGCCACGTCCACCGGCTGGTACGATACGTCGGCCTTCGATATGCTGGCGCCTTCGGGCAGTATCGCCTCCACCTACCTCACTTTTCCTGGCGAAGGCGTAAGCGGGACACTGATCCCGGAAACCTGCGCGGAAATCGGCCTGTCGGAGGGTGTCACCTGCGCCATGATTCCCAACCAGGGCCTCAATATCGGCACGCCGCTCACCACGCCTCTCGGCACGCAGGACCCGAGCTGGACTGGTCCGTCCAATCCAGGCACGGGGAGCGGGCTGGGCACAACGGCCGACGTTGCCGACTACACCAGCTACAATCCCACCACCATCACGGACGACCAGTACAGCGGGCGCGTAGACGCGGAGCTAACCAGCAACGACCGGCTCACCGGAACCATCTATTGGGTCCCGTCGAACACCACCTACTACAACGGGCCAGTCCGGCCCATGGACCTCTGGCATCACGACGTGATCAACAACGCCTTCACCGGTATCTGGAACCACGTCCTCAATGCCAATTTCCTCAACGAGGCCCCGCTTCAACGTGGCCGGTTGGCGCTATAACGAGGTGTCCGCCAATCCCCAGGCGCCGTTCGGGCTGCCGCAGGACAGCGTCTCTACGATCGGCAGCATCACTTTACAGGATTTCGGCGCGCCGGGCCCCGGCGATTACAACCAGTGGACCTATGGGTATCGCGATGTGGCCACCAAGGTGATGGGGCGGCACAACATCAAATTCGGCGGCGAACTGACGCGCCTTTATTATCTGAACATTCAGCCGGCCTCGGCGCGGCCCAGCTACAACTTCTTCAACATCTGGGACTTTCTCAACGACGCTCCGCAGTCGGAATCCGGCCAGTTCAACCCTGCTACGGGAACACCCTCGGCAGCCCGTCAAGACGATCGCGAGAATATTTGGGGCTTTTTTGTGCAGGACGACTATCGCGTCGCTCCCAGCTTTACGCTGAACCTGGGCCTGCGTTACAACTACTTCGGCGCGCTGTATGCCAAGCAGGGCGACATGTTCGACGTCCAGTTCGGCTCCGGAGCCGCGATGCTCACCGGCCTCTCGATGCGGCGCGGCGGCAGCGCCTGGACTCCGCAGAAACTCAATTTCGGCCCGGAGTTCGGCTTCGCCTGGAACCCCGCGGCGCTCAACAGCAAACTCGTGTTGCGTGGCGGCTTCGGCCTCAACTACAACCAGTACGAGATCGCGCTCTCGTCCAACAATTACTCCAATCCGGGGATCACCATCCCGGCCAACTTCACCATCCCGACGCCCGCCTCTCCTCCCAATCCGGGCATTCTCTACGCCACCGCCACCAATGTGCACTCGCTCTACGGGTACCCGTCCAATCCGGCGGTCATCACCACGGGCGCAACTGCGTTCGGCCCCAACGGCCTTCCCACCACCGGCACGACCACCCTCACCGCCTTCCCGCAGAACATGGCCACCGAGTATTTGGAGCATTTCTCCCTTGAAACCGAATACAACGCAGGCTTCCGAAACGTCGTGTCGCTGGGCTACTCAGCCAGCCTCTCCCGGCACACGTTGTTCCAGTACGACGAAAATGCCGTCGCCTCCGTGCACTCCATCCCGCTGAATCCGAGCGTCGATGGCCTTCTCGTCATCGGCAATAACGGCTCGGCCAATTACAACTCGATGATTGCAACGGTGCGCCACCAGATGGATCACGGGTTCCAAGTGGAGGCCGATTTCAACTGGGCAAAGAGTCTTGACACCAGCTCGGCGCCCTACGTGTTTCAGGATTATCCGTATGATCCCGGGCTCTCCTACGGGCCGTCGGATTACAACGTGGGAAAACTGTTCAAGATCTTCGGCATGTGGCAGCCGGTGTTCTTCCACGGCGGCCACTCCTGGGCAGAAAAGATCGTGGGCGGCTGGAACCTCAGCGGCGACTTTAATATTCATACGGGATTCCCGTGGACGCCCACCTACCCGCTACCAGGCAATCTCTACTCCGCCGGCGGCACCATCTACGGCAACATTTACAGCTCGCTGCTGCCTTCGGCTTACCTCGGCGGCGCGGGACACAACACCAGCAACTCTGCGTACAAATCCGGTCCGGGCGTGGGCAATGGCGTCAACGTCAACTTCCCCAACGCCGCCACGGCGACAGGCACAGCCTATTTCGCGCCTCCTACCTACACGTTGGGACCGGCCTTCCCGGCCACCGGCGGCGCCACGCCGCAACCGCCAGGTATTGATCGCAACTCCTTGCAGGGTCCAGGCTATAAAGCAGTGAACGCCACGCTGAGCAAGACCTTCGGGATGCCGAAGTTGCGCGAGGGCGCCGGGCTCGAGATCCGCGCCGACGCCTTCAATTTGTTTAATAACCTGGACTTTGACCCCACGAGCGTCTCCAACACCATCACGAATACGAACTTTGGCCAGGCGACTTCGGCGCTCGGCGGGCGCATCATGACCCTCCAGGCCAATTTCAACTTCTAACCGCTTCCCTTCTCCGCGCGGCGAATCTCTCCTGGTTCGCCGCGCGCTTTCCTCTTTTGCTACATTCCTCTTTGCATAGGAGGCCCGCTACGCCTCGCAAATTGCTCCTGCTCGTTTTTTTCTTGGCGTCGCCATCCGCAACTGGTGCATTCGCGCAGCAGCAGAGCATCGACATTGACGCGACAGCCTCCACCACCCCCTTTCCGCATTTCTGGGAACAGATGTTCGGCTCCGGCCATGCCAACCTGGCCATGCGCGAGAGCTATCGCAACGATATGCGCGCGGTGAAAAAAGTAGCCGATTTCGACTACGTGCGCTTTCACGGCATCCTCGACGACGAAAATGCTGTCTACGCGCTCGACGACCACGGCAGTCCCGTGTACGACTTCGCCTATGTGGACGAAATCTACGACGGGCTGCTCAAAAACGGTGTGCGGCCCTTCGTCGAGATCAGCTTCATGCCCCGGGAACTCGCCTTCAATCCATACGATCTGCACGTCTTCTGGTATCACCCCAACGTGTCGCCGCCCAAAAGCCCCGCCCTCTGGGACGATCTGATAAAGCATTTCGCCCAGCATCTGGTCGATCGCTACGGGATTGACGAAGTTGCGCAGTGGTATTTCGAAGTCTGGAACGAGCCCAACATCGACTTCTGGGGAGGCATTCCGCGCCAACAGTCGTATTTCGAGCTCTACGCGCACACTGCCCGCGACCTCAAGAGCGTGAGCCCGCGTTTACGCGTTGGCGGACCAGCCACGGCCGCCACAGCGTGGATTCCGGCTTTCCTCAAGTTCACCGCAGACAATCGCGTTCCCGTGGATTTTGTCTCCACCCATGCCTACGCCGACGACACCGTCGAAAATCTCTTCGGCTCCAGTCAGCCGGTTCCCATGGATGATCGCGTGTGCCGCGCTGTAGCCAAGGTCCGCAGCCAGATCGACTCTTCCGCCACGCCGAACCTTCCTTTGTTCCTCACCGAGTGGAACGTGCAAGGAATGCTGCAGGCGCGCGACACCATCTTCGTGGGCCCGGCCCTCGCCAATACCGTGCGTGAGTGCGACGGCCTGGTCAACATGATGTCCTTTTGGACCTTCTCCGATGTCTTTGAGGAAGGCGGCCCGCTTCCCCGTCCCTTCATCGGCATGTTTGGGCTACGCGCCAAAGGCGGCATCGACAAGCCCAGCTATTACGCGTACGGGCTGTTGCATCAGCTTGGTGATCGCAGGCTCGCCAACCGCGCCGACGACCTGATCGTCACCAAGACCGCCCGCGGCGCGCTCGCCATCGCCGCCTGGAATCTCGTTGACCCCGGCCAACAGGGCGAGGAAAAAACCATCCGCCTGACCTTTACCCACCTGTCCGCGGATGCGCGTGTCAGCATACAGCAGATCGACCGGAACCACGGCAATGTATTAAAGGCTAATGCGGCCATGGGCTCGCCCGTCGATCCTACGCCCACGCAGGTCGAGCAGTTGAATCGCGCCTCTGCGCTTCCGCCGCCTGACCAAACCCGCCTCAAGGCGGCAAGCCTCGAGCTGCGCCTCACGCCCAACACCCTGGCCCTCGTGGACGTCGGCCCATAAGGCAACGAAGCGCACCGCGCCGGAGGCGCAACGTTTGTTAGCCCCGCGCTTTCAGCGTGGGGAATATGTGCATTCAATTGTGGTCCGGAGTCCCGTCGGGACGGCGCTGGACAGGGGGCGTCCCGCTTGAAACACGCAGAGATTCATCCAGTGCCCACTCCTGAAAGGACAAACCTCTACGCTCTGGAACAGGTCTAGAAGTAGAGTCTTTCGTGGTCGTCGGGCGAAATGGCCGGCATCATGCTTCGCGGCACTTTCACCGTGCGCTCCACTTCTTTCTGGGCGTCCATGGCCTTCTGCACTCCAAAGCGCATCGCGATGGCGTCGATCTTCTCGAAGTAGAGCGCGTGCAGATGTTCAAGCTCCATGTGCAGTTCAGCGCGGCATTCCGGATCCACGCTTTTCGACGACTCCCAACGCGCGGCCAGAACGATAAGGAAGCGCAAGCCCCCCAGTTCGTCGCGACTGGCGGCTAGAGTCGCCTTTTCGAGCTCGGGTTCGGGGTCGGGGTCGGAATCGAGGCCGACCCAATTCGCGTCCAAAATGGCTGTAAACACAGCAGTCCTCCTTCCGAGCGCTTCTCCCCTAACCGCTGCCTGGTGGCTGCGCGCGGAAGCGCCGGAAGTTTAAACCGGGGTTTGCAGCGAAACTTTGAGACCGTGGCTTCTTGGGACGCCTGCGTCGGTTTCGCCTTTGGGCCCAGGTGAATCCCCATCTTTCACTGGATTCTGGTCCTAGTCTGCGGCGACATTTCCCGTGACGCTGTGAGCTAAATCACTCAACCTGATCCGCAGTCCATGAAGGGCATCGCCGCTGCGGCGCGAATCTGTTTTCGTTGCCTATAGCGGTTCTCCAATTGGTGTAGAGCAGAACCTCGAACGTTGAGTGGCGTTTTTCCCAAGAAAACGCCACCTGGCACGCCCCTCAAAACTCCACGGGAATTGGAGAACCGCCGTAACTTGGCGGCGAAACGGAACACGCGTTTCATGGGCGCCGCGGGAAACCGGCGTTGTGATTACGGGAGATCGATGGGTGTTTGCTGCGCTTCACGCGTTGGTTCGCGTCGTTCGTGAAAAAAGAAAGGAAAAAAAAAGGAAAAAGCAGCTCACATTGAGCCTGCACACCGCAATAGAGCGGCGACGTCACCCCGAAAGGCGAATCAATTTTCTTGATCGGCAGCAAGAGACTGTCGGCAGAAAACCGCCCGTAAACGGCCTCTCTCGATTCGTCAAGTCGAAAGTCTGCATCAGTAAGAAAACAAAGCGCTTCCGATCACCGGTTATTTTTCCATTCCGTGCATAATAATGCCATGCGCCGTTATAGGCATAATTGGCAGCCGTAAAACGGCCCTTTGTGGAGCTTGATATATGCATATAAACCCTTTGTTTTCTTATTCCTGCAAGCAAATCGTTTATTTTTCACTCTTAGCTCGATTTCAGGTCCATAACCTACTGAAACAATGGAACTTATTGCCAGATTGGGGGGAGTGGGGGGGGCGCCAGGAGCCAAATTAGCTAAAATTCTCCCTCTGCCGAGTTCCTACCCATCGAGCCCAGCCGTCATTCCCAAGATCGCAGCCTTCAATTCAAATCCCCGAGACACCACGGAAGGAGAAGGCTCTAAACCCGATGTTCGCAGCCAGAATCGCGCTCGTTCACCAAGAGCCAGTACTGAAAGCCGTCGACAATCGCCATCAGCGCCGCCTGATTCAGGTCGCTGCTCACGCCCGCCGTGATCCACGGCTCCTGGCCGTCGGCGTTGAAGCTCACCGTCACCCGCACATGGGCTGCCGAGTCGTGCGCCACCACATCGAGCGCCGTTACCGTAAAGGTGCCGAGGCGCATCGCGGCAATGGCCGGGTACCACTTTTCGAGTTCCTTGCGCATGGCCTTGGTCAATGCGTCTACAGGCCCGGCGCCCTCGGCGCGCGTGGTGGCCACAGTCGAGTCGCCGATAGTGAGGGTCATAAATGCCTGCACAAAGCGGCTGCCGATCTCGTCCGACTCGTCGAAGACACGCCAGCTTTTGATCGTGAACCAATTGCGCAGCGTCCCGAGCACTCGCATGCACGCGAGGCGGAACGAGACCTCGCTGGCCGTGAATCCACCGCCCTCAATCATCGCCAGGTTGGCGTCCATCAGCGCCTGCGCCTGGGTCGCGTCGAGGGACTCGCCCAGCGTATCCGAAAGCGCCATGATGTTGGCGCGGCCCGATTGCGCGTTCACGCCGATCGTGGGATTGGCGCCCACCCGCGCCGGATCGCACCAGAGATACGCCCCCGGGTTTTTGCGCTCGCTGCTCCCGTGCATGCCCGCCCAGGTGCCAAACGCCCCCGGCCCCACAATGGGCGCGCCATGCGGAGCTTCGAGCCCGAATGCTGCGTAGGCCGAGTGCGCCAGGCCGGTGAGCCCGGCCAGTGCCTGCGGCGCAACAAACTCCGCCTCACCGCGCAACTGCATGGCGCCGATGACCGTGGTGAGATTGACGTTTCCGCAGCGCTCGCCCGTGCCGATGAGCGTACCCTGCACCTGCATCGCTCCGGCCATAACGGCCGCGCGTGTGTTGGCCACGCCGAGGCCGCGATCGGTATGGCCGTGGAAGGCAAAATTCGCTTTCGGATACCGTCGGGTCAAGCCGCCGATGACGTGGGCAACCTCCTCCGGGCTCGCGCCGCCTGTCGTGTCGCACACCACGATGCGGCTGACGCCCTGGCGCACACACCGATCGGCCAGTTGATGGAAATAGTCAAGGCTCTGCTCGGCGAACCCGCGATCGCATGGGGCCCCGTTTTCACGCCTGCTGCACGCCGCATCCATGGCATGCTCGAGATCGACAAAAACTTCCAGCCCATGGTCCTGCAGGCAGGCAACGGTTTCCCACACCATGCGCAGATTCTCTTCCGGCGTGGTCTCCAGCGATTTTTCTACGTCGAGCAGCCGCGATTTGACAACGACAGTGGCGATGGCGACGCGCCTCTGGTGCCGAAGGATGAACTGCACGTCGGGCCAATCTTCCACCCGCGCGCCACGTCCGCGCGTGCGGCCGAAAAGCGCCAGCTTCATGGCTCCCGTGTCCACCGCTTCGAGCGCGCTGGTTAACTCATCCGCAAACTGAGTGGCCCCGGCAAAGCCAATTTCTGCGTAATGCACTCCGAATGCCGCCATGTGCTTGAGCAGCGCCACGGCGTTGGGCACGGAGATTTCGAGGTTCGGCTGCTGCAAGCCGTCTCGCAGGCTAGTGTCGTACACCTCGATTCGTCGGGTTGTTTCTTCCAGTGTGCTTTGCATGGTGTGCAACGAAGTTTCCGGCGCGTTGTTTCGGCCGGAACGGGACTTCCATTCCATGATAAATTCCGGTGGCAGCGTGATTGCGGCTGGCCGGAGTCAGACCGCAATGAGATGGGTGTACACCGCCATGCCCACAACAGCATCGGCTCCCACGGCGCCGAGCATATCGATCTCCTGCAGGCTGCGAACCCCGCCGCCCACGATGAGCTGGCGTGCGGTGAGTCTCCGCAGGTGCCTGGCGACCTCAATGGGAAATCCCTCCATCTTCCCTTCCCCATCGACGTGCGTGTAAAGAAACGCCGTGGCATAGGGCTCAAGCAGCGGAATCGCCGCATCTGGCGTGAGCGCCACTTGCGCCTTCCATCCTTTGACAGCGATCCAGCCGTTCTTTGTGTCAATGCTGGCAACCACGCGGTCCTCGCCGACGACCTCGGCGAGCTTCGCAGCAAATTCGGTGTGGACCTCGCCAGCGTCGGAGAAGAGTGCGGAACCGACGATGACGCGTTTGGCCCCGGCATCGAGAACCTGACGCGCACGTTCAATAGAGCGGATGCCCCCGCCTACCTGGCAGGGTAGCCGCGTGGCGACTTGGGCGATGAGAGTGGAGTTATCGCCCTGACCCATGGCCGCATCGAGATCGATGAGTTGCACGAGGGGAAACCGTGCGAATTTTTCGATCCAGTAATCGAAGTCATCGAACGCGAGGCGGAGCCTTTCGCCCTGTACAAGCTGCACGATGCGGCCGCCCATCAAGTCAATGGACGGGATCAGCATGGAAGCCTCACCGGAACGCCGGCTTCGGCCAGTTCTTGTTTGAGCGCGCGAGCGCTCGAAACGCCAAAATGAAAAATGCTGGCGGCGAGCGCCGCATCGGCTTTCCCGCGCGCGAAGACTTCAGCAAAGTGCGCCACCGTTCCTGCTCCGCCGGAGGCGATCACGGGGATGCCGACGGCTTCACTGACTGCAGCAGTCAATTCGCAGTCGAAGCCCACGCGCGTTCCATCGGCGTCCATTGAGGTGAGAAGAATCTCACCCGCGCCGCGTTTTTCGGCCTCGCGCGCCCATTCGACCACGCGGCGGCTTGTCGGCTTGCGGCCGCCGTGGACGTACACCCGTGCTTCCCGCACGGGATCCACGGCCTCGGGGTCGCGCCGCGCGTCGATAGCCACCACGACCGCTTGCGCGCCGAAACTGCGGCCAATCGCCTCGATGAGCGACGGATCGGCCAGCGCTGCGGAGTTGATGCTGACTTTGTCCGCGCCGGCTTCGAAGACCTGTTCGGTGTCGCGCACGGTGCGGATGCCGCCGCCGACGCAGAAAGGAACAAAAAGTTCGCGCGCGGTGCGGCGCACCGTGTCGAGCAGCGTCTGACGGCCTTCGTGGGTCGCGGTAATGTCGAGCAGCACGATTTCGTCCGCGCCTTCGCGGGCGTGGCGCGTGGCTTGCGCGGCCGGATCGCCCGCGTCCACGAGATCGGCAAACCGCACCCCCTTGACGACCCGGCCGGCGTGCACATCGAGGCAGGCGATGATTCGCTTGGTCAACATTCGGTTTTTTCCTCGCGCCACTCCAGAAAATTGCGCAGAATCTTCAGCCCTGTTGCTCCGGATTTCTCGGGGTGGAACTGCACGCCCATTACGTTGGCCCGCTCCACGGTCGCCGCGAACGGCTCGATGTAGTCAGTCACGGCCGCTGTATTGGCAGTGATGGGAGCTTTGTAAGAATGAGTGAAGTAGACATATTCGCCCGGGTAGACTCCGGCAAGCAATCGCGAGGCACCTCCGCCTTTTAGGCGAACTTCGAGCGAGTTCCAACCAACGTGGGGGACTTTGCCATGGCCTTCGGGAAATCGTGTGCACGATTCGGCGAAGCAGCCGAGGCCCGCCTGTTGCGGCGCTTCGGTCGAGCCCGAGTAAAGCCACTGCATGCCAACGCAGATGCCGAGGAAGGGAACGCCGCGCACGATGGCGGCTCGGATTGCAGAGGTTAGGCCGGTTGTGTCGAGCCGTTTGGTTGCTGCGAAGTGACCCACGCCGGGCAGCACAATGCGCTCCGCGGATTCGACCAGTGCGAGATCGCCGTCGGTGACCTGCGGCTCCGCGCCCAAATGCCGCAGCGCCTTGAGAACCGAGGTCGGGTTTCCAGCTTTGTAATCGATTACTGTAACGCGCATTGAACCTCGAAAGAGCAAGTCAGCAAATTTGCGAGTCACGGGTTAGCCGGTTAGCATGCTCAAGATTCACCGAGTTAACGGCTAAAGCAGGCCCTTGGTCGAGGGCAGCATCTCGCCGAGCTGTTTGTCGCGCGAGCAGGCTACGCGAAGCGCCCGCGCGAACGCCTTAAAAATGGCTTCGATCTTGTGGTGGCTCGAGCGGCCGTAGATGGTCCTGACGTGCACGTTGGCGCGGGCGCCGCGCGCGAAGCCTTCAAAGAAATCCGTCACCAACTCGGTTTGCAGGTCGCCGACCAGGCGGGCGCGGACTGTTGTGTCGACGGCGCAGGCTGTGCGTCCGCTCAAATCCACGGCGGCCACAGCCAATGTCTCGTCCATTGGCATCACGAAGTAACCGGCGCGCAGAATGCCGCGCTTCGAGCCCAAAGCGCGGTCGAAAGCCTCACCGAGTGCGATGCCCACGTCCTCGACAGTGTGGTGCTGGTCAACATCGAGATCGCCTTTGCAGAGGAGTTCGAGATCGAACGCGCCGTGGCGCGTGAACAGTTCCAGCATGTGATCGAAGAAGCGGATGCCGGTGGATACTTTGTACCGGCCCTGGCCCTCAATCGTCAGTTGAAGGTCAATACGCGTCTCGGCGGTGTGGCGCGCGATGGTGGCGGCGCGAACCTGGGTCTGAAGCTTGGGACCTCTACTCCGCAGACCTGGGTCGATCCGCGGAGACCCCGGACTTCTGTCCTTCGGTTCAAGCGGGCTTGCAGCTTTCTTTGTACGGTTGTCGATCATTGCGTCTCGCTTCCGGCGCGCAGGGCAGCCATGGTTTGCTCGAGGGCGACAACAGCGAACGCCATCTGTTCACGTGTCCCAATGGTGATGCGGACGCGGCCGTCGCAGCCGGGGTCGCGCGACCGATCGCGTACCAGTACGCCGGCGGCGCGCATATGGCGGACGAATTCCGTATGACGTGCGCCGATTTGAACCAGAACAAAGTTGGCGCGGCTGGGCCAGCGCCTCAACCCGGCCAGGTCAAGGGCAGCTTCAAATTCGCCGCGTGCCGCCAACACCTCACCCACATACCAGTCGAGATAGGCTGCGTCTTCGAGCGCCGGCGGAAGGCAGGCCAGCGCCAGCGAGTTCACGCTATACGGGGAAAGCACGCGGCGCACCCACCGCATCAGTTCCGCGGAGCCGGCGAGCAACCCGAGCCGCAGGCCGGCCAGACCATAGGCTTTTGAAAATGTGCGCGCGACCACCAGGTTGGGGATGGCCCCAACCAGATCCATCACCGTTTCACCATAGAAATGGTGGTAAGCTTCATCGACCAGCAGTACCGCGTGCGGGGCGCGCTCGGCGAGCGCAAGCAACTGCGCGCGCTCAGACACCGAGCCCGAAGGGCTGTTCGGATTCGCGATGGCGATGACCTTAGTGCGCGGCGTGATGGCTTCTAGCAGGCGATCGAAGGGAAGCTGCAGATCGTCCGCCGCCTGCACCGCAACTGTGCGCGCGTCGGTGGCCGACGCGTAGACTTCATACATCGTATAGGTGGGAACCGGCAGCAGGAACTCGTCGCCAGCTTCGAGAAAAGCCTCGAAAAGCACGTGAATGGCCTCATCGACGCCGTTCGTGAGCGCCACCTGGTCGGCGCGAAGACCCAGATGCGCCGCGACCATCGCTTCGACCGGCTCGCGCTCCGGATACAGCGTCAGCGCGCCGCCGGAGATTTGGACCAGAACCTCACGCACACACGGCGAACAGGCCACCGTGTTCTCGTTGAAGTCCAATCGCAGGCCTTCGCGGCTGCCAAGTGGCGGATGATACTCCTTCATCGCCTGCACGCGGGCGCGGGGCGCCGGACTCACTCCAGTTGCGAATCTAACCACGGCTCCTCCTTACATTGAGGCGATTGCGAATGGCTTCAGCGTGGGCAGTCAAGCCCTCGGCCTCGGCTAGCAGCGCAGCTTTGGGCCCGAGCGCGCATAACCCAGGTTGTGCGTACTGCTGCACGGTGATGATCTTGGCGAAGTCGCTCACGCTGAGTCCCCCCCGCACGCGCGCCATACCTCCTGTGGGCAGGGTGTGATTTGGCCCCGAGATGTAGTCGCCTAACGGCTGGGCTGACCAGCGGCCAACAAACACGGAGCCGGCATTCTCGACCCAATCGACATCCGCGCGTGCGTCCACGGTAAGGTGTTCGGGCGCCAGACGGTTCGCAATTTCGTGTGCCTCGGCAATCGACGATGCAACGATGGCGAGGCCGTTGCGAGCAAGCGACTCTCGGGCAACCGCATTGTGACGGCTGACCTCTGTGGCTTCAGCAACGACCTTCCGGGCTAAATCCGCGCGCGTCGTGACAAAGATCGCCAGCGCTTCGGGATCGTGTTCGGCTTGGGCGACGAGATCGGCGGCGATGGCGGCTGCCGGGCCGTACTCGCTGACGACCACAATCTCCGTGGGACCGGCGAGCATGTCAATGGAGCAATCAAATGCTATCAGGCGTTTGGCCGCGGTGACGTAGAGATTGCCGGGGCCGACGATTTTCTCGACGCGTGGAATGGTTGCCGTGCCGTAAGCCAGTGCGGCCACGGCGTGCGCGCCGCCCAGGCGATAGAACTGTTCGATCCCGAGCAGATGCGCCGCGGCGAGTGTCGCGGTCGCGGGCCGGGGCGAGACCGCAACGATGCGGCCGACCCCGGCCACCTGCGCTGGAATCGCTGTCATGAGCAGCGTGGAGGGCAGCGGATGACGGCCGCTGGGCACATAGCAAGCGACGGAGCCAACCGGGCGGACGAGCTGGCCCGTGATAAGGCCCGGCACTGGAGAAACACTCCACGATTGAGGAAGTTGTCGCTCGGCGAAGCTCCGAATTTGCGCGGCGGCCGTAGACAAAGCATCGCGCAACTCGGAGTCGAGCGCTTCCCAGGCGGCGGCCATCTCCTCTTTGGCAACATGCAGCGCCTGCGAGCCGGAGAGGCCGTCTAATCGCGACGCGTAACGAAACAGCGCGCGGTCGCCGTGCTTGCGCACGTCTGCGACAATGCGCCGCACCTCAGCCGTCACGCTGTCGAGGGACGCGCTGCCGCGCCTCTCGAGGGCAGCGATCATGGCCTGCGTTTGCGCCGCACCTCGCCCTTTGGTTCGCACCAGCTTCATGTTCCGCGCCTCGTTCCCGTCAGACTCACAACACCACTTTGTTGAGCGGATATTCGACGATCCCCTCGCCGCCTGCGGCTTTGAGCCGCGGGATCACGTCGCGTGCCACGCCCTCTTCAAGAATGGTGTTCACCGCAACCCACGCGGAATCGCTCAAAGGCGAAATGGTTGGCGAGTTGAGCGCGGGCAGGACGGCGAGCACCGAATCCAGGTCCTCGCGCCTCACATTAAGCATCAGTCCCACCTGCGCCTGCGCGTCAATGGCGCCGCGCAGCATGAGCGCGATCTGATCGATTTTCTGGCGCTTCCAGGGATCCGCGAGCGCGGCTTTGCCGGCGATCAGATGGGTTTCGCTTTCCAACACGGTGTCGATGATTTTGAGGTGATTCGCCTTGAGCGAGCTGCCGGTTTCAGTGACTTCTACAATCGCGTCGGCAAGCATGGGTGGCTTGACTTCCGTCGCTCCCCAACTGAACTCCACCTTGACATTGACCCCTTTGGCCGCGAAGTAGCGCTTTGAAACTTCCACCAGCTCTGTGGCGATGATCATGCCTTCGAGGTCTTCGGCTTTTTGAAAAGCGCTCGACTTGGGAACAGCCAGCACCCAGCGCACCTTCCGGCGGCTTTGCTTGGCGTATGTGAGTGATGTGACGCTGGCGATGTCGAGGCCGCTTTCCACCACCCAGTCGATCCCCGTGAGGCCTGCGTCGAGGACGCCGTGGTCCACATACCGCGCCATTTCCTGGGCCCGAATCAGCATACACTCAATTTCGGCATCATCGATGGAAGGAAAATAGGAGCGCCCATCGGCGTAGATATTCCAGCCAGCTCTCCTGAACAGAGCGATGGTCGCGTCCTGCAGGCTCCCTTTGGGAAGACCGAGGCGAAGTTTATCAGCCACGGGCCACCCCCACCGTCGCCGCAAACGAAATGGGCCTCGTGAAACAGCTCACCGTGCCTTCATGGCAGACCAGGCCGTCGCCTTCCACCTCGACGCGGAACAGCAGAGTGTCGCTATCGCAGTCCGTCGCCGCCGAAACCACGCGCAAGCGGTTGCCGCTGGTTTCGCCCTTCATCCATAGCTTTTGCCGGGTGCGGCTCCAGAAAGTGACGAAGCCGGTTTCAAGTGTTTTGGCGTAACTTGCCGCATTGAGAAAACCTAACATGAGCACCTCGCCGGTACGCGCGTCCTGCACGACGCCGGGCACGAAGCCACCCATTTTGTCAAAGTCGATCTGTTCCACGGTTTCACCCTCGGTTGAGATTTTTTCGGCATGAAAAAACCCGCCGGCATTGGCCGCCGGCGGGTTGAGGTCTTCTCTGATCTCTTTGGCCGATTAACTCAGGCCATGGCAATCCGCCGGCATGGAGGTCTCATGATGATGATGACCAATATGGCGGTGGATATGCATCTTCATTAAAACTACGCGATGGGCCCGTGCGCTGTCAAACATTTTCTTGCAGGCGGGCCGCGGGCAGACGGAGAATGGACCAGTGCGAACAAAAGCGCGATGGACGGCGTTGGCGGTTGCAATGCTGGGGGTTTGCCTGGCCGGAACGGCCCAGTATCAGGATCGGGACTCGAATGGCGTGCCTAAAACATCCGCAACGGCGCCGCCTCCGGAGGCGCGCGTGGACATCAATCACGCCAGCGCCGCGGAGCTGATGAAGGTGCCCGGCTTGACGCGATCATGGGCGGAGCGCATTGTGCGCTTCAGGCCGTATCGGACCAAGCAGGATTTGCTCGATCGGGGCGTAGTGACCAGTGAAGTCTATGATCGCATTAAGAATTATGTGATCGCACATCGGGGCCATGAGTAGGTCTCCGGCTCTCTGAATATGTTGCGCGACTTCTTTTGTCCTCTAGCAAAGCGCCGACCAACGCACAAGCAATCAATACTGTTCTCGGCAAAGCGCGAACGGCCGCGCATCGGCGACGGCACGCCTTTCTCGAGCCTTGTCGCTAAGCTTCGGCTTCAGCGCCAATTTCGACGATTCCGCGATTGAGTAAACGGCTTAGAACCACGTAGAGCACGGGGATGAAGACCAGGTTAAGGACGGTGGAGAGCAGCATGCCTCCAACGATCGTGGTCCCCACGGAGCGGCGCCCGAGCGAGCCGTAACCGGTGGCGAAGACCAGCGGCAGAACGCCGAGAATGAAGGCAAACGAGGTCATCAGGATGGGTCGAAGGCGGAGTTCCGCGGCTTCGATGGCGGCTTCAGTTATGGAGCGGCCTTTGCGGCGCAATTGTTCGGCGAATTCGACAATCAAAATCGAGTTTTTGGCCGAGAGTCCAATGAGCATCACCAGGCCGATCTGGCAATAGACATCATTGGAGAGGCCGCGCAGCGAGACCAGGCCCAGAGCGCCCAGCACCGCCATGGGCACGGCGAGGAGAATAATGAACGGCAGAGCGAAGCTTTCATATTGCGCCGAAAGGGTGAGATAGACAACCACAATGCCGAGGGCGAAGATGAGGGGCGCTTTGCCGGCGGACTCAAGCTCGTCGAGGGTGAGGCCAGTCCACTGGAAGCCCATGCCGGGCATCATGCGTTCTCTGGCCAATTGCTCCATGGCCGTCAGCGCCTGGCCGGAGCTGTAGCCGGGCGCGGGTGAGCCGTCGATCTCGACGGCGCGGAAAAGATCGTAGTGGGTGATGACCGGCGGGCCGGAGCTTTGCGCGACGTTGACCAGGTTGTCGAGCGAAACCATCTGACCGGAATCGGAACGCACATAATAACTGTGCAGATCGCCGGCATTCATCCGAAAGGGCTCGCTGGCCTGGACGTAGACGCGATACGTGCGGTTGTTGTAATCGAAATCGTTGATGTACTCCGAGCCCATAAACACGTTGAGCGTGGTGGCGATTTGCGAAATCGACACGCCCATGGCCTTGGCTTTATCGCGGTCGATGGTCACCATCATCTGAGGATCATTGGCTGAGAAAGTGGTGATGAGACCTGTGAGTTGCTTCACACCATGACTAACATTCACAATCGAGTGCGCTACGCGGTCGAGATCGCCGAGGGTGTTGGCGCCTTGGTCCTGCAGCATGAACTGGAATCCGCCGAAGCTGCCGATTCCCTGCACGGCCGGCGGCTGGATGATGGCCACCAGTCCGCCATTGGGGGCGATCATCAGGCGCCCGAGCTGGGGCGAAAGATCGGCCACAATCTCGGCTGGCGTGCTGCCCTTTCCACCCCGCCGGTTGCCGCTGGTTGTGCTGACGAACATCAAGCCCGTGTTGGCTGCGTTGCCGGTAAAGCTGAAGCCGATGATCGCGAATAAACCGCTCACATTGGGATTTTGCGCGATGATGGCCTGTGCGCGGTCAGCGAGATTTTCGGTGTAACTCAGCGAAGAACCCGGCGGTGCCTGCACGATGACGAGCAAATAGCCCTGGTTTTCCTGGGGAAGGAAACCGGTGGGGACGTGGCCATACATCCAGAACGTGGCGCCGAGACCGACAAAAAAAAGTAGCAAGAATGCATAACGCAGTTGCAGAGCGAATTGGACGATGCGTGCATAGGTGTTGCCCATCCAGGTGATGAAGGCGTCTGCGCGGTGAATGAAGCCGGCGAAGGCGCGCGAGACCGGCCGGATGTGAAGGAAGTCCAGCTGGCGCGGCCGTGCTTCTTCGCCGCGCAGAAAAAGCGCCGAGAGCGCCGGCGAAAGGGTAAGGGCGTTAAACGCGGAGATGGCGATGGAGAAGGCAATGGTGAGCGAGAACTGCCGGTAAAGGATTCCGATAGTTCCTGGGAAAAACGATACCGGCACGAAGACCGCGATCAGCACCAGCGATGTGGCGACGACCGCGCTGGTGACTTCGCCCATGGCGCGCGAGGTGGCCTGGTGCGGATCGGAGTGCTCCGCGGCGATATGGCGCTGGA
The DNA here is from genome assembly GCA_030041305.1 of Acidobacteriaceae bacterium. Lineage (GTDB taxonomy): Bacteria > Acidobacteriota > Terriglobia > Terriglobales > Acidobacteriaceae > Telmatobacter. Next base: position 45,632 of record JASHOC010000328.1, read on the forward strand.
CATTCTCGATGACCACGATGGCGTCGTCCACGACAAGTCCGGTGGCGAGGGTGATGCCGAACAGAGTAAGCGAGTTGATGGAGAACCCAAAGATCCTGATGAAGGCGAAAGTGCCGACGAGGGCAACAGGAATGGTGACGGATGGAATGATGGTGGCTCGCCAATCCAGGAGGAAGAGAAAGATGACGGCGATGACGATAATGATGGCTTCGCCCAGCGTGACCAGAACTTCGCGGATCGATTCGCCGACCGCGGTGGTGGAGTCGAAGGCGATAGCGTATTCAAGCCCCGGCGGAAAGCTCTTCGAAAGCTGCGCGAGCGCGGCCTTAGCCCTGCGGTCCACGTCGAGAGCGTTGGCGTTGGAGAGTTGCTGCACACCGACGCCCATGGCCTGGTTACCCGAGTACTCGAGCGCCGAGCTATAGTCTTCGGCTCCGACTTCGGCGTACCCCACATCTTTGAGCAGCACCAGGCCGTTCGGTGAATTTTTGACAATGAGATTGTCGAATTCGTCAGGGCTGGTGAGGCGCCCAGAGACGCGCACCGGAATCTGGAAATCCTGTTTGGGGTTGGCTGGCGGTTCGCCGAGCTGGCCGGCCGGAATCTCGACGTTCTGCTCCTGGAGCGCGCTCACCACGTCGGCGGCCGTAAGATCGCGCGCCGCCAGGCGGACTGGATCAAGCCACACGCGCATGGCGTACCGGCGCTCGCCGAAAATCATTACGTTGCCCACGCCGGGAACGCGCTTAAGCGCATCCACGACATACACCTCGAGATAGTTGGAGATGAACTGGCTCGAATAGCGGCCGTCACGCGAAAAAAACCCGGCGCCGAAGACGAAGTTGGTGTTGGCCTTGGTGACGGTGATGCCGGTGGCGTTGACTTCGCTAGGCAGCAAACCCTGCGCACTGGCCACCCGGTTCTGGACGTCTACGGCGGCGATGTCGAGATCGTAGCCGGTCTGGAACGTGATGATGATGGAGCATGTACCGCTGTTGGTGCTCGTAGAGCTGATGTAGCGCATTCCCTCCACGCCATTAATGGCTTCTTCCAGGGGAATCGTGACCGCTTTCTCAACCGTTTCCGCGTCGGCTCCCACGTATTGGGCGGTGACGGTGACCTCCGGCGGGGCCAGCGTCGGGTACATGGCCACGGGGAGATTGGGGATGCACACCGCGCCGGCGAGAATGATAATCAATGCGCAAACGGTTGCGAAAACCGGGCGGTGAATGAAGAAATCAACGAACAAGCAGAATCCTCTTTCCTTCTATCCTTGACCAGGCAGTGCGGACCGGTAGGTTCTCCGCAATCACGCATTCCGCGCCTTGCACTGCTAAAGCGGGCGGCTGTGCGCCTCAACCGCCCAACGGAACGACCGGCATATTGTTGACAAGGAATTGCGTGCCCGAGACGATCACCTGTTCGCCTGCAGTCAACCCAGAAGAGACGGAATAGGCGTTGCCCACCGTGGCGCCGAGCGTCACTGGCAGCTCGCGGGCCAGGTAGTGGCCGTTCTGCTGTTCGGCTACGAAAACGAAGGTCTGACCGCCCAGGCGCGTCACCGCCAGCACGGGAACCACTGCCATTGGCTTGGTGCTCCAAATCACTTCTGCATTCACCATCTGTGCGTTGCGCACCGCCTCGGGCGTCTCGTGCACGGGCGCCTTGGCGAGGATGGACTGAAGATTGCTGTCCACCTGCGGCGATACGAAGTCGATGCTGGTCTGCTCCAGAAGATGGCCGGCATTATCCATTAAGTTGACCGGCAGCCCAACGTGCAATTCGCCGGCATGCTCCGCAGGAATGTAAATGTAAGCTTCCAGATCCTGGTTTTCGTCCAGCGTGGTGAGAGTTACGGAGGGCGAAACGTAGTCGCCGACGTGCACCGGAATGTCGCCCAGGACGCCGTCAAAAGGGGCGTGGATGGTGTAGTAGTCGAGCAACTGCTGCTGCGCTTTGCGCGCCTCGACCGACGATTCGTAATCGGCCTTCGCGTTCTGGAAGGTCTGCTCTTCCTGCTGGTAGGCGTCGTGGCTGGTTATACCCGCCTCGAAAAGCTGTCGGTCGCGGTCAACTTCGATCTGGTTGTAATCATAAAGCGCCTTCTTCTGGCGCTCGGTAGCCAATAATGAAGCCACCGTGGCTTGCTGCTGTCGCTCATCGATCTCCATCAGCGGTTGGCCCGCTTTCACATGGTCACCCGAATGAACGTTAATTTGCGTAAGGATCCCGCTCACTTGCGGCTGCAGGGTGGCCGAGCGGCGCGACTTAATGGTGGCTACATACTGGTCGCTCTGAGGCACGGGGGTCATGGCCACGGCCACGGTATGCACCGGCATGGCCTGCATGGCCGGTCCGGCAGCCGAGGTCGTTTTGGTGTGGCAACCGGTTGCCGCCAGCGCCGCTAGGGCAAACCAGCCGACACATCGAATGCGCTCGAATGGGCTCTTCTTCACTCGATTCTTCCTCGATCCGGAACTACCCGGCTTCGATCGCCGTTTAGCAGCCCGGAGGAACTTATGCCGCGAGTCCTTTGCTATGTGATGCCAGACCTTGAATCCGGACACAAATTTCCCCACAACGGCGGCGGTGTGAAGAACATGATGCGCTGCGTATTCCAGGATAGCGCAGACCCCTCATACGCTTGTCGCCTGCTCCCGGTTCCCATGTCGCCCTCGCTCGACCCGTATCGCCCGGCTTGCGAACCGAATGAGCGCGCGGGACAACAAACCCAACTCTTGTTGCCGACGCACTCCCAAGTGCATGAGGCGGCAGAAATGATGAACGGGGTGAATCGGGGAAAAGCCGGAATCCATAGGCCAGGGGCGGGCAGTGAACCGCGCTGCAGCCTGGTTGTGTTGCCCCCCTCCCCCCATTCTGTCGATAAGCGGCATGTTTTCAGGCCGTTGCGGGCCCGAAATCGGAGTAATTATAAGAAAATAGACCACTTATTGCCAGATTAAAGAAAATGCAGGAGTTACGGGCTGGTTCTTGGGCCTCCGAACATGACTTTTGCATCCATCCCGCTTCGGAATCTGGCGCTTGCCCGCAGGGCTGTTGTTCTCACCAGAACCAGTGTAGCGAATTCGAAGAAATTACCCGAAACTGCAGGCTTGAGAGTTAGTGATTGATATTGCTGAAGAAGTAAGCAAGGGAACAAGTCGCGGCCTTGACACGCGCTGGAGAGAGCAGCGCGTTGCCTCGCCGCACGAAGAGCGCCTGCCCCGAATTGGGCCTATCGTCTCGGCAATCAATTCTCCGGAGATGGATTGGATTGTCAATCCAAGGTGGGGGTGTGCCCAACCCGATCGGTTTTACAGGTTTTTTCTTACCGGGCCCGTCGAATCGCGGACGACGAGTTGGGGCTCAACGGTTACTTCATCGCGGGGCGGAATCGTATCGTGGATGCGATTCAGAAGGCTCTGCGTCGCGATTCTGCCCATCTCTTCGAGCGGCTGATTAATTGTGGTCAGGCGCGGCATGGTGAATGCGGCCACCTTGATGTTGTCGAAGCCGATGACGGAAACATCCTCGGGGACGCGCAGCTTGAAATCCTGCAGAGCCCGGATGGCGCCCATCGCCGAGAGGTCGTTGAATGCAACCAAAGCCGTGAACGGCAGATGGGCCGACAGCAGTTGTTGCACCACCGGATAGCCGAGTTCGGGCGAAGTCATATCGCGATCGAGGCTGACGACGAGTTCTGGCTTGATTTCAAGTCCGAGCCTTTTCGCCACCTCCACCAATCCTTTCCAGCGATCATCCGAGTCCGAACTGAAAGGCTGGCCGCGCATGAAAGCAATCTCCCGGTGGCCCAGGGAGTAAAGATGGCTGAGAATCAGCTCCGCAGCGTGATGGTGGTCAAGCAGGACGTTGGTCACACCCTCGATGTGGCGATGTCCGGCTACGGCAACCACGGGCACCGCAAGCGGATGCTCCAGCTGCGTATCGAGGGCGATGATGCCCTGTGCGCCGCGCCCGACGAGCAGGCGCGTGTAATCTTCGATCAGGCTCTTCTTATGCCGATGATGGGCAGTGAAGTAAAAGTAACCCGCCTTCATCAGTTGATCGCCGATTCCGCTCATGATCTGGGTGTGATAGCCGTCGCCCAACTCAGGAACCAGGATGCCGATGGTTAAGGTGCGCCGGCTGCGCAAGGAGCGCGCCAACAGGTTTGGCTGGTAATTCAGTTGCTTGGCCGCGGCCTTGATGCGATCTCGGGTGCCCTGCGGGATCGACCGTCCCGGAACATTGTTGAGGACCACGGAAATGGTCGCTGGATTGAGCCCCAGGTGTTCAGCCAGTTGCTTCAAACTGGCTGGCTTGTGAGTCGCCGGTCGGGGTGGTTGGCCGCTTCGCCCCCCAGTGCTGGAATCGTTCATTGAAGTATCTCTATGATTTGGTCGAGGTGTCCCTCCGAGTCGATTTTACCCTGACAGCAAAGCTGCCAAGCGCTTGCCGCGCTGGCCACGCACGCCAGCAGCCAAGCCAAGCCCATCTCAATCGCCGCCTTCAAACTTCGACGGTTCTCTCTTCGGCGCAGGCAGCGGCTCGGCGTTGGCTTCGTGTTCGCAAATTTACGCCGCCTTTTTGCTCCGCCCGTCTTTACCATACGTAAGTTCCCACCGACTCCGCGGGCAGGCTGGTGGACGCGCTCATTCCGTGATAGACAATATAGAACTGAGTCGGGAAATTGCCGGTATTCGCCGCCAGCAGGACCACCTTGCCTTCCGGAGTAAGAAACGCGACGGTCGATAATTGCTCCAATTCGCTCGAGCCGATGCGCACGGAGCCGGGTCCCACAAACTTGGAGAAATGCGCCAGAGCGTAATACGCCACATTGAACGCCGCCTTGTCGCCGTCGAGCGTGATGGCGCCCGCGCACACAGTGCAGCCGCCATTACCGGTGTGCGGACCAAACCGCGGATCGGCGGCCAGATTCCACAGCAGCACGTTCCGGCTCCAGTTCCGCGTTGAGCCAATCAGCACCCGGCTTACCGGCTCGGCGATGTCGATCGTTTCCGCGCCGGGACCCTGGGTAATCGATTGCTCGGTCATGTAGACGTTCTTGTTCGGATACGCCTCGTGCACTTTCGTGAACTCGCGGCTATCCCCGCCGTAGAGATGAAGGGCCGTTCCCACGACATATTTTCCCGCCATCGGGTCGGCAAGGATCGACAACGGATAGGAGAGAACGTCGGGATTGTGATCGTAGGCCTGGATTTCGGTCGTGATTCCGGCCTCCCGAAAGGCAGGTCCAAGATACTTGCCGATGAAAGCGCCTTCCTCCGTCGCGAACATCACCATGCTCGGCGTATTTTTAGGGTTCAGCGGCTCGTTCTGGACGGTGATGGCGCGCAGGTTGATCCCCTCCGCTTTCATGCCCTGGATGTATTTCACGAAGTGGGGTAGCTCCCTTAGTACAGTAACCACTACTGGTTGTGCTTTCCGGTGGGCGCGTTTGCTCGCGATGGCCGGTAGCGGGATGGTTTTGTGACCAGGGCGTTCTCCAGCAGCCGGTAGAACAGCATTCCCCGGCGGCGCGACTTTCTACGATTGAAGCGGAACGCGAACTCATCGAGATACGAGTCCAGATGG
>JASHOC010000329.1 GCA_030041305.1 Acidobacteriaceae bacterium
CGCAGCCGCTCAGCAGACCTTCCAGATACGCCAGACTCCGCTCCCCCACCTCCGAGCGCGCAAACACATCCCCTATCCGCTGGTGCACCCGCACCAACTCCTTCCGCCATCCTCGGATCGACTTCTCCATCCTGACCGCGGAGTCTCTGCCTGAGCACCCTCAGTCTATCATACAGTTACAACTGTAGTACTAGGACCCGGTCGTACCTGCGCTCCTGGCCCGGCGGCGAACGCACACCTGGATGCTGGTTGTCGAATGCGATTTCAGCGAAAGACCCCATTGACACGCTTCCGAGCGAGTTGTCAAGCCCCACCCGGCCGGCCTGCCCTTCCAAGTCGTTCATTCCTAAGCATTTGCGCCTCAACTCCAACTTACATGCTATTTCCGGCGAACTGCTATCCTGATCGTTGACCGACGAAAAGCCGCCGCATTCGCCGTTCAAAGGCCGGCAAGCTCTGAACCGCCGATTCGCGGTGTAGAACGACAGGCAATTTCGTCAACAATCAGCCGGCTTTTCGCTCAACAAAATGCACGCTTTTCGGCGCCAAAGCTCGAAAGAGGCTCGTTAACTCTCTTGTTTTCCTTAATCTGCGAGTAAATCATGTGTTTGCTTATTTTTACGCCGGATCACGCTGCGCAAATCGCTGAAAACAGCATATTTGCTTACAGAAAGTAGGGTGGGGTAGGGGGAGTGGATGCGCCAAGTTAGCTAATTTGAGCGCAACCAAGACGGCCCCTACTACAACCGATGCGATCACCAAGTTCGTAACTGAGCAAAGTGCTGGGTTCCCAGGGATGCTCACCGTAGCGACGATAGGGATACCGCCTGCGCGAAAAGCGCACGCCCATCCATTCCGCAGGCAAGCTCGAGCAAGCCTGCCTGCGGAAAGAGTGGATCACCGCCCTCTCTGTGCCGGTCTACGGGTAAATGCCCCGGATGTGCACGGCCTCGGCCACCCGGCCGATGCCCAGCATGTTCGCCGCAATGCGCATAGGCACGTTACGGTCGATGTGGATCTTGAGCACGTCACGGAAAGCGGTCTTCATCACCCGCTCCAGGCGGTCATAGATGTCTTGCGCCTCCCAGAACAAATGCTGCTCATCCTGCACCCACTCGAAGTAGGAGACGGTGACGCCCCCGGCATTGCACAGAATGTCGGGAATCAGGAACACGCCCTTGCTTTCCAAAATTCTGTCCGCCGCCGGCGTGACCGGTCCGTTGGCCGCCTCCGCCACAATGCCCGCTCGCACTGCGCCGGCATTTTCCGCGTGAATCATGTTTTCCAGCGCCGCCGGAACCAGGATGTCGCAGTCGAGCGCAAGCAGTTCGTGCGGAAGAATCGGCTCGCTCTCCGGGAACCCGTCCACATGGCCGCAAAGCGACTTCATCTGGATCAGCTCGGGAACATTCAGGCCGTCGCGGTTGTAGATGCAGCCCGTCGAGTCGCTCACCGCAATCACTTTCGCTCCCGCATCGTGCAGCAACTGAGCGGCGATCGAGCCCGCGTTGCCGAAGCCCTGCACCACCACCCTCGATCCCTTGAGCGTCCTGTGCAGATGCTCGCAGGCCGACTCGATGGTGTTGAAAACGCCTCGTCCCGTGGCTTCGTTGCGGCCCAGTGATCCGCCTAAGCCAATCGGCTTGCCCGTCACCACGCCCGGAATCGTATAGCCCTTGGTCATGCTGTAAGTGTCCATGATCCAGGCCATGGTTTGCGGATTGGTGTAAACGTCCGGCGCGGGAATATCCTGCTCGGGCCCAATGAGCGGCAGAATCGCACTTGTATAGCGCCGCGTCATCCGCTCCAACTCGCCCTGCGACATGTGCTTCGGGTCGCAGGTCACGCCGCCCTTCCCCCCGCCATAGGGAATATTCACCACCGCGCACTTCCACGTCATCCACGTGGCCAGCGCCTTTACTTCGTCCAGCGTCACCTGCGGGTGAAACCGGATGCCGCCCTTCGCCGGCCCGCGCGCCGTGCTGTGTTGCACCCGGTAAGCTTCAAAGCGGCGAATATGCCCGTCGTCCATGCGCACCGGCACGCTCACCGTGAGCACGCGCTCGGGATACTTGATCATTTCGCGGGTGTCTTTGTCGAGGCCCAGCGCATCGGCCGCGGCGTCGAAGTTCTCCAGGGCCACGTCGTATGCGTTCCCTGCGATGATTGTCGTCAGCATTGGTGTTTCCTCCTTGCCTGGGCCGGAATCGCCGCCCGCCGCGGCGGGCCGGCTTCCGCTCAGGCCACACTTGTCTCCATCACCACGGCCGCCTCCTGCCCGCATGTCGGGCGCCCCTCATAAACCCCAAGCAGCCATTTGCGGTAAAGCGGCAAATGGCCGCGCGTCGCGTCGAAGTACAACTGGAGCAAACGGCGCGTAAACGGGCCGATGACCCCGTCGCCCACGCGGCGATGATCGACGCGCACCACCGGCGCCAGACCCACCGCCGTGCCCGTGAGAAAGAGTTCGTCGCATACGTACAGCTCACTGCGGTCGATGGAGCGCTCGACGATTTTGAGATCAAGTTCGCGCGCCGCGAGCGTCATGACGCAGTCGCGGGTAATGCCCTCGAGCACGCTGTCGGTGACCGGCGGCGTAACGAGTCTTCCTTGGCGCGCCATGAAGATGTTGCAGGTGGCGCCTTCGGCCACATGCCCGTTTTCGTCAAGCATAATGGCCTCGTCGAATCCGCTGCGGCGCGCCTCATCGCTGGCCAGAGCGCTATTGGCGTACGCCCCGCAAATCTTAGCGCGCGCCGGAATCGCGTTGTCTTCAACACGCCGCCACGCGCTGACGCCGGCGTGCAAACCCTTTTCCGTGTGCAGGTATTCGTCGAAAGGCAAGGCCACAATGGCGAAGGCGTCCTGCTCGTCCGGCGCCACGCCAATGCGCTCCGCGCACTTGTAGGCGATGGGGCGGATGTAAACGTTGGTGCGGAAAGCATTGCGCCGCATGAGCTCGAGCGCGACGTCGCAAAGCTCTTCGGGCGACAGCGGAACCTCGATGCGCAGGATGCCGCAGTTTCGTTTCCAGCGCTCGAAATGCTCCCGTGGGCGAAGCACAAACAGCTCTTGCGCGCTCTCGTCCCAGTGGGCGCGAATGCCCTCGAACACGCCGGTGCCGTAGTGAAGAGCGTGTGTAAGGATGCCGACACGCGCCTCGGCCAGCGGTATATAATTACCGCCGAAATAAACAATCAGGTTAGGATCCGCCTCCGCTTTCATTTCATGCCTCCGCGCGCGATTCCTTGGCCCATGATCCCTGCCGCAAAGATTCCTTAAAGAGTTCGCGTCCGCGGGCCAATGCGCGCTCATCCAGCTCGATCCAGCGTGGATTCTTCACCAGACGGCCCAGCGCGGCTTCGATGCTGGCCCTGGGTAGCACGCCGTCAATTTCCAGTAGCGCGCCCAGCATCACCATATTCGCCGCGCGCGGGTCGCCCAACTCAGCGGCTAATCGGGTGAACGGGAGCGCGAGGACGTGCACGCCGTCTCTCATGCAATCGGCGGGAAACGTGTCGCCGTTGTAGATCACCCATCCGCCACTGCGCACCGTCAGATCAAACTTACGCAGCGAGGGTTCGTTCATGGCCACTAACACGCTGGGCACGGTAACCAGCGGCGAGTCGACGGGCTGGCTCGACAAACGCACATGGCAGTTCGACGTCCCGGAGCGCATCTCCGGCCCGTACGACGGCAGCCAGGAAACTTCAAGTCCCGCGTCCAGGCCTGCTTCCGCCAGCACCTCGCCGAGCAAGAGCACGCCTTGCCCTCCGAAACCTGCGATGCGCACCTGAAGGTCGATTTCGCGATGCCGGGCAACGGTGTGTGCATGATCTGCCGGCAAGTCCTCCTCGGCCAAGCCGAGAAGACGCGGGATCGCGTCGAGAGCCGGAGCCGGCCGAAGGGCGTGGCGTGGCGCGGTTTCCTTGGTGCGATCACGAAAGACGCCCAGGGGAAATGTCTTCTCCATCACGTCGCGCACCCAGCGCTGCGCGTCGATGGGATTCATCTTCCAGATCGTCGGGCAAGGCGAGAGCACTTCGACCATCGAAAAACCCAAGCCACGCGTCTGGTTTTCGACGGCGCGGCGGACGGCTCGCGTGGCTTGCGCAATTTGTTTATTGTCGCCCAAGCCCACGCGCTCCATGTAGACAGGCGCTTCGAGCGTGGCCAGCAGCTCGCTTACATGGAGCGGGTAGCCCTCGGTCATGGCGCTGCGTCCCTCGGGCGTGGTCGTGCTCTTCTGGCCGATCAAGGTGGTCGGCGCGGCCTGTCCGCCGGTCATACTGTAGATGGCGTTATTCACAAAGATGACGGAGATGTTTTCGCCACGATTGGCCGCGTGCAGAATTTCCGCTGCGCCAATCGCCGAAAGATCGCCGTCGCCCTGGTAGCTGATGACAATGCTCTCCGGCCGACTACGCTTCATGGCCGTGGCGACGGCGGGCGCGCGCCCATGCGCGGCCTGAACGTTGCCCACATCGAAGTAATAGTAGGTAAAGACCGCGCAGCCCACGGGAGCAATGAGAATGGTGCGGTCCTGGACGCCAAGTTCGTCGATGGCGTGGGCGAGCATCTTGTGAACCGTGCCGTGGCCGCAGCCGGGACAATAGTGGGTCTGGTGCTGCAGCTCGTCTTTCCGCTCGTAGCGCGTGTAGAAGGATTTTGCCCTCCCCTGCGCAACTGTGTATTCCTGAACCGCTTCGCTAGACATGCGCCATTTGCTCCTCTCCGATGAACCGCAGCGCCTGCACGCGCACAAACCGGAGCACTTCATCGTGGGACGGCACATTGCCGCCCACGCGGCTGAGGAATTCGACCGGGCAGGCGCCGTTCAGCGCCAGGCGCACATCATCGAGCAATTGGCCGCTGCTCATCTCCACGACCACGAAGACGCGAGCGCGCGAGGCGAGACGCTGGAAATGCACAATGGGAAACGGGTAAAGCGTGATTGGCCGCAGCACGCCCACAGGAAGGCCGCCGGCGCGCGCCTCGGCGGTGACTGCCTTTAGAATGCGCCCCACGATACCGTAGCCGACGAGCACGATTTCCGCATCTTCGGCGCACCACTCTTCCGCGCGGGCTTCTCGCTGCTCGGCGAGCTTATACTTGGCTTCGAGTGCGAGCACATGCGCTTCCAGATCGTCGCACCCCATATGCAGCGAGGTAATCAGATTGCCGCGCGTGGCCGCCGTTCCCGCAACCGCCCACGGAGGCATGGGAGCTTGAATGGCCTTTTGCGGAAACTCGACCGGCTCCATCATCTGGCCGACAAAACCATCCGCGAGCACAAAGACCGGATTGCGATAGCGGTCCGCGAGTTCGAAGGCCAGCGCGGTCAAATCCGCCATTTCCTGAACGGAATACGGCGCCAGCACGATGGTGCGGTAGTTGCCGTGGCCGCCGCCTTTCACCACCTGGTGGTAATCACCCTGCTCGGAGCCAATGTTGCCCAGGCCCGGCCCGCCGCGCGTGATGTCGGCAATCACGCATGGCAACTCCGCCCCGGCCATGTGGCTGATGCCTTCCTGCATGAGACTGATGCCGGGCCCGCTCGAGGCGGTCATAGCCCGCACACCCGCCGCCGCCGCGCCGTAAAGCATGTTGATCGCCGCTACTTCGCTTTCCGCCTGCACAAAGACGCCGCCCGCCTTGGGCATGTAGAGCGCCGCGGCCTCGGTGATCTCGCTGGCCGGTGTGATGGGATAGCCGTAAAAACCGCGGCATCCGGCGAGGATGGCGCTTTTAATGATGGCTTCGTTGCCTTTCATCAGTTGCTTGCGCATGAGATCGCCTCCTCGACCCCGGCGTTTGCATGGCCAGATCCTTCCACGCGTCGCACTACGGCGCGAAATACGGTAATCGCGCCCGGCTCCGGACAGACCATAAAGCAAACTCCGCATCCGGTGCAGCCGGCGCCCGCGTAGATGGCGGTTCGATAACCGTAGGGATTCAGTTCCTCACGCATGGCGATGACTTTGGGCGGACAGGCCTCGATGCACAATCCGCACCCTTTGCATTCCTCTCCATCGATCCGCAGCCAGCCCCGATCCAGCTTCTTCGCCTCGATTTTGTTTCCTTCGACCATTCCTTCACCTTCTTCGGCGCATGCCGGCGTTTAAGCACAGGCGGCCGCCGCTTTTTCGCGCTCCAGGTAATGCGAGCGCACGGCAAAATCCTCCAATTCGGTTTGAAAGCGCGGTTCCGCGATGGCGATCAGCGCCTCGGCGCGTTCACGCAGCGTCCTTCCGTGCAGATACGCGACGCCGTGCTCGGTGACCACGTAATGCACGTCGGCGCGCGAAGTCACCACCCCCGCGCCCGGCTCGAGCACCGGCACAATCCGCGACACTGCGCCGTTGCGCGCCGTCGCGGGCAACGCGATGATAGGTACCCCACCTCGCGAGCGAGCGGCTCCACGAATGAAGTCGATCTGGCCGCCGAAACCACTGTAGGGCCTGGCGCCCATGGAATCCGCGCAGACCTGGCCGGTGAGATCGATCTGCAAAGCCGAGTTGATGGCCACCATGCGGTCATTTTGCGCCACCACAAACGGATCGTTCGTATAGCCTATGGACCGGAACTCGAAGCTGGGATTCTCGTGGATGAAATCGAAGAGCCGCTGTGTGCCCAAAACGAAGGCAGCCACCGCCTTGCCACGATGCAGAGATTTCCGCTCGCCGTTCATCACGCCCGACTCCATCAAATCGATCACGCCGTCGGGGCACATCTCCGTATGAATGCCCAAGTCACGCTTGTCGTCGAGACAGCGCAGCACCGCTTCCGAAACGCCGCCAATGCCGGTCTGCAAGGTTGCGCCATCGGGAATGAGCGCGGCCACGTTGCGCGCCACCCGCATGTGCATCTCAGTGAAGGGCTCGGCGTGCATCTCCAACAGTGGGCGCGAACTCTCCACGAGAGCGGAGATGTGGCTGACATGGAGCACCGTATCGCCATGCGTGCGCGGCATGCGGTCATTGATCTCGGCGATCACCAATTTGGCGAAACGCGTCGCTGTGAGCGTACAGTCCACCGTCGTGCCCAGGCTTACGAAACCATGACTGTCGGGGGGCGAAACCTGCATCAGCACGACATCGAGCGGCAATGCGCCATTTTCGAACAGCCCCTCAATTTCACTCAAGAAGATGGGCGTGTAATCGGCGCGTCCCGCGGCCACTGCCTCGCGAACGTTGGGGCCCAAGAAAAGGCCGCGATGTCGGAAGTGACCTTCGTATTCCGGCCGCGTGTAATCGGCGCTGCCGAGCGTCATCATGTGGACGATCTCAACATCGCGGAGTTCGGAGGCGCGCGCCACCAGTGCATTCACGAGCGGGGAAGGCGTACCACATCCCGATTGAATCCAGACTCTCGCTCCGGAATGCACCGCCTGAAGCGCTTCTTCGGCGCTCATTTGTTTATGCCGATACTCTTCGCTCCAGGTCATCTCTGCACCCCTCCACGATCATCAGCGGAACGATGCCTCAGCCTCTGTCCGGCCCTCACAAATTGCGCCTCGCGACCACGGATCGCACTCTCTAAGCCCGCGTTATTCTGCGCCTTAGCGAAGGCCATCGCTGTGATGGAGGTCACCCCACACCTGTCACCGGAATCACAGTGCCCAGGGTTGAAATGACTGTCAATGACCAGGACTTTTCCCGTGCGCGGGACCGGAGGCGGATTCCGCGCCGAAATTCGAAAGGAGCAGAAGGTTTCTATTCCGTGACCGATTCAATGTCCCGGCGCCGCACTCGGAAAGCGGCGGCAAGCCAATAGATCACCGGGCCGAGCAATGCAACCATGACAGAGAACGCCAGAGCCGACACGGCCCCGATAATCTTCTCGTCGCGCGAGGCGTAAAGCGCGTATCCGATCAGCACCGCTGGCCCCACCCCGAGCAGACAGGCGAACGTCAAATTCCCTGCCTTAAAGGGCCGCTCCAGTTCCGGTTCGCGGATGCGCAATACGGCTAACGCCGCGAACTCGAGGAGCAAGCTCGATCCATAAAGAATCAGGTCGATCGAAATAAGGCGCTCAAAGGGGAGGTTGAGCGCCAGCGCCCATCCGAGCCCGCAGACCAGCACGCTTACCCACGGAACACCGCGAAGGTTGCGTCGGGTCAGAACTCGCGGCAACAAACCGTCCTCAGCCATTGCCATGGGCAGGCGAGTATAGCTCATCATGAGCGCGTTGAACATCCCCACCCCGCAGATGACGCCGCCGGCAATGACCGCTATGTCCAAAGCGGGGCCGCCGATCGCCCCGCCGGCAATGGCCCAGGAACCGGTGGAAAAGTTTTCCGGTGAGAGCCCACCAGCAGCTACAGCGGCAAGCGGAACAATATAAGTGACGGCGGTAAGGAGCGCGGCCGCGATCATGGCGCGCGGGTAATTGCGCTGCGGATTCTCCACCTCCTGCGCAACCGTGGAGGCGTTATCCCAGCCCATGTAATTCCATAGAGCGACCACAATAGCAGTGGAGATACCGACCTCAGCCCCGGGCGCGGCTGCGGGCTGACCCCAGTGTATTGCTGGATGTACGGTGGACCAGCGCCAGAACCCGAGAACCGCCAAAATCGCAAAAGGCGCCATCAGCAGCACGAACATGCCCACCGAACCCTCGCCAACGTCCGAGGCACCGCACAGGTTCCAGGCGCAACAGACAATCACCACCAGCAGCGACCAGAGATACCCTCGCCAGCCTTGGGTGAGTGCGGGGCTGAATTTTCCCAGGTAAAGCACGAAAATGGCGGGATACAGCGCCATGTCGAAAACGCTGGCGGAAAGCGACAGCCAGCTCTCCTGGTAACCCCAAAACGGCCCGAGCGCGCGGCGAACCCATATATAAAATCCACCTTCGGAGGGGATGGCGCTGGCCAACTCCCCGATCATCAGCGCCGTGGGCAGGCACCACACGAACGGCAGCACGAGGAGAATCATGATCGCCCACAAATAGCCAGCTCCGCCCAGGATGTCTTCGATCCCGTAGGGGCCGCCGGAAACCATGAAATAGGTGGCGGCGACCAAGGGCAGGAAGCGCATGTTGCGCCGCGACGGCCTCGCGCGAAACCTCATGACTGTGAATGTAACAACAAGAGCCCGAATGCGCGAAAACCAAGAAAATCGCTCGGCCGGAAAGCCGAAGACAGTGTTGCGCGCGAAGACACCGATGGCGTCGAAGCCCATTGCCGTCGTCGAGATCGTCCTCGAAAACGCGAGCTCTGGAAGGACTCGTGGACGCGCAGTGGATTTCTTGAGGCCCTAGAGCCTGTTGTTAACTTTGAAGGGCGCCGCAAGCGAGCAAAATGCCGAAAATCCCAGCAAAACGCGGATACTGGGGGATGCTCGGTTCCGGCTGCGCCTACGATTTCCATTTGTCTTGTTGTACCTTCAAAAATGCCATGCTGATTCCATTGGATTTACGGGCGCAAGGTTAATAACAGGCTCTAGTGCTCACAGAACAAATCACTTCCCCACGCTGACTTCTGCGTCACTTAAGGGCGTTTGCGCCCACCTGCGCGCAGTGGGCGTCTTGTGCGCTTTTACCGCCTGAAACACCAATCGCACCCACAATTTTGCCGCCCATTACCAGTGGAATGCCTCCCTCGATTGGGATAACGCCTTCCATTTTCAAATACCTCGCACCCTCGCTGCCTTGACCAAGCAAATCCTCGAATGCTCTCGTCGGACGCTTGAAGAGGGCCGCGGAGCGCGCTTTACTGATCGCCACATTCGCGCTTCCAAGCTGCGTGTTGTCCATCTTCTCGTAGTAAATGAGAGTGCCGTCCGGATCTACGATTGCGACTACCATAGTCCAGCCATTCTTCGCCGCCTCCGCACTAGCTGCCGCAGCAGCTTTCTTGGCATTGTCGAGAGAAACTGGCGCGCCATATGGATTTGGCATCTGATATGGATTTGGCGTCTGTTGTGCACTCGCCGCAAGGGCAACGAAAAGAATCGCTTTTGCCCCGCCCTGACAGGCAATGCGTAGGATTGTCATCGGCGTGCTCTGCCTGGAAACCTTCATACCGCCCTCCTCGTATCTGAAGAACTCGAGAACGTTAACCTGTTACATGCAGAAGGTTGTCGAACTGCGATTCGCCGCACTGCCGGAATGGTGACGCGACCAGAAGATTGATCCTCACCAGCCCTTCGCAAGCAGTCGTCCTATCTCAGTAACTCCAAGGTTTTGGAGGGCGATGCAAATCAATCCCTTCCCGATCCGCCCTGCACGACTAAGCTATACGAACCGTTGCAGGTCTATTTGCGCATCTCGATCGGCTCATTCATGCCGCCGAGGGCCGGGCTGCGGCGTTGCAGCGGCTCTCTTCGGCTTTGCCGAACGCGCTCCATCAATCGTGGTCACATGTTGACGATTGCTCTTCCCAGGGAGCCATCGACGAAACATGAGCTAAATCGCCATGAAAAATATAGGGGCGTTACAACTTTCTAAATTACATAGGTAAACTTGATCCCCTCCGCAAGCTCAACTCATTGAAGAAGGCAAATCGACCGTGGCCGAAAAATAAATTCACAAAATTCAGACGTCGAAGCATCGCGAAAATCTCGGGCTTCTTAGTTTTTATGACGCGGCTGCCCCCTGTCAACCGCCACCGGCGGCTGAACGTAATGCAGATTACCAGGACGTGGGATGATTGGTATGCGCGTTGACATACCCGGTCCATACGACGTTAAGCGATGCCAGCGTTCCGCCGTCGCCTGAACGATATCACCCTGGCTGGCAATCATGATTGGCTCGCCTTCGATTTGAACTTCCATTTGGCCCTCTTCGATAAACCAGATTTCCGGGAAATTCTCATGGAAGTGACCCAATTCGGTCGGTTTCGGCGGTGTTGCTGGCGCAAGGCCACGAATAATAGTGGCATACGTCTTATCGTCTTGCACGAACACACCGATCCGCTCGCCACCTTGAATGATCTCTTTGTTGAAGTCGATATACGGTCTATTAACGATCGGGCCTGGCCCTTGGTCATAATGGCCCTCTCCGGTGTAGGCCTCCTCGGTATATTTCCAGCCTTTGACCGGCGTTGGTGTCTCAGTCAGTGGATATGAGGGTTGCTCTCCGGCGGGCGTCACTTGAAAGAACAGTGCCGGGACGTTTCCAACTGTCTCCAAGCTGTAGGGGACACGCTCAGGCACCTGAACAAGAAATCCTTTCAAGGCGACGAACGGTTCCTGGCCTTGAATCGTGAAGCGAACCTGGCCCGCCTGCACGATCCAAAAGACACGATCATCGGCATAGAACCTGGTCTTGGTCTTTTCGCCAGGCGCCATTTGGATGTATTGGCCGTGAAAATCTCGAGAGAGACTAATCTCCTGGGTCCAACTCTGCTGTCCCGCATGACTCTTGATGATATCGGCTAGTTTCCACCAAGGCCGGTTGGGCGCGATATAGGGCGTGAGTTCGACGGGTTGTGGCGCCCAGGCAAGTTTCAGTTGCGGCCTGCTTCTTCCGCCATCGCGGCCTTGTCCTTGATCCGACGATTGCGCTTGACCCTGCGCCTGCCCTTCATCCGAGGATTGCGCCTCTGCATTGGTCAGCGGCGCCATCGCGATCAATACCATCCCCACCGCACTTGCGGCGAGCATTGCAGATTTCAGTAATCTCATATGGAATAGATCCTCCATTGGTTTAGAACGAGTACTCCAGCGCGCCTTGCAGTTCGCGCATCGGCCGACGCGCCGTCAGCGACGATGAGAATGTCGCCCACCATTCATCCGATGATGGTGGAGTCGACGACGCGGTTTGAGAGCGCGAAGTCCGTGCCGGAGTCATAGGGAAGATTGTAGACAAACGATGCGACAAACCGCCGGCCACGTGGCGCATGACCGGGTCTTTGATCTGGGAACAAAGACAAAAGGTTCGCGATTGGGGGCAAACGAGGATATATTAGTACGCAGCCGAAAGGCAGTGCGGAATTTCCAGGTAAAAGCATGCGCTCAATTTGTTTTGCCGTTCTGCTCGCCGCTTTCATCACGCCTCCAACAAAGTCGAGCCCTGGGGAAATCCTCGTTCTCTCACCCGGCTTTGTCTACAATGCCGGACTACTGGATCTCGCCGCCGCCTATACCAAAGAGACCGGCATAAAAGTCACAGTCAAGTTAGAAAACATGGGCAAGATTGTCAACGATATCAACGCCGTCACGCCAGCGCCCGATGTCGTCGTGCTTCCGATGGAGCCTCTCGACCTCATGGGCACGCTCGCTCTCGACAGAGGCGTCAAAGAGGGCACGTTCAAGCCGCTCGGCCGTGTCGAGATCGGCCTTGCCGTCAAGGCGGGCGCGCCCCATCCCGACGTCTCCACGGTGGAGAAACTGGCCGCCGCCCTCAGGGGCGCGAAAGCAGTCATGTACTCCAATCCCGCCTCGGGCAGCATGGAGGGGGGGATCATCGACCGGTTGCTCAAGCAGCCGCAATTCTCCGGCGTGCATGGGGTGATCAGCAGCAAAGGCGAAGGCGGCCAAGCGCTCGCGCGCGGCGAAGGCGACATGGCCTTGCAGCTCGTCTGCGAGATTTATCCGCATCCGGAAATCTCCGATGTCGGTCCGCTGCCATCGGAGCTGAATGCCCATATTGATGGAGCTGTTGCCGTTTCGGCGCGGAGCGCCGATCCGGCGGCTGCCGAGGCCTTTATCCGCTACATCACTCGGCCCGAAGCCACGGCGACGTGGAAGGCTAAAGGCCTGGACCGATTCTAACTTGACGGCGCCTTGCTACAATCCGTCGGCTGACTGAGAATGCGATTCGAACCCAATCCACGGTTAATCTCAAACGTAAGTCCCAACAGACAGGGGAGCCCCAATGACAAAACGATTAGGAAGGAGAGACTTTTTAGCTGCGGGCGTTGGCCTCGGTATGGATCTGGCCGCAAGCGCAGCCTTGGCGCAAACAGAGGTGGCTCCCCGGGCGCCAGGAACGGATGCTCTCGGCAGGACGGGCGGCGGCGGTCAAGGGCGCGGAAAGCCGATTCCGAAGCAGATGGCAAGAACGACGAAGTTGTTTATGACCCCGCCTTCCTGGCCCAACGCCGTCGCAACCGATCCCGAAGGACGAGGATTTTGGGTTCAGGAGCAACGGCATGATAACCGGCAGGAAGCCGCTTGGTTGCTGGACTTTGATGGCAAAGTGCTGCACACGGTCGTGACCAATTCCAAGAACACCAGCGGAATGACTTTTGGGAATGGATATGTCTGGAGCGGCGCTAACGGAGCATCGGAAATGAACCATCCTACCCCTCCGATTAACGGAATTTTTCAGACCGACATGAATTCCAAGCAGATCAGTCATCGCCAGATACCATTCGGCCCGACGGCGGATGGAGGCTCTTGCCATGGCATGGCATGGCAGAACGGCAAGCTCTGGATATATGCGAACCGGCTGGAATCGCTTATGCGCATCGATCCCAAGACCTGGGAGGTCGACTCCATGTTCTTGTGCACCCGCATACCCGAAATCAGTGCACGGCTGCACGGCATGGAATACGAAAATGGTTTTATTTGGCAGGTATGCGGCGCTCAGAATCCCGACGTGCCCGGTTACGAAGGCTACACTCCGGGCCTTGTTAAATATGACGTGAATACCGGTGAGGTCATTCAGCTTGTAGAGTTCGTCCCTGGTTCTTGCGACATGCACGATGTCGCCGTGCGCAACGGCCAACTCTACGGTGTCGACGCCGGCGAGCATCCGGGTTGGTCGATTGACAATCCGGCGTATCAGCACCCTGGCTGGCCGCCGCTCAACAGTCCATCCGGTGGTTACGTATTCCGCATCGACTTGATCTGAGATTGTAAGGCAAAATGAATGGGCCCTTTGGCCCCGACGAGTTCGGTCGATCCCTGCCGTGACAGTTTTGCATGCTGCCACCCAGTTCTACAGCACGCCATATTTCGCGTAAACATCCTTCAGGTAGGCGCCATTCTTCAGTTCTGCCCTGGTTCCGTCCTCCTTCCTCACTTTCTCTAAGGCCAACTGGATCAGATTAGGCAGAACCTCCGCCGGAACCGCGATTACACCGTCATAGTCGGCAACAATCAGATCGCCCGGAGAAATCCGCACTCCGGCACAATCAATTGGCACGTTGTAATCGATGATCGTTCCGCGACCCTTTGAGTCCACCGGCTTGATGCCGCGGGCAAACACTGCGAAGTCGATGCTCTGGATCTTTCTGACATCGCGAACGAGTCCATCGATCACCGCGCCCCGCGCTCCGCGCGCTTGCGCAGCAGTCGAGAGCAACTCGCCCCACGGCGCATTCTGCAGTGAGCCCGCCGTCGAGACAACCACGACCTCGCCCGGAAGAATTGAATCGACGGCTTCTATTTCCATTGCGTAGGGATTTTCCGGAATGTGGTACACATCGACACAAGATATGGTGCGCGCCCAGCCCACAATTCGTTCACTTCCCGAGATCGGCCGCAGGAACTCGCGGAGCGCCTGATCTCGAGAACCCAGTTCATCCAGAGCGTCGGAAATCACTGCTGTGTAAAGCTGCTCTTCGACTTGCCGGAACATTCGCAAATCCGCTTCAGTTGCCGGGCCACGGGTAGGATGAATCAATTCACCGAGCATAGTACGATCTTACCCACAAACATCTCGGAGTGGAAAACCGAAGCGGAAATGTCGAATTGAACTGTCCGATGGGATGGACTCTTCGGGTTCGCCGTACTGGTCAAAAGAGCCACAAGAACCCCTTCCGCGCCAATCGAGCTCGCTCGGCGTCTTGTAATAACCCTATGATTCCAATTGAAAAACGGGATTCAGTTCGCGGGATGTTGGCTGAAGACCTCGCGGGAACCCGATCATTTTCTGCGACAAAGCCGCAGCGGTGGCCATGATTTGCGATGCTTTGGCCGGAATGCTTTCAAGTTGGGCTTTGACGCCTGAAATACTGATTGCCGCCACAATCTCGCCCGCGCTGTTTCGTACCGGCTCCCCAATGCATCGAATCTCGAACCCCATTCCGCACTTTCTGAGCCTAATTCACGCCAAGCCGCACATCGGCAACGAGCGCTACATCAAGGCTTTCGACTCGGATGTGCTGGCGGCGATGGAGCGCATGCAGACGGTTGTGAGCGGCCTGGGACAGCCCTGGCCAGCAGTTGGCCAGCGGCAGAACTGAAGGAACGTGTGGTGAATTGTTCGAAGTAAGCCATTCCTGACTGCCGGAGAGATGGCCGAGTGGCCGAAGGCGGCGGTTTGCTAAAGAACTGGTTCTGTTTGCGGGCCCACGAAGTTGCTTCACTTCGGCCTGGGTGAGACGGGCTACTACCACGAAGACGCGGCCCCTCTCAGCTCCTATAATTACGGTGCGGAAGCAAAGCTGGGACTCGTCGGGTGTTCGAACGCCGGTTGCTCCTTCCCGGAAATTTCCGGGATATTCGCGACCGCCGGAGGAGGCTTCGCGGGCCTAACCACAAACGGAGTCGGCGTAGCGTCAACAGCCACAGGGTCCCTTGGCGTGGGCAACTTCGGGATTTACAACAACCTTACTCCGACGGCCGTCGGAGCCTATTCCTGGCTGAAAGGCAACCATTCCCTCAAGTTCGGGGGCGAATGGCGCCTGGCGACGTTCACCGAGAAGACCTTAGCTGGCATGGGAGGCGATTTCACTTTCCAGCCGCAGGAAACAGGTCTTCCCTATCTGGAATCGGGAACGTTGAGCGGCTCGGATGTGGGATTTCCATACGCCAGCTTCTATCTGGGCGCGGTCGACTCGGCGTCTATAACCTCAGGTCAGGACCCGACATTCGAGAAGCAAGCCTGGGGAATCTACGGTCAGGACACCTGGAAGATGACGCGGAAGATAACGGTGGACTACGGCCTGCGCTACGATTATCAGGCCTCGTGGCACGAACGAAGAAACCGCTGGTCGGAGTTTGGCCCCAATGTCGTAAACTCCGCAGCCGGGGGCCTGTTGGGTGGAGTGCAATATGAAAACCGCGCGGGCGCAGGGTCTTTTACAAAGACATATCCCTACGGTGTTGCTCCCCGGCTTGGACTCGCCTACCAACTTAGCGCCAAGGATGTCTTGAGAGGAGGATGGGGCATAACCTACGGGCCAACGAATTATATCGAATATCTGGGCGGCGACGCCATCGTGGGCACAGGATGGAACACACTTAACTGGACGCCTGCTTCTTTCGGCGTGGCTCCGGTTACTCTTAAGGGCGGCCTAATTTATCCCGCATCGGCATTGACGCAAGCTACGTATAATCCCGCGTATTATCCATCCCCAGGAGCAATCAACGGTCCCGAATACTATATAAACCCCGACGCGGGCCGGCCTTCGCGCATCAATCAATGGAACATCACCTACCAGCGGCAAATCACCCCAAAGATAAGTGCG
Organism: Acidobacteriaceae bacterium; assembly: GCA_030041305.1. Lineage (GTDB taxonomy): Bacteria > Acidobacteriota > Terriglobia > Terriglobales > Acidobacteriaceae > Telmatobacter. The sequence goes on from JASHOC010000329.1 coordinate 16,367, forward strand.
ACTGTTGCCTATGTCGGAAACCGCGGCGTTTGGCTGTCTTCAAATCTGCTCGATCCAAATGCCAACACGGACCAAATATTTGCGAAGCACGGACTGGATCCGACCAATCCGGCCGATTGGGCGCTGTTGACCTCGCCTGTCAACTCGCCCCAGGCACAAGCGGCCGGCTTTGCAGCGCCCTACGCCGGCTGGCCGACGGGTCAAACCGTGGCGCAGTCGCTCAGGCCATATCCGCAATTTGGCACTATTCCGGGCGAATGGGCAAACAACGGCAACAGTTGGTACGATGCTTTGCAGCTCAAGGCGGAGATACGCGATTACCACGGTTTGTTCGAGACAGTCGGCTACACCCACCAGAGAGAAAACAGCCTTGGCGTCGCATATCCGGGAGCTTTTGGCAATGTCACGCTGGTCAATGACGTTTACGACCGTGCCGCAAATTATATGATCGACGAGGATTCTCAGCCGAATATCTTCAATACCGCGATCTCCTATCGAAGCCCGGCCGTTGGGAGCAGCAAGGCGTTACAGATGGTTACGAGGAATTGGACCTATGGCGCATTCTTGCGCTATTCCAGCGGGTTTCCGATTCCCGCGCCTTATGCGCAAAACGATCTGAATGCCGTTATGCTCCGCAACGAGACGAACACGACATTCATGAACCGGGTTGCGGGCCAGCCGCTCTTCCTCAAAGGCCTGAATTGCCACTGCATCAACCCAAGTACGCAACTGGTGCTCAATCCGGCGGCCTGGTCAGACCCCGCTCAGGGAGCGTGGGGACTCGGACCAATCGCCTTTAACGATTATCGCTATCAGCGCAGACCGCAAGAATCTATGGGGCTCGGGCGGGTGTTTGCCACCAAACGAGAAGGGATGTCGTTCGCGTTGCAGATGCGATTCTTTAACGTGTTTAACCGGGCGGAGCAGGGAAATCCGGACGGAACGAATACTCTTGCACCCACCGTGACAGGGGCGAACGGCGCGTTGAATTCAGGGTTTGGATATATCAATCCTAGTGCTTTGTTCAGTCCAGCGCGTCAGGGCCAACTCACTGCGAATTTCAACTTCTGAACGGCAAGATGCGGCAGAAACGAGAGATTATGAGCGGCTGCGAGCCAGGCTTGATTAAATCTTTGATGCTTTTGGTAAAGACCGTGTTCTCTTTGGCACGGATTATCCCAATAGCTACGGGGTCGCCACCATCGCCGAGGGAAGTTGGGCTGATGAAACGCTTCTTCTCGACTAAGTCGCGAGACGCCGCGGAGAAGTGTTTCCTGAAGAATGCGATGCACATTTACAAGCTGAGCCTGATATGAGCGGGCCGATTCCCGACCATGGTCCTGGTTCTGAGCTGGCATCTGCGCGCCTGGCGGGCGCCCGGGCCGAAGGAATCAGATACCGGCGGTAGGCGCGGCATGCGGACGATGAGTAACCTCGGAACCATGCAAAAGGGGAAAAAGAATGAGAGCACAGCACATGTCACGCCGGGGTTTCTTGTCGGGAGCCACGGCCTTTGGGGCTGTTGCCGGAGCGGCCGCGGTGTGGGATTCGGCCCAAATGGCGGCTCAAGCCGTGGGCATCGAGAAGGGAGATCTTCCCGACCTCACCATCAAGGAGGTCGAGGTCTACGTCATCCGACGCGCGCTGTTCCGCCCGGCCGATTCGGCTGCGACAACTCGCACGGCTGCGTCTTCCGCACCCGCCAGAGCGCCCGCCACCGAACAAGTTGCCGCCGTCGTGACCAACAGCGGCATCGAGGGCAACTACACCCTGGAGAACCGCTACTTCCACCCCAACTGGAGTAATCTCGGCTGGCTGGAATATGCCAAGCGCACTCTGCCCGGCAAGAGCGTGCTGGACCTTCCCAAGCTGACCTCGCAGTGGCAGCCTGACCTGGGCCGCCAGGGGCAGCTCTCCTATGCGTCGGCCATCGACAACTGCCTGTGGGACATTATGGGCAAGGCGGTGGGTCTGCCCACCTACCGCGTCCTCGGCGCGTATCGCGACCGCGTGATGGCATACGGCAGCTCGCAGCATCACGAGAGGCTGGAAGACTTCGTTGACGAGGTAAAGCGCTGCAAGGCCGCCGGCTTCAAGGCCTACAAGATCCACCCTCCCGGCGGGACCGCGCCGAACGAGGACAACTACGAACTCGACATCGAAATCTGCAGGGCCGTTCGCCAGGCCGCCGGCGACGACTACATCCTCATGCTCGACCCCGTCGGGGTCTACGACCGCTACCAGGCTCTCGCGGTCGGCCGCGAACTCGACAAGCTCGGCTACGCCTTCTACGAAGACCCCCTGCCGACCACGGACATCGATGGCCTCGTCGAACTTCGCTCCAAAGTGGATGTGCCGCTGCATATCGGCGAGTTCATCTTCTCGCCCTATGACTACGGCGAGTACATCCGCCGCGGCGCGATGGATGCCGTCCGCTTCGTGGTGGACAACGTGGGAGGCATCACCAGCGGGATGAAGATCGGCCATCTCGCCGAACTCTTCAGCATGCCCTGCGTTCCGCACAACTGGGGCAACGCCTACGACCAGTCCGTCCACTTCCAGTGCGAGCTGGCCATGCCCAACGCCCCCTGGTACGAGAAGACGTTGCCTACGTCGGCCACCGCCGACCTGCAGGGTGCCAGCGACCTGCCGTACCTCAAGGATAGCTTCCGCGTGCAGCCCGATGGATACGTCGACGCCTCCACCAAGCCCGGCCTCGGCTGCGAACTCGACCGCACCGTGCTGGATAATCTGCTGGTGCGGGTGGACACGTAGAAGCTGCCAGCTTACAGGGTCTTGCTCGGTCCCCAGCACACAGCTTTCGACGCCGGAACGGACATTTGGACATTTGACATATAACAGGAGAAAAAGAATGAGAACACAGGACATGTCACGCCGGGGTTTCTTGTCGGGAGCCACGGCCTTTGGCGCTGCTGCCGGAGCGGCGGCGTATTGGGATCCGGCACAAATGGCGGCTCAGGTCGTGGGCGTCAAGAAGGGAGATCTTCCCGATCTCACCATTAAGGAAGTGAAGGTTTACGTTACCGACCTAAAGGACATCCACAAACTCAACGGCACCGAAACCGGCGAGATCGTCTCAGTGGTCACCCATAGCGGGATCGAGGGAAATTACACCATTGGCGACCGCAATCGCACCGCCAATTGGCTGGAGTGGGCTAAGCCCGCGCTGGTTGGCAAAAACGTAGTCGATATGCTGCCTACGCTTACCTCTACCAGCGGCATGAAGACCCGGAGCGGAGGATTTGACGCGCCCTCCAGGCGGCGTCCCGGCCCTGGGGCGCGGGGTCGCAATGCCATGGGTTTCAGTTTTGGGGCGCCCCCAGGACCCGGGGAAGGGTCGGCCTTTGGCGGGGTCGCGGTGGCCGGCTCAGGGCTGCAGACGCACGGCGGCGGGGAATGGCCTAACTACTATACGGCGGCGGCCGATGTTGCCCTATGGGACATTCTCGGCAAAGCGGTCAACCGGCCTATTTACCAGATTCTTTCCGGGGGCATAAAGACCAAGGACCGCGTCCTGGCGTACGCCAGCTCTCAGCATCTGCCGACCATCGAAGACTACGTTCCGGACGTGACCAAGGCCAAGCAGCAGGGCTACAAAGGCTACAAGATCCATCCCGGAAGCGGACAACACGCAACGGGGCCGGAGATTCCCACTTACGTGGGGCATATGGAGGAGATTCGGGAAGTCCGGAAAGCAGCCGGCGACGACTACGTTCTAATGCACGACCCGGTACAAATGTACAACGAGTTTGAAGCCATGACGGTTGGCCGGCTATTGGATGATTTGGGCTATTTATGGTATGAGGACCCGGTTCCGACGATGGACGAGGAAGCTCTGATCGAGCTGGTCAAGAAACTCGACGTCGGCCCACCGAGCCAGGCTTCCACTTCCACCGCCTTAATGCTACAGTTGTAATTAAGTACCAAGGCTCCAAACCGTTTCTTTCCGGTAGTGGAAGAATTGGGCGAGGAATTGATGTCGTCGCCGCCAGTCAGACCAGTGCAGCAGATGCTCCAGGCTTTGCCAGCCGCCGCGCAGCACGGAAGCGAGCAAATGCCGGATTTCCGGTACGCTGAGAGGGACCCGGCAGCGAGAAAGTT
>JASHOC010000036.1 GCA_030041305.1 Acidobacteriaceae bacterium
GCTCCGCTTCCTGCTTGTGCGCCAGCCGCAGATGGTGAACTTCGCCTCCTTCCGTATCCACCATCGCAATCTGCTGAAACCCGGGATGAAAATCGCACCCTATAATCACCATGACGTTGGCTCCTTCCTCCGGGCCGTGGCCTTCACACACAGCCAACTTTACCCGCTCGATCGAGCCAACGTCGTCATGTAATCAACGCTGACCCTGAACGGAGTGAAGGGGAAGGGGAGGAATCCGCGGCGGCTATGGTTCCACAATCAGTGTCAGGGTTGCGGTTTGCGTCGCCGACGCCGAGCTTGCCGTCACGGTCAGCGTATAGTTCTGCGGCTGCGTTTGAGACCCCGACGCCGGCTGAGACCCAGACGAACCTCCTCCGCAGCCAAACAATGCCACCCCAAGCAAGGTCGCCGTTGCCAGGAGCACTACGTAGCCGACCGGACGATTCCACTGACGCATCCTCCGAAATGCCAGAACCGGGAGCAGAATCAGCCCAGCCTCCAGGGGGACCGGCCATTTCTGAAAGGGCTTTTTCATCGGCATCATGGCCGCGCTGGATGGTAGGGCGACCGTCAGTGTTACATTGGTTGTGCCGGCGCCGGCCGGAATGCTTGATGGGCTGAATGTAGCCGTGGCTCCAGCCGGCAGTCCCGTCACTGTGAAGTTGATTGCATCGGGGAAGGTCGCATTGGCCGGCGGGTTTACCACCAGCGAGTAGGTTGCCTTTCCACCCGGAGAAACGGTGGCTGAAGAGCTTCCGCTACTGGACAGGGCGAAGCCGGAACCGGAGACGATGACTTCATTGAATGCGCTGCTCGTGCCGGAAGTGTAGTTCCTATCACCGCCGTAGGAAGCCGTGATCGAGTGAGTTCCGGCGGACAGCGATGAAGTTGTGTAAGAGGCCGCGCCGGAGGACAGCGATCCGGAGCCCAAAAGGGTGGTGCCGTCATAGAAGGAGACCGTTCCCGTAGGAACCGCGCCGGAACCGGATGCGGCCAAATTCGCGGTAAAGGTGACAGGGGTTGAAGTATACGCCTGGCTTGCAGAAGCGCTTAGAGCGATGGTTGGCGTAGCTTGCGTTACCGTCAATGTCCCATTTACTGCTGTCACGGTGTAGTCGGAAAGATTCGTGCCGGTCGCCGAGGGAACAATCGGATAACCGCCCGGAGCGCTGACAACCGTGGCCGTGGTCGTTCCCGTCACGGTAAACGTGTCGCCATTCACCGCTCCGCTTACGGTTCCGGTAAAGGCCGGGTTTGCGGCCCCGTAAGGCCGGGTTGCATTGGCCGCGGTTACAGTCAGCACGGCGGGACGGACGGTTTGGGTGAACGTCGCGATCGATGACGTGAAGTAGCTATCCGCGGCGAAGCTTGCCGTAATTGTGTCGAGGCCTACCGGCAATGTCGAAAGCGTGAGCGTCGCTACGCCCGCCGTGAGCGTTCCCGCACCGATTACTGTATTCCCGATCAAAAACGTGATGGATTCTCCGTTGTTGGTGAAGGGTCCATCTGAAGATGGGGTGAGCGTCGCAACCAACGTCACGGATTGGCCGTAGTTCGAGGGATTCGGGCCTCCAGGATTAGCGAGACTCAGGATCGTTCCTTTTCGCGAATGATTAATTTGCACCGGCGATGAGGTGCTCCCGCTAAAGTCCGCATTGCCGCTATATTGAGCAACCAGGGTATGGTTCCCCGGGAGCGAGTCCACGCCACCACTGACGTCTGCGCTCGGGCCGGAGGAATTCAACACAACCGTGACTGAATTGCCAGAATTATCCACGGCGGCCAGATCCACCAGGCGATCGCCATTCCAATCGGCGGCCGCCAACGATAGCGGGCCATTGCCGGTTGCATATGGCCCTATGCTGCTGACCAAACCGGTGCCGTTGTTTACCAACACTGCCACTGTATTTGCTATGGAATTTGCCACGGCGAGATCGGCATAGCCCAATCCAGCGAAATCGCCGGCAACAACGGCTTCAGGGCCCGAGTAGCCAGTGAATGTCTCCTGCGTTTGGAATGTACCATCCCCATTGCCCAAAAGCAGAGAAATGCTGTTGCTGGATAGGTTACGGCGGTTCTCCAATTCCCGTGGAGTTTTGAGGGGCGTGCCAGGTGGCGTTTTCTTGGGAAAAACGCCACTCAACGTTCGAGGTTCTGCTCTACACCAATTGGAGAACCGCTATAGCCACGGCCAGATCGAGTTTGCCATCGGCATTGAAATCGGCCACGGCAATCGAGACCGGGCCGGCGCCTACCGCATAAGAAACCATGGGCTCAAAAGAACCATTTCCTTCGCCAAGAAGCACGCCCACGGTTCCATCGGTGTTGTTGGCAACAACGAGGTCGGTGTATCCGTCGCCATTGAAATCCCCCACTGCCATTGCAATGGGGCCGTCGCCTGTTGCGGGCGCGGAAGACACGGCGGAAAATGCTCCTCCGCCGCTGCCCAGAAACACCGTTACCGCGTCTGAACCGTAATTTGCAACTGCCAGGTCCGGAATTCCGTCCCCGTTGAAATCGGCGGTTACGATTGCGTCTGGGGAGGCTCCAGCGGTAAGGCTGGGCGCGGCGGTAAATGTTCCATCGCCATTGCCCAGGAGCACAGTCACTGGGTCAGAACCGGAATTTGCGGTTGCTATGTCGGGAATTCCATCGCTGTTGAAATCGGCAATCGCAATGCCCAACGGGTATGCACCCGTTGTGGGGTTAGCCGGTTTCGACATATCGAATCCAAACGTGGCCGAGCCAAGTGTTGCAGTGCCGATTACAGCAATGTTGTTGCTCGTGTCGAGGAAGGAGACCTGACCTGTGGGGCCCGGGGTCGAGGGATTTAACTCTACCCCGTCTACCACGGCGCCCAATTCAAAGGAGTTAACTCGGACGGATGGCGCCTGAAGGGTGGTCGTCGTGGGGAAAAGAGGGCCGACGCTCAGCGTCGATGCCGCCGAAGTGCTTGCCGCGTAGGTGTTGGAGCCGGCAAAGACTGCTTTGTAGCTATGGTCGGCGACCGATGGGCGAAACTTGAAGGTCGCCGTTCCGGCAGCGGTGAGCTGGGCCGTTCCGATGATGTGGATGTCTTCGCAGTATTTGGCCGTGGCGTCGCAGAAGGTCACCAGCCCCGGCGTCACCGGCGCTGAACCGGCCGTCACGGTCGCGGTGAGCGTGACCACGGTTCCGCCCGTGACCGTCGTGACCGGATTTCCGCCGCTGGTGATGGCCAGCGTCGTCGTGGTGGCCGTCTATGCGAAGACGGGCATGGCAAGGGCTGCAAGAATGAATAGCAGCCGCGTTGTGCTTGTGCGCATTGAAGCGCACCAAGGGCTTCGGCGATAAGGAGGACGCCAAGGGGAGCGCGCCACACAATCCTCCCAACTTATACCCGTGAAAAGGGAATCTCTGAAGGCTGCGGGGTCGAACGCGGCGCCAGGTTTTCGTGATGCGTCGATAGTGTACCGCGGAATCTGTCGATTTCAATGGACAAAATGCGCGGTGGGGCACGCCGGCGGCATTTGCCTATACTCTGCGTCGGTGCGCCATCCGCTGGGCTAAAATCGAGTTAGGCCAAGGCCCGAATCTCTTGCGCGCCACGCGCAAATTTGCAAGGAGCACGCACTTTTTATGGCGATTCCCGCCACCCAACTTCGTCCGGGGATGATCATCAAGCACAACGACCAGCTTCACCTGGTGTTCAAAGTCGAGCATCGCACCCCCGGCAACCTGCGCGCCTTTATCCAGGCCAAATTGCGCAACCTCAAATCCGGGGCCATGTTCGAGCACCGCTTCCGCTCCGCCGACGCCATCGAAAAGGTGGTGGTGGACGAGATCCCCATGGAGTTCCTCTACGCCGACGGCGACGACTACTACTTCATGAATCCCGTGGACTTCGAGCAAACCGTGCTCAAGAGTTCCACCCTCGGCGACGCGGTCGAGTACCTGACCGCCAACCTGCAAATCAAAGTGAGCTACTTCGACGGCCAACCCGTCGGCATCGAGCTTCCCCAGACCGTCGATCTCGAAGTCGTCGAGACTGAACCGGGGCTCAAATCCGCGACCGCCTCCAGCGTCACCAACCCCGCCAAGCTCGAAACCGGCCTCGTCGTCCAGGTCCCGCCCTTCATCAACGAAGGCGAAAAGATTCGCGTGGACACCAGCGAAGGCGCCTACCTGAGCCGTGCTTGAGAGCAGCCGGATCGGCGTCGAGCCATGCCCTACCAGCTACAGATAGGCATCGAAACGCCGCCAGATGACATGATCATTTGGCGGTACCTCGATTTGCCTATAGCGGTTCTCCAATTGGTGTAGAGCAGAACCTCGAACGTTGAGTGGCGTTTTTCCCAAGAAAACGCCGCCTGGCACGCCCCTCAAAACTCCACGGGAATTGGAGAACCGCCGTAGGCTCGGTTGAAGGATTTCGGGCGGGCAACGGTCTGCTCGGCGAAGCTTCCCGGATGGTGCCGATCAGTGCGTAGCCGGCGCCAGCAGCGCTTGCGGGAAGGGAACAAACATCGTCTGGCACGAGCCAGGCTCGCCCTCGGCTGGCGTTCCCTGAATCGTCGAATCGGTCCCGGCAGGCAGTTGTAGGTTGGTCGGAAGCGGTCCCAGTGTCAGGTCAGCGTGGTTCACTTCGTACGTATACTTTGCGTCGTCGGTGATCTGAACCCCGTCCAGACGCGCCGCAATCCGATGATCGTGGTCATAGCCGTTCACGGTGATTTTCCCGCCGCCTGCAATCCGCACGTTGTGAAGAACAATGTCCCGCATGCTGGGCGGCAAGGCGCCCTTCACCGTCCCCGACGCCGTGTACGCCGTGTCCAGCGCGATCGGGTTGGGCGAATTGCGGATACACACATCGTCGTAGACAACATCGTCCACCAGCCCGCCGCGCGAGCCGTTCGATTTGATGCGAATTCCGTTATCCGGCCCATCGAGCGAGAGTCCGGTCACGCGAATGTGGCTCACCCCGCCCATGGTCTCGCTGCCGATCGACATCCCGTGGCCCCAGTAAAAATGATCGTCGCTCACGGTCACGTTGGTCACCCCGCCGGGCCCGCCCTTCATCGCCACATTGTCGTCGCCCGCGCGGATATAGCTGTGCGTGATCGTGATGTTTTTCGAGCCGTCCCCCGGATCGATGCCGTCGGTGTTGCGCGCGTGGCGCTGGGGCGTGTCAATCCGGACGCCCCACACCGTGAACCCGTCCCCATGGTTATAGACCACGTGAAAATTCGGCGAGTTCTTGAGCGTTACGCGATACAGCGTAAAGTTGTCGGAGTCCTCAGCCACAATCAGTCGGGGAACCTGTTGCCGGCCGCCGGCGCGCGCCCGCTCCGCTAAATCCCACCACGAATCGTTCGCGCCCAGCATCTTCTCGCCGCCGCGCCCGTCGATCACGCCGTCGCCCATGATGCCTGCGTTCGGAGCGCGATTGACCGAGATGAAGGGCTTGCATCCGGCAGGCCCATCGTTCACCACTCCGCAACTGCCCGGCGAAATCGCATAAAGCGCCGGGTCGCGCGCCGCGTAAAGCGTCACCCCCAGATCCACGATCAGCGTTACGTCGGGGCGAAGCTGCAACGGGCCGCTCAGGAACGCGTTCTTGTCCTCGTCCACATGCAACATCACCGCGCGATCCTTGCCGCAGTGATCGATCGCTCTCTGGATGCGCGCGGTGTCGAGCTTGCCCTCGTCCCCCGGAGCCAGGGAGCCTCCACTGGAGGTGAGCCGCGCGTCGAGTGTTGCGCACCGTTCGGGAATGATCGGCTCGATCACCTCGCGCGTATCCTGCGCGGTTAGGCCACGTTGCGTCGTAATCGGCAGAAGCAGTAAAAAAGCGGAAAGGAAGAATCGCCTCATAGCCGCTTTCGATTATATTTGTGACGCCACCGGCCTCTGCGAGTGCTCGGTTCGCCCGCAGCCCGTTTCAGCAGGAGGAGCTGCAAGCTGAAACCTGCAAGCCGCCTCTACAGCGCCGTCTCCCCGCGCTCGTCGTTGCGGATGCGGATCGCTTCGTCGACGTGGCTGATAAAGATCTTGCCGTCCCCGATCCGGCCCGTGCGCGCCGCGCCCACAATCGCCTGAATGACCTTTTCCTTCATCTCGTCGTGGACCACCATCTCGATTTTCACCTTCGGCAACAGGTCAACCGTGTATTCGCGGCCGCGATAAAACTCGGTGTGGCCTTTTTGGCGGCCGTGGCCGCGGGCTTCCAAAATCGTCATGCCTTCGATGCCTGCTTCGAGCAACGCATCCTTGACGGCATCCAGCTTGGAGGGCTGAAGAACGGCTTCAATTTTGAGCATACGCAAAACGCCTCGCTTGACAGCCTATCAGGCCGGAGCGCCGAATGGCCTCCGCCCGAAATGAAAGTTTGGGTGACCACGCATCGGGATTCCGGCCCCGCCGGCTATAACACTTCTCCTCCTGCTGTACACCGGAGCCGGGAATCCAAGTGGCGATTTCCTCAAAGAATCGCCACCTTCGATTGAATTTGCAAGGGCTGCATGTGAGGGAGAAGTGCTCTAGTCCCCCAGTTCGTATCCTTCCTCGCCGTGCTGCGACAGATCCAGGCCCGCCATTTCCTGATCGGTCGTCACACGCAGTCCCACGGTCTTATCCACCACAAACAGCAGAATCAGGGTGCCGACAATCGAAATACCCCATGCCACGCCCACCCCGGCCAATTGATGCAACACCTGCATCCAATGACCGTCCACGCCGCCCGTGGGCACACCCGCGCCATAGGCCGGATTGATCGCGAAGGTGGCGAACACTCCGGTCAAAATGGCGCCCAGCGTTCCACCCGCGCCATGCACGCCGAAGGCGTCCAGCGAATCGTCGTAGCCGAACAGCGCCTTCACCTTGAACACCATAAATGAGCAGACGAATCCCGCCGCCAGGCCAATCAAAAGCGCCGGGAACGGCTCGACGAAACCCGAGGCGGGCGTAATCGCCACCAGCCCCGCCACCGCGCCCGAAATCGCGCCCAGCGCGGTGGGCTTGCCGTTGTGGAACCATTCGAAGATCGTCCAGCCCAGCGCCGCCGCCGCGGTCGCAAAGTGCGTGTTCACAAAAGCGCTTGTGGCCAGCGAGCTCGCCGCCAGCGCGCTGCCGGCGTTAAACCCGAACCACCCCACCCACAGCAAGCACGCGCCGATAAAGCTCAGCACCATCGAGTGCGGCGGCATCGCCGTTTCCGGATAGCCGACGCGTTTGCCCAGGTAAAGCGCCGCCACCAGCGCCGAGACCCCGCTGGTGATGTGAACCACCGTGCCTCCGGCGAAATCCAAGCTCGGCACGAGGCCATTGGCAGCGCTCAGCAGTCCGCCCAGCCCCCACACCATGTGCGCCATCGGGCAATACACGCACAGCGACCACAACGAGAGGAATACCGCCATGCCGCTGAATTTCATCCTCTCGGCAAAAGCGCCGGTGATGAGCGCCGGCGTGATGATGGCGAACATGAGCTGGTAGATCATGTAGGTCTGCTCGGGAATCGTGGGCGCGTACGGATCGCTGGCCGGCGACAGCCCCACCCCGCGCAAAAAGACGTGGCCCAACCCGCCGATGAAGAGATTTCCGCGTCCGAAGGCCAGCGAGTAGCCCACAATGGCCCAGAGAATCGACACCAGGCCCATCATGGCGAAGCTCTGCATCATCGTGCCCAGGACGTTTTTCTTGCGCACCAGCCCGCCGTAGAAAAGCGCCAGGCCGGGGCCGGTCATCAGCAGCACCAGCGCCGCCGACGTCAGCATCCAAGCGTTATCGCCGGCCGATTGCGCGTTCGCCACGGCGTCTTTGAGGGCCGCAATCTGCGCCTGCGTGGCGGGGGCGGATGCGGGCGTTTGGCTCAACGCGAGGGCGGGAATGGCAATCAGTCCAAGGGCGGTCAACCACTGGATCGAGCGATGATGCATGAATTTGCGCTCCGAACCCGCCTTACGCGTGCGCGCAGGACAGGCTGTTGAGAAGCTTCTGAAAGGCTGTTAACGAGATGTTCGAAAAAGCGGGCGAACCGTTGATGGAGACCCGGCGCACCGACATCCTTCCAACACGCACGGTCCAACCGGGGCCCCGCCAGTGGATGCAAAGAGGCAGTTACGCGTTACTTTCAATTCTCATTAAGGCTCCGGAATAAGGCAAATTTCTTTATATTTTCTTCATACGCTCCGCCCCGCTGGACGCGAGCTTGCTTGGGTCGCGAGCGGCGGAGCCATATTTTGCCCGGCGGACTTTTCGCCGTAGCCAACCGGAGGCCCGGCGCCGGGCCATATGCGCGTTTTTGGGGCTGCCTCCTTTGCCCGCTTGCCAACCCCGGCCAGCCGGGATAACTTGCTAAAAGCGGGACGGGCGCTCCTTGCGCCCCACCGGCTCCCCGGCCAGGGAAGACATGAAAAAGTACGGAGAAGTGAAATTTTGCCTCTACATGACGCTGGCCGGGGCTGTAGCTGTCCCCGCGATCGGCCAAAGCGCCTCTCCGCAGCCGGCAACCTGCCAGCGGATTCAGCTCACGGGCGAAGTCAACCAGGGTCACCAGTGGAGAGCCGCCTTCGGCGAGGGCTGGGTGTTTCGGGTGTTGCCCATTGTGAGCCGGGGCAAGACCGATGTGAGCGGCTGGGACCTGGTCGTGGATCGCGCCCACCCCGCCGGCTATCCAGACGCTCTCTTGCTGGCCACTCCGCCCTACAACTCGATCGGCGAGCGCGAAATCGGGACCACCTATGGCCTGCGCGCCCAGGACGCCATCGGTTGGAACCCGCGCAGGTTCCACCTCCTCATCCGGCCTGCGGCGCTGCGTGAGGGCCAGCGGGCGTTTCGTGAGCTGGACCGTGAAAGACAGTTGCTTGGCGGCTCGGCGCCCGCCCCAGACGACGCCATGAAGAAGGCGACCGCGGAACTGGTGGCGCTGGAGCGCCACGCGGCGACAGGCGAGTTTCGCATTCTCGATGCGCGCATCTGGCCGGGTGTCGGTCAGCCGGCGCCCTATGCGCAAAACTGGGCCCTCCAATCCGAGAAAACCCCCCACAGCGACGTCTCCATGATGGGTAACCCGCCCACCCCTCTGGGAAGACTGGATTGGATCCGCTTCTCCGTCACCTTGTGGCTGCCCTCGGATTGGAAAGCGCCCGGAAGCGTCGCCGCTTCGCCGGCCCCGTGCGCCCAGTGAGAAGCATCGCGCGGGATATTGTGCAATCGCTCCGGATCCAGTCCCGCGGCCTGCCCCAGTTCAGTCGAATGCAGCTCAAGAAAAGGATGAGAATTGAGAGAATCGCGCTGCAAGTGTTTTCGCTCCGGCCGGTCGGCGCTGAACCCAGCGGGTTCACTTTCTTCGCCTTCTCGTTTTCCCGCCTGCAGCGCATTGAGTCCCCACCCATTGAGATTCTGCGCATTTTGCGCAGAGAATCTTTGGTGATGTGGGTTCTAACCAATGTTCACCCTGGTTTTCGGCGCGTTTCGAAAGCCTCCAACTTTCGCCGAAATGTCCGCTCTTCGGTTCCGGCTGCGTCGGGTTAGGTGATATGCGTCACGTTCAGGAAGCCCTGCATACCTATATGCTTTTTCGTATCGAGCGAAAAAGTTAGGGACGTTCGCAGGTATCCGGGCCCATGTCATTTCCTTGCCGTCTTTCTTTTGCCTTGTTTTTTGTTTCAGCGCAGATCCTCACTCCCCAGCAAACGGCTCCGACTTCGTCACCACATGGCGGCGCCGGAAAACAATCAGGTTCTTCCTCGCTGGCCGGTTCCATCGAAGCCCCACCTATCGAAGCCCCACCTCTTGATCCGGGGCCCCCGCATCGTGGTCTATCGGCGCCCAAAAACGGTAACGAAGAAGGCGGTTCAGCGAAAACTTCCGCCGGCGCAGCGGCAAGTGAAGGGACGGCGCCCGCATCCGATCCTGCCTCCCTTTTTGATGGGGTCTCGCGCCCTGTGGACAGGATCGTGACCACCGTCAAAGTGGAGAGCACACCCGCCGAATCGGATAAAAGCCAGCCGCAACCCTTTGTGGCGGGTGGAGCTGAGATCACCTCTTCGGCGGGCGCCTATGGCGATCTCTCCAGGTTCTTGCAGGTTCTTCCCGGCGTCGTGGCAACCAGCGATATAAGCAATGAAATTGTGGTGCGCGGCGGCCAGCCGATGGAAAACCTGTTCCTGGTGGATGGCATCGAGGCGCCGAATATCAATCACATTGCCACGCTGGGAACCACAGGCGGCTTCGCACCCATGATCGACAGCGGGGCCGTCCAAAGCGTGAGCATCTTGACCGGCGGCTATGACGCCTCGCTCCCGGAACGACTCTCCTCGGTGACCGAGATTTACACGCTGGACGACGCTCAGAACAGAGGGCGCCTCGAAGGAGACCTTGGGATTGAGGGGTTAGGCGGACTCGCCGAAGGCCGGCTATCGGGCGGGGATCTGCTGACCTCCGCGCATCGCGGCATCATGGACGCCATTGGAAACAATATGGGCATCAATGGCATTCCGACCTATACCAACGAATTCTCCCGCTTTCGCCGCCCAGCCGCCTCAGGGGATCAGTTTTCCGCTCTCAACCTCGCCGGCTGGGACGCCATCTCCGTCACTCCCTGCTCGCACGACGCGGAGGAAACCAGCACCATCGACTCCCAATACAACGCATGGCGCGAAACTACGGGAGCCGCATGGCGTCATGTCTACTCGCCCACGTCGTTTGCCGTCATCAACGCCAGCGATTCCGAACAGGTGGAACACATCGATCAGGAGGACCAGATCCTCGATCCGGCCAACCTCGCCGAAGCGGCGGCCGGGAAGGGACCTTGTCCGCCTGCCAGCGTCGCCATCGCAGATGCTGTTCCCGTCTATGCGGAAAACTCGAATTCCGCCTTCAGCACCGCAGGCTTTCGCTATGAGCAGGAAAAATCGCACCTGATGCTGTCCGGCGGCGGCGCGGTCTGGCTCGAGCGGCCGCACTATCGGATCGATCAGCCGATCGGCGCTTATTCGCCCTATTCGGCAGCGCTCACCAGGGCGGATTCAACCTCGTTCCATTCCGACTCCTCGACGGTTGAAACCGGCGCCTACCTCAATCTCTCCCTGCACCCGACGAAAGCTCTCTCGCTGTCTACGGGAGGGCGGCTCCAGACTTTCGCCTTCGGCAGCCACCTGACCGTTACCCCACGCGCCAGCGCAAGGTATGAGCTCGCTGAGAACCTGGGAGTTTACGCCGCCTTCGCCGGGTACGCGCAGATGCCTCCCTACGTCTACCTGTTGGCTTACCCCGGCAATCATTCCATGACGGCGATGCGGGCAACGCACGAGGTCGGCGGCCTGGACTATACGTTTGCCCGGGTGGCCCAGATTCGCGTCGAGGCCTACAACAAGGTGTATCGCGACATGCCCGCCGCGACCGAATACCCGTCCGTAACCCTCGAAAACATGGTCGATATGCTCGGCCAGCAGTTCGTGTGGCTTCCCATGAGCAGTGGCGGCAAAGGCGATGCATCGGGCGTTGAGTTGTCGGACTTCTTACGCATCGGATCCCGTTTTACGATGCGTGCTTCGGCCGCTTATTCGCGGGCCAAGTTTGCCGGCCTGGACGGAACTTTGCGTCCAGGCAACTTTGATTCCCCATGGATCGTCAATGCGGCCGGCCTGGAGCAGCTTGGCCGCAGATATGAAATCTCGGCCCGGTACGGGTATGCAACCGGACGGCCCTACACTCCATTTGACCTCCCGGATTCGACGGCGCAGAACCGTCCCATCTACGCGGTCTCCGAGATGAATGCGGTGCGCGCGCCGTTTTACAGTCGGCTCGACACCCAGCTCAACAAAGGCATTGCGATCCGCGGTACGCTGCTCGAACTCTATGGCGGAGCGGAGAACCTGCTCAACCGGCAGAATTTCCTCTCCTACGTGTGGTTGCCGCGGTTTCACAGCGATTCGAATGCATTGCCCGTTCAGGAACTCTACCAGATCCCGATTTTTCCAACTTTTGGAATTCGTTTCATTGCGCGTTGACGCCCCCCATGAGCGTTGGAGCGAAACACCGCCGCAGCGACGCGGCGGGCGGCCCACCTTTGGCTTTCAAAAAGTCAGCATCGCCAGGAAACGGGGTGCCCCTTTGCGCAGTGTGCGAAGGGTGGGAACGCGAATCCCGTCCTTGTAGGCGCGGAGCGCGCCGAAATTCCCTCCGCAGTCAAGCGAAAATTCCGCATCCAACAGAAAACAAACCAGTTCCATTTACAGGGTATTTCCCGCCTTCCGTCATAATAGAAAGCATCAAGCCGGAAAAGCGCAGATTTTCATCGCAAATCGGGAGGAGCTTTTCCTGATCCTTGACCCCCGAAACCTGGACCCTGATGCAGAATCAGGAGCAATCCAGGGCCATTTCACGGAAGATTGCAGCCGAAGAACGACGGCATCAGAGGCAATTCAGAGGCATTCCACGGAAGATTGCAACCGAAGAACGCCGCTGAAAACAATGCCACATGCCCTGAAGCAAGAGCTCTAAGCCCTTTAGATGGAGGAACCTGCGACTTAACCTCTTTGTTTTCAAGATCGATAAAAGTCAATCTGCTGAAAACAAGTAACTTGTCTAAAAAGCGGGGGTGGGGGGTGGCGGGTGGGATTAGCTATTTTAGCTAAATCGCCAACCGCAGAGCGCGGATTGACGGCGAAACCGCAGCGGGGTGTCACCTTCCTGCAATCTCGCTGGCTAGATAGCGGCTTCCGTTGTAGGTCGCCACGACCCTGACATGCTCCCCTGGGTGAAGGTTCCGGGTTCCTGGAAACAAGGCGGCATCGAAATAGATTTGGTAACTTTTCTGGTCTCGAGGATCCACCAGCACCAGCGATCCCGTCGCGGTGTTGAGCGAAGCGATACTGCCGCTAAAGACAAAGGACGAACCGGGTACGGCAAGAATCGTGATTCGTTGGGCGACCCCTCGGCCGGCAGAATTGGATGCGAACTGCACGGAAACCAAGGTGCCAATCATAAGGTCCGACGATCCGGAGCTGGACGACGTAAATCGGGATTCGCCCGTGCGCACGATGGCGGTCCCGGACGACACCAGGACAGTAAATGGGGTCAAGGACAGGGGTGACATCCCCTCGGAAATTTCGAGCTCTCCAGTGCGGCGGTTGTAACCAAGCACGCGGCCCTCGTAATCGCCTTCGGGGGATCGAGAGAGAATGTGAATGCTGAGCGCGAACACGCGGCTTCCGTCCAGCGTTGTCTGGATTGAGGCGTGTTCCTCAGGACCCAGCTGAAGCAATGGTATCCTCTTTCCGTCGACGAAAGCCTGCGTTCGTTCATCAAAAAATATCTTCATCGGCCGCTCGCCGAACATCTCGAGAGTGAGCTGGTCGCGAACCGGATCGATATTCCGGATTTCTCCTCCGAGAATGGTGCTCACTCCGGAGGGCGCAGGAGGCAAATCGCCTAGCCCGCCTGATAGGCTGTCAGGCTTCAGTGCGGGTTGCATGCCCGTGACCGCTTGCGACTGCGCGAATGCCGCCCCGGTCAAGGCTAGTGTTGCGCCGCCCAGCACCACTGCCGCCATCAGTCTTTCCATGCTGCACACCTCTCTCCGCCGCTTAGGTTTGACAATCGTTTGGATGTTACAAACCCAGCGCCGGTGGTCTCTCCGGTTGGAAACCGGGACAACACGGCTTCAAGATGCGCATCTAAGTAAGTGTGGCTCCAAATTCATCCGGCCCCCACCCGTGGAAACGGAAGCATGAAGAGCGCAGAGTGATTAGCACATCGACAAAAATTGTGGTGGTCATTGCGCTCGCGGCGGGATTGGCGGGTGGCAACGCATGGGCCCGGGACCATTTCACGGTCACTATCCCGCTCCGCAGCCGGATGAGTCCGGTGCAGCGCCTCAACCGCGAGGGCGTCGAGGCGGTGAGAAAGAACCAGTACGAGAAAGCCGAAGCGCTTTTCCTGAAGGCGTATCTCTACGATCCCACCGATCCCTTCACCTTAAACAATCTAGGTTATATCGCCGAACTGGAAGGTCAGCTGGACCGCGCGGAAACGTTCTACAAGCTGGCGGCCGAGCAGGGGTGCAGCGCTGAAATCGCCGTGAGCAGCGCGCAAGATCTGCATGGAAAACCAATGACTTCGGCATTCGAGAATCTTCAGAACGTTCCCATGCGCGTGAATCGCATGAATGTGGACGCAATGCGGCTTCTGTCGCAGGGCAGAGGATTCGAGGCTGAGGCCCTGCTTGAGCAGGCGCGCTCTCTGGATCCAAACGATCCGTTTACGCTGAATAACCTGGGAGTGGCCGACGAAGCGGTCGGTGATTACGAGGATGCGTTGCGAAATTACGAACAAGTCGCAGATCTGCATTCTTCTGAAGCAGTCGTGGTCACAGAAGACCATTCTTGGCGAGGGGCGACGGTGAGTCGAATGGCTGAAGAGAGTGCAAAGCGGCTTCAGAAGATATTGAAGGGGGCCAACCCCGATGAAGAGCAGGCCGCAATGTTCGATATACGCGGGGTTTACGAAGAGAATCAAAATCAGTGGGCGGCGGCGAGAAAAGACTTTCTCCGCGCCTATTCGCTCGCTCCCTTGAGCGCGTTTTCCCTCAACAATCGCGGCTTTATCGCGGAAAAGGATGGCGATCTCGAATCAGCCCAATTCTTTTATCAGAAGGCGGCTCAGGCAAATGACTCCGGAACGCGCGTTGGGTTGGCGACGGAGGATTCGGCCGAAGGCAAGAGCTTGTTTGCCGTAGCCCGGCAAACCACGGGAAAGGTGGACCGGGCGCTGGAACAATATAGTCAGGAGCGCCGCCGCGAGAAGGGGACAATTGAACTGATCCCACGGAATAACTCGCCGCAAGGAGGCTCCCCGGGGGCCCCACCACCTAATTCTTCACCAAACGCTCCATCATCGGCGCCCACAACTTCAGCGCCACGGCCTCCTCAATTTCCTCAATAGAAGAAGGACTGCACATGGCTGGACGAGGCGTACAAAACCCCGCCAATAGATTTCTGAGGCTGTTTTCGCAGCTGCTCTTGCAGTCCGGGGACCCTCTGCCCGCTTCCGGAACTCCGCCAGACCTCATGTACGAGATGCTAAATCTTCATCGGGGGGAGTTTGACGATGCTCTCGAGTTGGCGAATCTGAACCACGTGGTAGTGCGGGTTCTGGAGCGGTGGCTCGGTGCGATGCGCGTAGCAGGAGACTTTGAGCGGGCTCAATGGGCTGAGGGCGCACTCGCTCGCGAGCGTGCCCGCATCAAAGCCACCCTTCCGGCTCTCGCCAGCGTCTGCGCGGCATTCGAGCGATATGGTTACTGCATAGCAGTGATCAAGTCGCTCGATCACTGGCCCGACATAGGTTGCGATCTGGATCTTTACACAGATGCCGAACCGGCGCACGTGTTGCGTGTGATGTGCAGACACTTCTGCGCTGAGCTTGAAGACCGGAGCTGGGGTGATCGCTTGGCGCGCAAATGGAACTTCAGGATCCCGGGATTGCAGCAGCCGATCGAGATTCATGTGGGCCGTTTAGGACAAACCGGGGAGCAAATAGAGATTGCATCGTCCTTGTTGAAGCACAGCCGGAAGGTGAATGTTGAAGGCTTTGCGTTTTGCTGTCCATCGATCTCCGACCGCCTGATGATTTCCACACTGCAACGCATGTATCGCCATTTTTATTTTCGTCTTTGCGACATCGTAGATAGCGGCTCGCTGGCCGATCGGCATCTCATCGATTACGACGCCCTGCGCAGCTTGGCGCAGAGCGCCGGCATCTGGGAAGGTGTTGCCACATATATGGCGATCGTTTCAGACTACGTCGAAAGTTATCGCGGACTTGGCCTCGATCTACCGCAATTTGTCAGGGATGCGGCGCGTTTTGGCGGCGAGAAAATCTACTTCGACCGCGGCTATTTACGCATTCCGATCGTGCCCCAATCCGTCAGGCTCTACGGTTCCCAGTTGGCAGGAACTCTAGGTAAAGGAGAATTGCGCAATGGAGCCCGGTTGAGCCTATTGCCATGGCTTGCCACAGCAGCGGCAGTGGGCCAGAGGCTTACCGGCAGCAACAAGGGCATCTGGTAAGGCTGCCTTTTTGTCTCGCACGAGGGGTAGGGGGAACACGTAGTTGATTTGAGCGACAGCCATAACTTTGGACGGCCAAATAAAAAGGGAGGGTGCGGGGGATCCCGCCAACACTTGTATGAGTGAACTTCTAGCCAAAGGTTTCAAGCCGATTTCACGCGACCACGAACCCCGCGATTCCAGAGGCAGGCTGCCCAAGGGCCCGATTGTCTACAATCGTTCCTCGCTTGCGGTGGATTTGGAGGTTGGATCTACCGCGCAGTGGCAGCCGCTGCCGCAATTAGTGGGAAGACCAAACGCCGTCGCACCTGCGGTCCCTCCCACTATGTTCCGCGGCCTGGATCCATCCTTGTTCAAAAAGGATCGGTCTGCCAAGATCATTTCGTTTGTCGTTCATACGGTGGTGATCGCTATTGTGCTGTGGATCGGATTCAATTCGCAGCGGGCTTTGAAAGCGGCCAGTACGGTGGTTACGCGGCTGGACTTCACGTTGACAGCTCCCCCGCCCGTGTTGCCGGTGGCCAAGGCGCTGGGCGGCGGTGGCGGCGGCGGTGCGCACAAGGTAATTATGCCGAGCCGGGGCCGGCCACCCGTAGTGGCCAAGGTGAACATTACACCTCCGCAATTGCCACCCATGATTAAGCAACCCATCTTGTCGGTTGAGCCGACCGCGCAAGTGAAAATGCCCGCGACAAGCAACATGCCCAATCTGGGCATGAACCAGTCCCCGCAGATTGAGCTGGCTTCGCAGGGCAACGGTTCTCACTCCGGCTTTGGGATGGGAATGAGCGGCGGCCTCGGCGTTGGCCAAGGCGCGGGCGCGGGCCCGGGTAGCGGCGGCGGCTATGGCGGCGGCATTATGAACGTGGGCGGCGGTGTGACCGCGCCTCAAGTCCTCCATTCCGTCGAGCCTGAATTTACCGATGAGGCGCGGCGCGCCAATTATCAGGGGACGGTCTCGATCGAACTGATCGTGGATGCTCAGGGCTATCCGCAGGACTTGCGCATTACGCGTCACCTGGGCATGGGTCTGGATCAGAAAGCCCTCGAGGCGGTGCGGCAGTACAAGTTCAAACCGGCCATGTATCAGGGTCATGCCGTGGCCGTGCAGATGGTGATTGACGTGGATTTCCGCCTCCACTGAGGAAGGAAGCACTCACGAAGCATCGCTCCATGGGATCCGGTTTCGGATGGAGTGCTTCTGCTTCCCATGGAGCCCTGCCATTCAACTGAATGGCAGGGGTACTCGGAGGGGACATCCCTGCGTTCCCTGCTCCGGTGCACGGTACGCTCTGGCCGCGGCTCCCGAGTGCGGCGAAAAATAGCTAAAGTGGGGTAGCTCCCTTAGTACAGTAACCACTACTGGTTGTGCTTTCCGGTGGGCGCGTTTGCTCGCGATGGCCGGTAGCGGGATGGTTTTGTGACCAGGGCGTTCTCCAGCAGCCGGTAGAACAGCATTCCCCGGCGGCGCGACTTTCTACGATTGAAGCGGAACGCGAACTCATCGAGATACGCGTCCAGAT
>JASHOC010000330.1 GCA_030041305.1 Acidobacteriaceae bacterium
AATGCGCAACGCCTCGAAGGGCGGAAGAATGCCGATCTGGACGCCGTTTTCGTCGATGACGCGGATCTCCCTTGCGCGAATCCGCTCGTTGACGCGGATAAAAGACTTGGCCGAACGTTTATCGAATGCGATGGTGATCCTCCACGATCCCGTTTCCGCCCTCGGCCGAGTCCTCCCCAATCGGCGGGGGCTTCCGAGCGCACCCTGAGCATAGCATTGGTTTTCCCGGAGAAAGCCTTTACGCGGGCAAGCCCAGTTCAGCCGGCGCTGCGAATTTATTTCTCCGCAGCGCCGCGCGAGCGCGTAAGGCCGGACGCGCAGCGAGCCCGCCCTCCGCGTTCAGCCCCATCACCCGCACACGCAGCAGCCGGTTAGCCGCGTGCTCGCCCTCTAATTCAACCGGTAGAAAATTCTCAGTCAGCGCGGCAGTGCGCCCTCGCAAAGCCAGATCCCGCGGAGTCTGCAGCGTGATCGCTTCGAGCGCGCGCCCGGCAAACCGCATACGGTGCGTCCGGCTTTTTTCCGCGGCCAAGGTCCGCAGCGCCGCCATCCGCTCCGCCACTGCTTCCGCCGCAACCGGCCGCTCCTCATTGAGCGCCCATCCCCGCGTGCCCGGCCGGGGAGAAAACGGAAACAAATGCAAATACCCAAAGGGCAGTGCCCGCACCAGCTCCAGCGTTTCTTCGAATTCGCGGTCGGTCTCGCCAGGAAAGCCGGCCATCACGTCCGCGCCCACCGTCAACTCCGGTCCCGCAGCGCGCACCAGCGCCCCAACTTTGTCCACATAATGCCAGGGCCGGTAACGCCGGTGCATGCGGCGCAGTACTGCATCCGAGCCCGACTGCAGCGGCAGATGCGCGTGCCGCGCCAATCGCGTTCCGCCGAACTCCGCCATCAGCCCAATCAGCTCGCTGTCCCAATCCATGGGCTCGATCGAGCTCAGCCGCAGCCGGGGCAGCAAAGTCCGCTCAACAATCGCGCGAACAAGCTGGGAAAAGCTCGCCGGCGTCCCGTCTTGCACCGGCAAGTCCCGTCCCCATCGGCCGAGGTTGATGCCCGACAGCACCAGTTCGTTGCCGCCCGCCGCCACAAACCCTTCCACTTGCCGCAACACAGCGGCGGCAGGCAGGCTTCTCGACGGGCCACGCGTCTGCGGGATCACGCAAAACGTACAGCGGTTTCCGCAGCCTTCCTGGATCTTCAGGTTGGGGCGCGTTTGCGTTCCCGGCGCAAGCGGCGCCTCTTCCAGAAACGAGTGGGCGAAGCGATCATCGACCCACACCGCGGCCGCCCCTGCTGCGGAATTCGGTGCGGAATTCGGCGCGCCAAAGCCGAGCAGGGAAGCGACAGGCACAATTTCCGGCGGACATAGCGGCGCCGCGCCATGTCGCACAAGCTCAAGCGCGATTTCGGGCGCTATCGCTTTATAGCTGTTGCCCACCACCGCGGCCACGCCCTCAATCTGTGCCAATTCGCCGGGCGCCCGCTGCGCATAACAGCCCGTGACCACGATTCTCGCTTCCGGATTCAGCCGGTGGGTGCGGCGAATGAAGGCCCTCGCCGCGCGATCGGCCTCCGCCGTCACGCTGCACGCATTGACGACAACCACATCCGCTTCAGAAAGCTGCCGTGCGCAGCACCCCGCCAAGCGCAGACGCGCTTCGATGGCTTCGCCATCCGCCCGCGCCGCCCTGCATCCGAAATGCTCGACGTGAAACCCCGGCATACCCTCTTAGTGTACGGAACAGCTTCAGCCCGATCCCGGCCACCATGGGACAAACGGGTGCGCGTCCTTACAAAGGACTCAAATTTGGGGCGAGACTGGGACGACCCGATCCACGGGGTCGAGTATCGCGAGCCGGCGGAGGCCTTTATCGCTGCTTCCGGCCTGTAAACGCACAACGGCCACCCCGAAGGGTGGCCGTTGACTGATTCCCCCGAGAGAGCTTTACCGCTCGCTCTTCCGCCAATTGATCAGATCGCCGAGAGTCGTGGTGGAGCTGGAGACAGGATGTTTGTGACTTTCGGCTTTGTAGCTCTCCACCTGCGCCCGGCTGGCTTCGCGGCCGACGGCGCGCAGGCTTAAGCCCACCTTCTTCTCTTCCACGTTGATTTTGATGATCTTGAAATCGTGCTCGGTTCCTTGCTCGAGCTTGGCGTGGCCGCCGCCGGGTTCGTCCCCGATTTCGGAGACGTGGCACAATCCCTCGACGCCATCGGCAATTTCGACAAAAGCCCCGAACTGCGCGGTGCGCAACACCTTGCCATGCACCACGTCGCCCACCCGGTGCGTGGCGAAGAAGGTCTCCCATACATCGGGCTGCAACTGCTTGATGCCCAAGCTCAGGCGCCGGTTCTGGGGTTCGACCCCGAGCACCACCGCCTTCACTTTCTCGCCCTTTTTCACTACTTCCGAGGGGTGCTTGACGCGTTTGGTCCAGCTCAGGTTCGAAACATGGACCAAACCGTCGATGCCATCTTCGATTTCGACGAAGGCGCCGAAATCGGTTAAATTACGCACCCGGCCCTCCACCACCGTGCCGGTCGGATAGCGCTCGCTCAGGTTTTCCCACGGATTTTCCAGCAACTGCTTCATGCCCAGCGAGATGCGCCGGTCCGACGGGTTCACGCTCAGAACCACGGTGTCGACTTCATCCCCGGGCTTGACCAGCTTCGAAGGGTGTTTGAGGCGCTTCGACCAGGTCATCTCCGAGAGGTGAACCAACCCCTCGATGCCTTGCTCCAACTCCACAAACGCACCATAATCGGTCACCGAAAGAATCCGTCCGTGAACTTTGGCGCCCACCGGGTAACGCTCCGCGGCGTCGAGCCACGGATCGGGCGTTAACTGCTTGAATCCCAACGAGACCCGCTGTTTTTCCTTGTCGAATTTGAGGACCTTTACCTGGATTTCGTCGCCCACGTTCACCAGGTCGCGCGGATGCGTGAGCCGTCCCCAGCTCATATCGGTGATATGCAGCAGGCCATCGATTCCACCGAGATCGACAAAGGCGCCATAATCGGTAATGTTTTTCACCGTGCCGGTGAGCACCGCGCCCTCGCCCAGATGCTCCATCGTCGCGGAGCGCTTGGCGTTCTGCTCCTCTTCCAGGATCTCCTTGCGGCTGACCACCACATTGCCGCGCTTCTTGTTCAGCTTGATGACCCGGACCTCGATCTGGTGGCCGAGATAGCCGTCCAGGTTGCGCACGGGGCGGATTTCAAGCTGAGATCCGGGCAGGAACGCTTTAATGCCGATATCCACGGTCAGACCGCCCTTGACGCGGCTTACCACGGTGCCCGTCAGCGGCGTTTTCTCCGTGGCGGCCCTTTCAATGGTGTTCCACACGCGCAGGCGCTGCGCCCGCTCGTAGCTCACCAGGTAGCCACCCTCGGGCTCCTCGCGCTCGATCACCACGTCGATCACGTCGCCCGGATTAAACTTGACCGCGCCAGTGTGGTCCACTACCTGCTCGAGCGGAACCAGCCCTTCCGACTTAAGCCCGACGTCCACCACCAGATACTTCTCGCTCTGCTTGATCACCACGCCGGCAACCAGCTTGTCGCCGTAAGCTTCAACGGCGGCCGCTTCGGCAGCCTGCTCGCGCTCGAAGGCCTCGAGGGCGGCGGAAAAATCCTCGGCTGATGACTCGGGAGCCGCCGGGTGGTGGGCCGCGGGTGGCGCGGAACGGGCCTCGACTCCTGAAGCGTCTTCCGTCGCATTCTCCGCGGGCGCCATCGTCGGCGCGGATTCAGTGGGAGCGGATGGAGCTTCGGTCGCGGTTTGCGCGTGCGGCTGATGGGAGGTATCGGCGTCCATCGTCGAAGCTTCGACGGCTTCGGCGTTCTCAGGGTTGGACGTGGATTCGAACGACGGCTGTTCCAGCTCCGTCGCAGGCTCGAGCGTTGGGAGTTCCAATTCTGTGTTCAGGGTTATGCTCTCGGGTTCGGAATTGAGGACGTTTGCCATTACTGCCAGCTCCGGGATTCCATGCTCTTGCGGCGGGGCGCGTCAACAGCCGCGTAGTCTCCGCGCTGCGGTGGCCGCCGGCCAGACATCTTTGGAACTTGTCCTCGCGCCTTGTCGCGAGCCGTGGGCCTCACCCAAAAAACAGCTTCTCCGGCATTCAGCCGGAGTCGAACAACCGCTGATTCCTTGGGAAACAGCCGGCAGCAACGGCTTGCTTGAAAGGCGGCCGCAACTCACTGCTGGAATCCGCGCAGGAAGCTACGATCCGAGTTTAGCAATCTCCGGTTTCCAAGGTCAAACCTGAAACTGCGCCGCGATTGCTTCATGGGCCAATGAGCCTGCCCGCTTCGCGCTTTATTCGCGGTCCGACGGCGAAGGCACAGCCCCAAACGCATGCGGCGAGGCCGCGCCTCGGCGATGGCTGCCGCCTTGCCGTGGCTATACTGAAGCGAACGGATTCAAGTGGCATGGATCATCTCTGGACACCCTGGCGCTATGCCTACGTCACCGCAGCTGAAACTGCAGCGCGCTCCGGCGTGCCCAAAGCTTTGGCGGCATGGACGGGCGATCTGGGATGTGTTTTCTGCAATCTCCTCGCTTCCATTGATTTTGCGGTCGCTCACGGCATGAGCCAGGATGAGGCCGAAGCGGCCGGGGGCCTGGTGCTGCGCGCCGAGCATAGTTTTATCTGCCTCAATGCCTTCCCGTACACCTCGGGCCACGTGATGATTGTGCCCTACACCCATCTTGACCGTTTGGCCGCCTTGCCCACCGAGGCCGCGCACGAGATGATCGAGCTCGCCCAGCTTACCGAGCGCGCGCTCGACCGCGCCTACACCCCGCACGGCTTCAATTTCGGCATGAATGTCGGCCAGTCCGCAGGCGCTGGCGTGGCCGGGCACATTCACCTGCACGCCATGCCGCGCTGGATGGGCGACACCAGTTTCACCACCACCATCGCCGAGACTCGGGTTTTACCCGAAGACCTCCAGAGCACCTGGCGGCGGCTGCGCGACGCATTCGCGGCGCTGAAAACGAGCTGAAAACGATTTGACCCGCTTGCTTCAGGGAAAAT
>JASHOC010000331.1 GCA_030041305.1 Acidobacteriaceae bacterium
ATGAGAATCCCGATGGAACGATTGCGCACGCGGAACTGACGCTGAACGGAGGGATGATCATGCTGGGCTCCGTGAAGGACGATGACTACGGGCGCCGGTTCCGGTCGCCGCGCGAGGCCGGGGACACGGAAACGCGGAGCGCGTACGTGGTGGTGGCGGATGCGGACCTGGTGTATGCACGGGCGCAGGCGGCGGGGGCGGCGTTTCTGCGGCCGATTCAGGATATGGATTATGGCAGCCGCGAATTCACGGTGGTGGATCCGGAGGGGCACTCGTGGAGTGTGGGAACCTACGATCCGTGGAAGGGGCACGAATAGCGCGGGATGGTGGAATTGACCCGCTGCCGGCAGGTTGGCGATTGCCTAGGGTTGCGTGCGCGCGGTATAGTCATTGCGCGAAGTGCGAAGTGACTCTTCCCCTATCGTGAGGTCGCCCATGATCACGCTCCATATCGTTACCCCTTTGTTGCTCGTCTCGATGGTGGTTCCCGCGGCGCTGGCGCAACGCGCTGAGTTGCTGGTGGCGCAAAAAGGCGATCGCAGCCTGGGAATCGTCGATCCCGTGACCGGGAAAGTGGTTGCCAATATCGAAGAAAATGGCGTGACGGCGCATGAGGTCGCGGTGTCGCCGGACGGGCGGCTGGCCGTGGCGCCCATTTACGGCAACTCCGGAGTGGGGATGGCGGGATCGGATGGGCGGAACATCCTCTTTGTCGACCTCAAGACGCGGAAGATTGTAGGCAACGTGGAATTCACGCATGGGGTGCGGCCGCATTGCCCGATGTTCAACCCGGCGGACGGGCTGCTCTACGTGACCACGGAGCTGGACCAGACGGTGACGATCATCGATCCCAAGACATTCAAGATTGTGGGGACGATTCCCACCGGGCAGCCGGAGAGCCACATGCTGGTGCTTTCGCACGATGGATTGCGCGGCTACACGGCCAATGTGGGGCCGGGCACGGTTTCGGTTCTCGATATCAAGGCGCGGAAGCTGATCAAGGTCATCCCGATTTCGGGGCAGACGCAGCGGATTGCGATTTCGAACGACGACCGCTGGGTGTTTACGGCCGACCAGAAGCAGCCGCGGATGGCGGTGATCGACACGGCGACCGATACGGTGAAGACGTGGGTGGCGCTCGACGGGCTGGGTTACGGCAGCGCGGCGACCAAAGACGGGCGCTGGCTGCTGATGGCGGTTCCCTCGAAGAACGACGTCAACGTGGTGGACCTGAAGACCATGAAAGTGGCGCGGACGGTGCCGGTGGGCAAGGGGCCATCGGAGGTGCTGATGCGGCCCGACGGCAAGGCGGCGTACGTGGCCTGCGAGCACAGCAACCAGGTGGCGGAGATCGACCTGGCGAGCTGGGAGGTGACGAAGATGATGGCTACCGGCAAAGGGAGCGATGGGCTGGCGTGGGCGCGCGGGGAGTGAGCGAGTGGCGGAAAGAACGTGGGTGTAGCATAGCGTCATGGCTCGGTATCGAGTGATTCTTCGGCGGTCGGAGGAGGGTGTGAGCGTTTCGTGCCCTGGACTGCCGGGTTGCTGGTCGCAGGGAGCAACGGAAGAAGAGGCGCTTGCGAACATTCGCGTAGCGATTCGGGAGTACGTTGAGGCGGCCGAGGAACTGTCGCGCGACGAAGAGAGCCGGGTAGTCGAGGTTGCCGTCGCCTGAGCCGGGTCTAAGCGGTTCTCCAATTGGTGTAGAGCAGAACCTCGAACGTTGAGTGGCGTTTTTCCCAAGAAAACGCCACCCGGCACGCCCCTCAAAACTTCACGGGAATTGGAGAACCGCCGTAAGCATCCTCCAACCTACCATCTTTTCATCCGCTGAATTTGGACCTACCGTTAGTTCGTGTGGGTTGGCCCGGAGCGCGAATGCTTCGGCGCCACCGAGGTAGGCCGCGTCCAAACTCCCGCGTATCAACCATCTAGAGCTGTTGCCGCGCTGGAAAGGGCGGGTTTCCGCATTCTTCGCCAAGGCGCTCACATCGTGATGACAGATGGAGTTCGGATACTGGCAACCCCGCGTCACAACCCGGTGAACGCCTTTACGATGGGCGGCATTGTGCGTGACGCCGGCTTCAGCGTGGATGAATTTGGCAAGCTTCTTCGAATTTTCCGCCTAGCGATTTCGCGGTCCGTTATCCGATCTCGCGGTCCCAGGTTTCGAGCGCCTGCTTGAACGCGGTCATGAATTTGCCGGCGTCGGCGCCATCGATGGTACGGTGGTCGAAGCCGAGGCAGAAATACTGCACGCTGCGGATGGCGATGGCGTCGGCGCCATCGGGGCCGGTCAGGACGACGGGTTCTTTGCGCAGGCTGCCGATGGCGAGGATGGCGGATTCGGGCTGATTGATGATGGGCGTGCCAAACTCCTCGCCATAGACGCCGGAGTTGGTGAGGGTGAAGGTGGACCCGACCACCTCGTCGGGGCTGAGTTTCTTGGCGCGGGCGCGGGCGGCGAGGTCGGCGATGGCGCGAGCGAGATCGGCGAAGCTCTGCTGTTCGGCTTGGCGGATGACCGGGACAATCAGGCCCCACTCGAGAGCTACGGCGATGCCGAGATGGATGTGGGGATGGTATTGGATGGACTTGCCCTGAGGGCCGTCGACCAGCGAGGCGTTGACGATGGGGAATGTGCGCAGCGCGGCGATGGCGGCCGCGGCGATAAAGGGCATATAGGTTAGCTTGACGCCGTGGCGCTGGTCAAATTTGTCTCTTATTTGCTCGCGCAGGCGGACGATGCGCGTCATGTCGACTTTGTAGACAGTGTGGACGTGGGGACTGATTTGGACGCTCTCGACCATGCGCTGGGCGATGATGGCGCGCATGCGGCTGAGGGGGACCACCTGCGATGGGGCGGATGGCGCCTGCGGCGCCCTTGAAGCGGCGGTGGGGCCTGATGCCTGCTCAGCGAGATAGCGCAGGACATCGTCTTTGGTGATGCGGCCTTTGGAGCCCGAGCCGGGGACGTGCGCGAGGTCGAGATGGTGTTCGCGGGCGATGCGCCGCACCAAAGGCGAAGAGCGGATGCGGCGACCTGCTTCGGCGCTTGGCGCGGCGCTTCCCTCGGATTTCGGCTCGCCTGTGGGGATGAAAGGGGCTGGAGCGGGGGCTGCGAGTGCTACGGATTCGCGTTGGGTTAGTTCAGCTTTTGCTTGGGAAGGCGCTGGCGTTTCGACGGAGGAAGAAATGGCCGCCGATGCTCGGGCGGGAGCGATCACGGCGACCGCTGTCTGCACGGGAACCGTGGCGCCTTCGGCGTTCCGGATTTCAACCAGAACGCCGGCGATGGGTGAAGGAATTTCTGCGTCGACTTTGTCGGTGGAGATTTCAAAGAGAGGCTCATCTTTTTCGACGGGGTCGCCGACGTTCTTGAGCCACTTGGTGATTGTGCCTTCGAAGATCGATTCGCCCATCTGCGGCATCACGACTTCGGTTTGGCCGGACGACGGGGGCGTGGACGGTTGCGGCACGGCGGATTGCGGAGCTCGAGGAGGGGCAGGCGGCGCGGCCTGGGACACGGGAGCGGAGGCTGGCTTGGGCTGCGCGGTAGACTGCCTTGGGGCGGCGGCGGATTCAGAAACCACGCCGACCACGGTCTGGACGGGGACAGTTGCGCCCTCGGGGATTTTGATTTCGGCGAGCACGCCGGCGACCGGCGAGGGGATTTCCGCATCGACCTTGTCGGTGGAGATTTCAAAGAGCGGCTCGTCCTTCTCCACGCGGTCGCCGGGCTTCTTGAGCCACTTGGTGATCGTGCCTTCGAAGATCGACTCGCCCATTTGCGGCATGACTACGTCGGTTGGCATCCGTTCCTCTCTTGGCTCGCTGGCAATGGCTCGTGGCGGCGCGGGACATGGGCGAGGTTTGTCCCCCGCGATGCGCGGCCGGTTCCTGCCGGATTATAACGAAGGCGGTTCCCAGTTCCCAGTTCCCAGTTCTCAGTTATCAGTTTGTGGAGCGCAACCGGTTACCGAGAGCGTTTTTCGAACGGGGGAGGCCCACCGTGAACTGCGAACTCTGAACTCGAGACAGCCTCTACGCGTTGGACGGGCGGTGTTTGAGGCCGCGCAGGCGCTCGAGCTCAAGGGGAATTTGGAGCGGCGTGTCTTCTGCTGGAAAATCGGGGGCTGGGGATTCGGCGGCGGGGGATTCGGGCTCGGGCGGCTCGGACCGATTCGCCGAGCCGGTCTTTTCCGCTTGGGCGCGGAGTTCCTCAAGACTGGCAACGTGGCGAAGCTGCTGGTGAAAAACAATGCCAAACTGGCGCGCGGCTTCATGGGCCATTTCTTCGAGGCTGGGGATGGCTGCACGCGGCGCAGCCCCGCTGGCAACTTCCCGGGCCATCTCCCGCTCGAGACTCGTGACCGGGCGGTCGGTGATGCCGCAAGGGTTGATCAGGGCAAAGTCGCGGAGGTCGGTGGTGACGTTGAAGGCGAAACCGTGCGAGGTGACGCCGCGCGAGACGTGGATGCCAATGGCGGCGATCTTGCGCTCCCCATTCGGCCGATCCTTGCTCGCCGGTCCACAACTGCCCTCGATAGGACGGGCGCCCTCAGGACCGCACCACACTCCGGTGAGGCCGCAAATGCGGCGGGCTTGGACGCCGCAGACGGCGCAGAGGCGGATGAGCGCATCTTCCATGAGGCGGACGAAGTCCACCGGGCCGAGGCGGCCGCCGTTCGGGTTGCGGAGGCTGCGCAGGTCGAAGACAGGGTAGCCGATGAGCTGGCCGGGACCGTGATAGGTCACGTCGCCGCCGCGGTTGATCTCGTGGAGGGTGACGCCGCGGCTGGCCAGAAGCTGGTCCGAGGCGAGTATGTTGGAGCGCTTGGCGTTGCGACCGAGGGTGAGCACCGGCGGGTGCTCGAGAAGCAGGAGCACGTTTTCGATGCGGCCCTGCTGGCGCAGGGCAACCAGCTCTTCCTGGAGCCGCAGTGCTTCCGCGTAGCCCATCCGGCCGAGGTAGAGGCGCCAAATCATCCCAACCTCCATTTTACCGGGCGGGCCTTGACGGCTGGAGCGGCCGGGCCTTGAGGACGTCGATTGCCTCCTTAAGAGAACAACTTTAACTCCCGAACGTCGTTTAAACTGGTGGGTTCGAAGTTAATAGAATACAGTTCGTTTAGGAAAATGCCGCAGCTCTCAAAGCCAGTCGCGGCCTTTGCTGCCGCGAATCGCCTGGAGGTCAGCATGAGGCGAAGACGGTTGCAACTCACGTTTCCAGTGCTTCTTTCCCTTAGTTTCCCCATTTTTGCCAGCGGTCCAACGGGAACCATCACCGGCACCATCACCGATCAAAATGGCGCAGTGATGCAGAAGGCGCAAGTGGTGGTGCGCAACGAAGAGACCGATGCAACCCGCGAAGCGCAGAGCAACGCGGATGGCGATTACACCGTTCCGCTGCTGCCGCCGGGCCGCTACCGGGTGACGGCCGCGAGCCCTGGATTTCGCCACAGCGTCTTCGATGGCGTGAACCTGGATGTGGACCAGACCGTTCGCCTCGACTTTTCTCTCGTAGTAGGCGCGGTGAGCGAGGATGTAGTCGTCACCGGGGCGCCACCCATTGTGCAGACCGACACTTCGACGCTCGGCCAGGTGGTCAACAACCGCCTGGTCGAGGACTTGCCTCTCAACCAGCGCAACTTCCTTTCCTTCGCGCTGCTGGCGCCGGGCGCCGAATTGCCGACGGAGGGCTCGCAAAACTCAACGCAGGGCGGCTCCCTCAACGTGAACGGGGCGCGGGACCAGGGGAACAACTTTCTGCTCGATGGAGTCGACGACACCGACCCCTACATTAACCAGTACGTTGCGCTTCCTTCCATCGACGCCATCCAGGAGTTCAAGGTCCAATCGGGCGATTACTCAGCCGAATACGGACGGGCCAGCGGAGCCGAGATCAATGTGGTTTTGAGAAGCGGCACGAACAATTTGCATGGTGGCCTTTTCGAGTTCTTCCGCAATCGGGAGATGGACGCCAAGAACTATTTCGATTTTCCCGGCTGCGGGGCGGGGTCGGCGCCGGGCACTTGCGGCCCCATTCCCCGATTCGATCGCAACCAGTTTGGCGGAACTTTGGGCGGACCGATCGTCAAGGACAAGACTTTCTTTTTTGTATCGGATGAAGAGTTGAATTTGCGGCAGGCGGTCACCAAGGAAGCGACGGTGCCTACGGCTGACCAATGGCAAGCAGCCGAAGGCATGGCGCAAAACCTGTTCGGGTGCCCCATGAATCCATCCTGCCAGACGGGGCAGAATGTGGAGGCTCTTTATCCGGCAGCCAACGTCGGCTCCGATCTGCTCACCTCGAACACTTATCTAGCCGCACCGGTGATCCGCAACCTGGTGAATTTGATTTCGGTCAAAGTCGACGAGGGTGTCAGCCCCGCCGATGCGCTCTCGATGCATTACTCTCTGACGGGAGAAAATCTCTTCGAACCCTACGACCCGGTGAACGCGTTTACGTCGCTGCCGGGGTATGGCAGCTATACGCTGAATAGCGGCCAGAATGCCGGAGTCGATTGGACGCGCGTTTTTCGTTCGAGCGTGATCAATGAGTTCCGCCTGGGCTACACGCGCATGGGCGCCACGGTGCTCCAGCAGAGTCACGGCGACAACATCGAGGAGCAATTGGGATTCCCGGATGTGCTGACGAACCCGGTTGACCTAGGCGCTCCGAACATTTCCCTCATCACCTTCGATGGCATTGGAGAGCCGGTGAATTACCCGCAGAATCGCCGCGACAACACCTATCAGATTTCCGACAATCTGGCCATGACGGCGGGAATCAACCAGTTCAAGTTCGGCGCCGACGTTCGCCGCATGCAGATGGGCGACTATCTTGACTTCCTGGCGCGCGGCGAATGGTTTTTCGAAGGGCAAACGGCGGCCGCCATTCTGGGCGCTGCTGGCGATCCCACTCCCTGCAGCGGGGCTCCGCCGGATGATTTGCTCACCTGCTCTCTGGCGCAGCTGCTCGGCGGCGTTCCCGATTACGCGCTGGCCGTCAGCGGTAACACCTTCAACGACCTGACCAGCCACGGCGTGAGCGCCTACGTTCAAGACGACATTCACGTCGCTCCGCGCTTTTTGCTGAACGCCGGCGTGCGCTACGAATACAACAGTCCTCCGGTGGAGGCGCACAACCACTTCAGCGTTCCGGATCTCATTTCCTGTCCTGAACCCTGCGCCCTCGCGCCGCAGTTCACCCCTGCAGGGACGAATGGAATCCCGGATGCAACCTATTACCCCACGCGCCGCGACATTGCCCCGCGGCTTGGAATCGCGTGGCGGCCGTTGAAGTCGGAGCGCTGGGTGGTCCGCTCCGCGTACGGCATTTTCTACGACGTGAGCATTGCCAACATCAACATTCTGCCTCGCATCAATCCGCCCTTCTACAATCTGGCTGCGTATTTTCAGACCCCGAGTTGTCCCGGAGGACTATGCACCGTAGAGGACATCCTCGACCAGACGGGACTGCAATCGGGCGTAGTGCAAGGCAATATGATTGATCCCCATTTCCGCGACGGCTATATGCAACAGTGGAACCTGGACCTGCAGTACGAACTCATGCCTGAGTGGATGATCGACCTGGCCTACGTGGGTTCCAGAGGCACGCACCTGGCGAACGTGATCGATCAAAACGAAGCGAATCCTCTGACCGGCCCGCCCTACGGCCAATTCTCCTCGGTGCTTTACGTCGAATCGAGTTCCGGCAGCTCGTACAACGCCATGCAGTTTCGCTCGGAGCGCCGCGTAGGCCGCGGCTTGGCGTTTCTCGGGGCGTATACCTATTCCCGCTCGATCGACGATCTCTCCAACGTCTTTGGCGGATCGGTAGGCTCGGGTTTGCCCCAGAACTCCGAGGATCTGAAGGCGGATCGCGGCCCCTCGGACTTTAACGCGACGCACCGGGTTTCTTTCAGTTCCGTTTATGATGTGCCGCTGCGCCGGCAGGGAGTCAAGGCCTCGGCCTGGAGTAAAGCGTTTCTCAATGACTGGCAGGCGAGCGGCATCTTCTCGGCCCAGTCGGGATCGCCCTTCACGGTCGTCTTAGCCGGCTCGCCGGCCGCCTCGGCCGCGGCCTTTGGCAACCCCGAGCGGCCCGATATCGTCGGCGATCCCCAAAAAGCCGGAACGGTGGCCGCCAATCCGGTCTGTGCGGCTCCTTCCCAGATCCGCACACCGCATAACTGGTACAACCAGTGCGCATTCGCCGAACCTGCCGCGGAACCTTTTGGCCCCGCTTTTGGCACTGCGGGACGCAATATTATTACGGGTCCGACCTATGCAGATCTGGATTTTTCGGTGGCGAAAAGGTTCGCGCTCGGCAGCGAAAGCCAACACATCGAGTTTCGCGGCGAATCCTTCAATTTGCTGAATCACCCCAACTTTGACGACCCGAATCACGCGTTCGATCTGACGGCTTGCGGCGCGAGCGGAAACCTGCTTTGCCCGGCGGCAAATTACGGTTCGGTTCTATCCGCGAACGCTTATGGCGATAAGCCGCCACGACAGATTCAATTGAGCATGAGGTACGTGTTCTGACCGCATTGACTTAGAGCCGGAAATGAAGCCGGGTCGAGCCGTCTGCCCGTGTTTCAGTAAAGGGGCACCCGGCCGCATGCTGTCGGGAGATCGAAACTCCGAATTCGCGCTACGGCCGGCCTTGCTGTTCTCCCTCGAGGGTCCGGTTCAGGCCCTCGCGCGCGGCCACATTGTTCGGATCACAGGCCAGCACCTGGCGGAAGATGCGCTCCGCGTTGGTGTAGTTTCCGCGCTCCCGGTACTGTTCTGCGAGGCTGGCCAGTCGCGTTAAATCGCCCGCAAATGCGCACTGTGGGGCCGGGGCCGGCGCCGGAGTTTCTTGGGCAGCCGTCACCGGTTTGCCTGGCTTGGGCTTCGGCGTTTTCGCCTGGGCAGTGGAAGCTGCAAGCGTTTTGCGGCTCAAGGCTGACGGCGCGGCTGGTTGCGCTCGGTTGGCCGTCGAGTTGCCGGGCGCGTTGGGCGTCGCAGGCTGCGCGGGCTCCTGGATGGAAACCGGCGCATTGGATTGCGGACTCCGGGACGAAGAAATGTGGCTGATGCGCAGGGCGGCGAAAGCAATTACGCAAGCAGCGACGACCGAAACTCCAGCAATCAAGGCGGGGCGAGGCAAGCGAAATCCGTCGCGTTTCGGCTCTGCCGTGCCTGACCCGCGCTCGTCGGCCTCGGGAGTTTCGGGCATGGCGCCGGCGGCAATTGCCGGGGTGGGCGCGTCTTTTGCCCGGGTTGATCCTGAAGGGGGTGGAAGCGCAGCCGGAAGCACGGCAAGTGTAAGCTGAGGCTCGCTTTGAAACAGATCGAGCTTCTCTTCCGCTGTCCAGAGATACTCGTAGACGCCGAAGCGGCCCGGGAACGGCTTGAGCGGAAGACCTTTGAACTTTGCGATCCGCCGCCATGCATCGTGGGTAATCAAAATCTGGGCGGGTTTCGCGAGCCGGAGGAGGGTAAGCAGGTCGTGCGAAGGCTCCGGAGCCTTTCCGGCTGGGACGGAGGACGGAGGGTCCGCGAGCCTGGCATCGGCGCCGGTTTCCGGCGGCGCGGTTGACGCGCCGTTGGCCCCGGCGTCGATGGCGATCGAGACGGCCACGGGGTGAGCCCCCGTCTGGCCGCGGAATCCCTGCAATCCCAGTTGAATTTGTCGCGAAATCACCAAGGCGTCGGTAGGCTTGTTGAGGCCGGATACAAACAGTTGACCATTCGTGCACTGGAAGACGCCGCGTTTGGAGGCCACGGCATCTTCAATCAAAGCAAGAATGCCGGGATGTTGCGCAACACTTTGCCCGGGACCGCGGCTTTCCGGATCCTTCGTGGGGGCCCAAAGCCGGAAGACCATTTCGACTCTGACGGCAGGAGCGGCTTCGGGGAGAAGCTCCGAAAAGGCGCCCGATGGCGTGCTCAACGAATCTGTGTTCATGTTTTGTTCGAATGGCGCTGCGCCACGGATTCCTGTTGCGCGTGGTGTCGGGGAATTGATACAGTGGGGGGATTATATCACACGGCGCGTGGGGGTCATCCGGGTCCCCCGGGGGATGCTTTTGCGCCTCTTTTGGGGATTACGATATGTTACCGCTGTTCAAGGGGACCGCCGGAAGGCCGGGCCGGGTGGGTGTGGCCCTCGTTTGTTTACTGCCGCTGCTTCCCATGCCGGCGCACGCCAAGACTGCGGGCCTCACGGCCGTCGAAATCTATCCCGCACAGAATGGGCAGGCCTATGAGCAGATCACGGGGTTTATGCTCAACGGCAAGAACGAGGTTTATCTGTGCGGCAGCGTTTCCAGCTTCGATAAGGCCGCCTATCACCGGCTGGGGAAGGTCACGCTTGCCGAGGGAATGACCCTGGAGCGGGATTCCAAAGGGGTTCTGATGTTGGTCCAGGGCGCCGGACCGTCGCTCAACGCGAATCAAGGTCCGGCATGCGTGGTTCCGGGCAATCTGAAATTGGAAAAAGACGCATTGAGCGCCGCGCAGCTTGCCGATATGGCGCAAATCGAGGGGTCGGTGCTCCCGGCGTCGGATCCTGCCGCCACGCAGATAGCCCCCCTCAAGCCGGGCGTCGCGCTGGTTTTCGTCGCGGGGCCCGATCAGGAATTGGCCGAGTACCTGCGCGCCGACCGGCAGAGCGACATCGCCGGCTGGCAAGCGTATCTGGCAAAGGATGCGGCGGGCGCGCACTCCGGCTCAGCCCGCAAGTCGCTGGCGGCGCTTTTTGTTGGGGTCGCAAGCGGCGATCGTCAGGCGTATGAAAACTCCAAGGGTGCGGCCCAGCCAGATTACGCCAAGCTGAAGGATGCACAGCAAATGGTCGACCAGGCGCGGGCCCTGGTTCCGGACGACGCGGCGGCTGCCGACCTGAATCTCAAACTCCATGCCGAGGTGGTCACACTCAGCAGGCGCTCCCAAGAAAAGCTGGAGCTTTACCAGCAAGCGTTGAAACAGCAGACGCCCGGCTACCCGAACTTAGTGGCCGCCGAGCAATTGGCTGACGCCGCCTTCAGCGTGGAGCCGGCGACTGCGGAAGCAGCGGCGGCGGAGAGCCAGTCGAAGGCGGCTCGCGCCGCGTTTGACGGCGTCTTGCGCGACGCCGAATCGCAAATCGTCGCCCACCATGCCGATGAGGCGGCGCAAAAGATCGCTCCGCTGCGCGTCTTCGCCCCGGAAGACATCAGGGTGTCGAACGATCTGGAGGCGATTGCAGGATTGTATGTCGCCGACGCCAAGGTCCACGAAGAGCAGCCCGACTGGCCCGGCGCGGTAACGGACCTCGAAAAGGCGTCGGCTATCGTTTCTAACCCTGAGACCACCGCCTTATTGAAGGCGGCCCGCCAGGAGGCCAAAAAAGCCGCCGATACTTCTGCGGCGGCAGCGGCGATCAAGACGAGCCAGGACGCGCAGACGCGCGGCGATATCATTGCCGCCTACGAAGTGGTCGACAATCTGCCTCCCGATCAACGGGCGCTGGCCGGCGATCAGCTCGCTTCCCTGAAGGACCAGTATCTTCAGGCGGCGGAAGAGGCCGCGACGGTTTTGCAGAAGGCTCATGAGCCCATCAACGGTCTGAGCGACGAGGTCGGCATCGAGACCGCGTACGGCTATCTGCAGCGATGCTACGGAATCGCCAACGATCCCACTTTGCAGGACCGCATTGCCATTCTTGGAGAGGATCTGAGCACTTATTACTTGCAGCAAGGCAAGAAATACGCGGAAAAGCCCGATGGAACCGGCGTCAACGTAGGCTGGACCTATCTCTCGGAAGCCTTGCAATACAAATCGCAAGATAACCTGGGCCCCATCCATGACGAGATGACCACCGCCCGCGCTGCGCATCTGCTCAAGTCGCGGCTCTCGGTCAAAGTTGTTTTTCGCGATCAGACTTCGCGGCGCGACGCTGTGGATTTTGCCGCACAGCTAACGGACGCTCTGGCCACAGGTCTCGAGTCGCCAGGTCTGGATGTGAAGGTCATTCGCCCGCAGGACGCTACACCGGTGCAGCCGAATTTCCAACTGGTGGGCGACGTGGTGCAACACGAAATGGGCAAATCTCAGGACAACGTTCCCAAGCAATCCATGTATCGCTTCGGGCAGGAGGAGGTCCCGAACGAGGCGTGGAACGAGCTGAACCGCGAATATGAGCGGGCCAACAACGAACTGGAATCGGCGCGCAGCGTTCTGGAAGGCGCCCAGGCGCACGGCAAAAAGAACGAAATCAAGGATGCTCAGAAAATGGTCGACGACGACGAAAAAAAGGTCGAAGATCTGCACGCCAAGCTGGACACGATTCCCAAAAACAAGATGCAGGATGTGGAGCGCCCGTACAACTACACGCAAATCACCTATCACCTCCGCATCGGGATGGAGCTCCAGTTCCGGATCCTGGATAGCGCCGGCGACCAAGTGGCGCCACGAGTGGACGTGCGCAGAGACACGCCGAGGCAGTACACCGTACTCCAGGATGTGAAACCGGATGACACGCAGGGAGTGCGCAACGAGGGGGTGATCCCGAACGAGAACGACTTTCTGGAACAAGACGAATATAAAGCGAGGGATGAACTGATCGAAAAGGCGAAGGCGACGGTTGCGGAACTCCCGGGAGTGGTGCTGGCCAGGGCGGACCGCAGGGCGGCGGATAGCGACAATGACGGAGCTGCGGAGCTCTACATCCTATATTTGAATTCCACGCCGGTGAGCGACACTCCCGACCGCTTGCGGGTGCGCAAGTTTCTCAGCGATCAATTCAACTTCAGGAATATCGGCAAGGAAGCACCCTCGGAGTGAGAGTGTAACGGTCGCGCACTCTGCCCGCATTATTAAAGGGTGAACGGATACGTGGAAAAACCGGCGCCAGAGCGCATCGGAAAATACGAGATCGTCGGTGTCCTCGGACAGGGGGGCATGGGGGTGGTGTATCGCGCCCGCGATCCGCGCATCGGCCGCGATGTAGCCATCAAGACCCTTACCGAGGGTTTTTCCGGCGAGTCCGACATGCTCAAGCGCTTTTACCAGGAAGCGGGTCACACCGGCAATCTGCGCCATCCAAATATTGTCACCGTGTACGATTTCGGCGATGAGAATGGTCTGCCTTACATCGTGATGGAGTTTCTCGACGGACAGCCGTTGGATAAGACCATTCGCGATCGAGAGCCGCTTCACCTGAGCGCAAAACTGGACATCATCGAGCAGGTGTGCGCGGCTCTCGGCTACGCCCATCTGCAGGGAATGATCCATCGCGACGTGAAGCCGGCCAATGTGATCGTGCAGCGCGACGGCCTGGTCAAGCTGCTCGATTTCGGCATCGCCCGGACCGGCCAGCAGACGGCCGACAAGAATATGACCCGCACCGGAACCCTGGTGGGGACACCGGCCTACATGGCGCCCGAGCGTCTGCGCGGCGATCCGTTTGACGGCCGCTCGGACATTTTTTCCGCCGGCGTCATGCTCTACCAGCTTTTGACCGGCGCTTTGCCTTTTGACGCCGAATACCCGGCGATCCTTCACCAGATTCTCCAAGAGGATCCGCCACCGCTGGGGAAATACCTCTCCTCGTATCCGCATCCGCTCGACCAAGTGATCGCGCGGGCCCTCGCCAAAGACCCCATGGAGCGTTACGCGCACGCCGGCGACATGGCCGCAGATTTGAATGGCGTGGGGGCGCAGCTCAAAGCGCAGCGCGTGACGGAACTGCTGACCGAGGCGCAGGCCGCCGTCGACGGAGAGGATTATGTGCACGCCAAAGGCCTGCTCACCCAGGTTCTGCGCCTGGATAGCCAGAACGCCGAGGCGAAGAGGTTGATGGCGACTGTCACCCACTCCCTCAACCAGCAAAAGATCCGCTCCCGGATCGAGCAGTTGCGAAAATCGGCGGCGGAGGCTATGCAAGCGCGCAGCTGGGATCAGGCGATTGCGATGTGCACGGAGGCCCTCCAACTCGACGCCGCCGACTCCGACGTGGCCGGACTCCTCGCCCGGGCCAACACGGGAAAGCAGACGAGAGAACAAATACAGCAGCTCATGCGCGATGCTGAATCGGCCCGCCATGCAGGCAAATACGACTCGGCGCGGGAACTTGCCGGCCGGGCCTTTGGGCTCGATCCCAACGACACGCGCATCCTGGCCATCTGCAAGGTTCTGGAACAGGAAGCGGAAGAGGCGCGCAGAAAAGCGCACGTGAGAAAGCTGCTCCAAAGCAGTGAGGAATGCCTGGCCGCTTTCCGCCTGTCCGAGGCCGCCACGGCGCTTGCCGAAGTGGAAAGCCTGGCGCCTTCCGATCCCGAATTGCTGCGTCTCAAAGACGAGCTTGCGGAAGCTTTCAGGCAGGAAGAGCGCAAGCGGCTGGTGGGACTTCTTCAGGACAATGCCGTGGCCGCTCTCACGCTCGAGGAGATCGAAGCGGTCATGAGCGAGGTGACGGGGGCGCTGGAGAAGTTTCCCACCGAGCCCACGCTTCTGCGGCTTAAAATTCAGCTCGAACCCCGGCTCCGAGAGCACAAGAACAGGAGATTGGTCGCCGAAGTCAGCGACGCTTGCCGGCAACTCGCTCCCGCGGAGGCGCTCACCCGCGTTCGGGAAGCCCTGGCGCGGTTGCCGGGAAATGAAAGCCTCTTGAAGCTGGAATCGGCCATCAACCAGCGGCTCACGCGCGAACAGCGTCAGCGCACTCTGGCGGAGTATCTGGCCAAGGCGAGGGCGCTTCTCGAAGATCATCTGTATCTCGAAACCGTGAAGGTTCTGGAGCAGTGCGAGAAGGAGGGATTTTCGTCGCCGGAGATGAGCGAGCTGCTCAACCTCGCCCGATCGGCTGCCGCCGAACGCGTCTCGCAGGATCTTGTGGAGCGCAGCTTTCTGGAGGCCAAGCGCCTGCTCGAGGAACAGGACTACGAGGCTGTACTGCGCCTGCTCAATCCGGTCTTGCAGCGCACGGAAGAGCCGGCGTTGCGCCGGCAGCTCGAAGAAGCAACACAGAAGCAGCGCGCACTCGAAGAACAGGTGGACCGCTTGCTCGCCGAAGTGCAACGCCTCTGCGCCATGGAGCTGTTCGATGCCGCCATCGGGCTGATTCGCGCAGAATCCGCGGGGGTAAGGCAGGCAAAACGCGTGCAGGCGGCATTAACGTCCTGCTCCGCATCGTTGCAGGCCGAGGCCACGAAACTCGATGCAATCGGTAGAGCCTACGCCGCCCTCGACGGACCGGACTCGGCCGTCGCTTTTCAGCGCATGGCGCGGGTCGAAACGGAAACGCCTGTTCCGCCGGGGGCGGCAGACATCGAACAGCGACTGGGCGGCCGCGTACGACTGATCGCCGATCAACAGGTGATGCAATCGATCGAGGCGGCGAAACAGGCGCTCGGCGCCGACGATCCCGCCCTGGCCGACAGCCTGTTGCAGAACGCATCCACCTGGCAGGGCTGCTCCACGCCAGCCGTGCAGTCGGATTGGAAAGCCGCGCAGGCCGAAATTGCGGCCGCAAAAAAAGTTTTGCGCTTCCGCAAGGTGCTGGGCCGCTCGTAGCTTCTGGGGGTGGTTGAAGGTTTCTGAGTTGCATCCCTCAGGGGCTGAAGCCCGTGTTCATCTTGTAGCGTTGGCGGCACGAGTAAAACTCGTGCCCTGATACAGGGCCCCGTTTGGCGAGAAGTTCTTCCGCAGTCTGTAAAGTCGTGCCCTTTCAAAACAGAACCTTTGCCGCAGACGGGAAAGCTGGCCGCAGTGAATGAAGCGATGCCGGTTGAATGACGCGGGAGTGCCGGGAATTCAGTTGGTTTGGCTGGACTTCGATTGTAGATATTTGGAAAAAGGAATCTGGAAGGGAAAGAGCTGCTGGCCGTCGGCATTGCGAAGCTCATGCAGATACATGTCGGCGCCCCGGAGCGGGTCGTTCAGGCCTGGCAATACGTAGAACAAAAAGCCGGCGCGGGTGGTGTGCGGCTCGACGACCAGCGCCTGATACTCGAAGGTGTCGAAGTCCGCTTCGATGTCTTTATTCCGGTTTTTATGCTTGAGGTGGACACCCGGTATGGGGCTGGGCAGCGGAAGTTTGTCGCCGCCGGGTTCTCCGGCTGGCGCCAACAAGCGTTCTACGTCTTCCGGCTCGGCGGCCTGGACGCGCTGACCGGTGGAAGTTTCGAACAGAATCCGCGCGTCGCGCAGGGAGATGGGCCGGTCACCCAGATTGGTGATGATCAGCCGCACCGGCATGACGCCGTGCTTCAGGTAATCGAAATGGAAAATGGACGCTTTTTCCTTGGTGTCGTAGGGTTCCACCGCGATGGCCACATGCTCCTGCGGATGCACCTCCACGGCGGGGAAGGAGGTGGCCGGCTCGATGGGAGGCGGAGTGTGGTCACCGGCGTGGGCCGGAATCGCCAAGCCAACCAAGAGAAGCGGAAGAGGCAACAGGAGTCTCATCGCGGCCAACTGTATCATTCTAGGGTTAGACCAGCTGGGAACAGATTCGGTTACGCATGATCCTTTTTTTCTATAATCTGGCCCTGGTTGTGGCCCTCATAGCCGGCGCGCCGTGGTGGTTGTGGAAGATGGCCACCACGCACAAATATCGCGCCGGTTTGTTCGAGCGGCTAGGGAGAGTTCCGGAGAGGCTGAAGCCGGCCGCAACGAATGGAAGAAGCCCCGCAATCTGGCTCCATGCCGTCTCCGTGGGTGAAGTGCTGGCGGTGAGCCGGATGGTTGAGCAGTTGGAGCGCGGCCTGCCGGAATTTCGGGTGTTGATCTCAACGACCACGCGCACCGGCCAGGAGATTGCCCGCCGGCGATTCGGTCCGGAACGCGTGTTCTATTGCCCGCTGGATCTTCCATTTGCCGTCCGAGCCTATCTGAACGCCTTGCGCCCCCATATGCTGGTGTTGGCGGAAACGGAGTTCTGGCCCAACCTGCTCAGCCAGTGTTTCCGGCGAGGAATTCCGGTGACAACCGTGAACGCGCGGATTTCCGACCGCTCATGGCCACGGTATCGCCGCTTGCGCTGTTTTTGGAGACCCTACTTGAGCCGCCTGAGGCGCGTGCTGGCGCAGAGCGAGACGGACGCCGCGCGGCTGCTGGCATTGGGCTGCCGGCCGGAGTGCGTCTCCGTGGCCGGCAACTTGAAATTCGATGTGCGCGCCCCTCAGGAGAACGAAGCGGTCCGCCTTTTGCGCAGTCAAGGCCGGGGCTTGCGCCTGGTTGTGGCGGGCAGCACACTGGAAGGCGAAGAAGCCGCGCTGCTGGAGGCGTGGCCCCGGCTGCGGGACGCCGATGCGCAGCTTGCGATGGTGCTGGCGCCGCGGCATCCGGAGCGGTTTGCGGCGGTGGCCGCGCTGGTCGAAAGATCGGGATTCCCGTGGTTGCGACGGTCTGAATGGACTGCGGTGTCGGGGCCGCTCGAACCCAGCGCGATCGTTCTGCTGGACACCATCGGCGAGCTGGCCGGCGTTTATTCGCTGGCCTCGGCCGCTTTTGTGGGCGGCAGCCTATTTCCCGCGGGTGGGCACAACCCACTGGAACCAGCGCAGTTTGGGGCGCCCATTGCGATGGGGCCGCACTACGCCAACTTCCGCAGTGTTGTGGAAGCCTTGCGGGCGCATGAGGCGCTGCG
The DNA here is from genome assembly GCA_030041305.1 of Acidobacteriaceae bacterium. Taxonomy (GTDB): domain Bacteria; phylum Acidobacteriota; class Terriglobia; order Terriglobales; family Acidobacteriaceae; genus Telmatobacter. The sequence goes on from JASHOC010000331.1 coordinate 17,630, forward strand.
CATCGCGGAGAAGAGCGACCTGGCGGCAACGTTGATCGAGCTGCTGCGGGATCGTGCGGCGGCGGAGGCTATGGGAGCACGCGCCAAACAGGTCTTCGATCAGCAAGCCGGCGCCACGGTCCGGTGCGTAGAGGCGATCCGCGCGCTGCTGGTTACGGAAGCCGCCGCGGAGCGCCCGGCATGACGGCGCTTGGGCCGGCGCGGCCCTTCCTGCTGCCGCTTGCGCCGGTCTACCGGCTCGGTTTGGCTGTGCGGGAGATGCGCTTGCGCGCCGGACTGGAGCGGGTGCGGCGGCTGCAATGGCCGGTGGTGAGCGTCGGCAGCCTCTCAGCCGGCGGCGCGGGGAAGACTCCGCTGACGATTACGCTGGCCCGGGCGCTGAAACGGCGCGGCGTCGATGTGGATGTGCTTTCGCGCGGCTACGGGCGCGCTGGCCGGGCGGCGGCCCGTGTTGATCGCGACGGGCGAGCGAAAGAGTTCGGCGACGAGCCGCTAGTGATTGCGCGCGAGGCGGGGGTGCGGGTGTATGTGGCCGCGGATCGATATGAGGCAGGCCGCCTGGCGGAGCGAAGCTCCGCGGATTTGCCCTTTGGTCTGCATCTTCTCGACGATGGATTTCAACACCGGCAGCTGGCGCGGGATGTAGACATTCTGCTGCTGAGCTGGCGGGATCGGCGGGACCGGCTGCTGCCGGCCGGCAGTCTGCGCGAGCCGTTGCGGGCGGCGCGCCGGGCGGATGTGATGGCGATTCCCGCGGACGAGGCTGAACTCGAAGCGGAACTGCGCGACTGGGGGTGGGGCGGCGCGATCTGGCGGGTGCGGCGGCGGATGCAGATTCCGAATGTCGATGGGCCGGTGATTGCCTTCTGCGGCATTGCGCGGCCGGAGCAGTTTTTTGCAGGTCTCGAAGCTGCCGGGCTGGGATTGGCCGCGCGCATTGCGTTCCGCGATCATCACGGCTATGCGGCGCGCGACCTGGAGCGCCTCACGGCGTCGGCCCGGGCGGCTCAGACTGCAATTTTGCTCACGACCGAAAAAGACCGCGTGCGGCTGGGGAAGCTGGTCGAGGAGTTTCCGAACGACCTTGCCGTCAAAGCCGCGCAACTTGCCGTCGAAATCGAGAACGAGGAGGCGGCCATCGATTGGTTGACGAACACGTTGGGACCGAAGATGGATCCGGCCCGTTCACACCTTCACGAAAATCTTCTGGCGGTAAAGCACCCAAACGGGAATGAAGCACAAGGCGGTGAATGAGATCGAGAAGGCGAAGGCGCCCCAGGACGGATTGGAAATGTGCGCGAAGACATGCAAGTGGATGTAGCCGACGGGTGTCATGCGCAGGCCATTCCAGCGGAAATGGATGTCATAGAGCGCGCTGGGTAGCAATTCGCTGATCATATAGGCCATGATGGCGTTGGAGCCGAAAACCAGCCACGGCCAGGCGACGCCCTTACCCCAGCCCTGGCGGCCCCAGCCGCGCTGCTCCATGGCCCAGAAGATGAGGGCGAAGGCAGTCAGCGACCATCCTGCGGCGACGAGCACATAGGAGCTGGTCCACAGCTTTTTGTTGAGCGGGAACCACTCCGACCAGAGATAACCCGAGGCCAAGCAAGCCGCGGCGGCCGCGGCCAGGCCGAGGGCCTTGGTTTTGACGAGCCTCTGACCGGCGACCCATAGCCCGGCCAGGACACCGATGAGGGTGGTGCCGAGAGCGGGAATGTCGCTGAGCAGGCCCTCCGGATCGCGCATGTTGAAGAGCGGCCAGTCTTCGTAGAGATGGCCGGGCATCAGGTGACGGTCGAGCCAGGCGACGAGGTTCCAATCCTTGTCGAGGAAGGGAATGTCGCGCCCCGGCAGGCCGGCGCCGGGCACGGGAACCCAGCGCAACAGAACCCAGTAACCGACGAGAGCCGCAGCCAGCACGGCAACCTTGGTCCAGATTCGCTGATCCCAAAGGTAGAAGAGGCCAACAATCAGGTAGCAGATGGCGATGCGCTGCAACACGCCGTAGATGCGCAGGTGCTGGAGGTGGAAAAACGGAAAGCCGTTGACCACAATGCCGAGCAGAAAAAGAATGGCGGCGCGGCGCACGGTGTGCCAGGCCAGTTCGGCGCGCGTGGCGCCGCGCGCCAGCCGAGCCCGCGTGGCGACGACGATGGAGACGCCCACCACGAAAAGAAAGGTGGGGAAGACCAGATCGGTGGCGGTAAAGCCGTTCCAGTCCGCGTGCTTCATCTGGCTCCATGCCGCCGGCCCGCCGTTGTTGTTCACCATGATCATGAAGGCGATGGTGACGCCGCGGAGGACGTCGAGCGAGAGCATGCGTTTGCCGGGCGCGCGTATCTCTCCCGGCTCGAGGGGCGCCGCGGGCGGTTCGACACGGGTGAGAGGCTTCTCCCGGGCTGGGGCGGCGATTTCGATGGTCGAGGATTGATCTTTCCGCAGGGAAGAATGGCCGCCGGGTGGGATGCCGGGGTTCCGGTCGAAGGTCTGGATGTGCGGCAGATCTGGATCGGTCATGGATCCTCCCTCAGGCAACGCCCTACGCGATGGAAATTAGCCTACGCGCCGGGGGCCTGTTCGCCAAGTGGATTCGCGCACGCGTGGTGAATCGGGTTGATGAAGATTCGCCTTTGGATTGGCCGGCGGGGCCGGGCGCCGGAGGCGCGGTAGCTATTGTAGCTAAAATAGCTACCGAGGCCCCACCCCCCACCTTTTTCCCTGGCCGTGCACAGGTGGTTTATTTTCATCAACTTGGGCGCTCTGTGGCAGTGTAAGCCGCTGAAAACAAAGATCTTGCTCACAAACATCAGAAAACGGACGAGTTAAGGCCATTTTTTCAGAATTTCTGCACCAAAAAGTGTGCTATTTTCCGCTCTGAAAGTGGCGTGATTCCCGATGGATTGGGCGTTTTGCGCCCAAGCAGGCCGTTTCGACGGGACTTTCAGATGAAGCCCGAAGTGCGCGCCTTCTTGGTCCTTGAGATCAAGGATAGCAATTGGCGAGAAATTTCCGGAAGATTGGGGATGAGGACGAAGGGTTTTAGAATGAACAGTTGGGAGGGGTAGGCGGCCGGGGAAGCTTGACACTTGCGCATTCTGGCCTCCCAGGTCTCAGCATCGGGACCTGGGGCGCCCAGGTTCGCTGGTCAGGCTTACTCCTCCAGAAAGGGCCGCGCGCCCACGACCAAATGCACGAGGACGAATCTTGGGTGATGTGAAGCTGGAAGCGCAAAATCGGGGGAGAATCGCAATGGCGAAACCGGCGATTGCCGTGTTTTATGTGGCGGCGATGATAACTGTCATCGTTATTGTCGATGTCCTAATCTTCAGAAACCATTTCTGGGAACGACTGATGGTGAACGCCGGAATCGTTCTGGTGTTTGCCGCCCTTTATCTGCGATTCCTTGGACACCCATAGAACTACGTTCGCACACAAGGGAGCTCTTATCCAGGCGCCACCGCATTTGCCCGGTTCGCCTGATGCAAGGTTGGTAGGCATTCCCAGGCGGAGGCCGGCGGTAAAACACTCCCGCACCCACCGATTATGCTGAGTCTGCGTCCCCTGTTGCGGCAAAGGCAAAGACGCCGCGCCCAGGCGGCTCTCCGACGGGGCGCACACCATTGTGGTGGGCCTGCATTGCGAGGACCGGGTCGCCCGCGCGCGGCGATTGGCGGTAGAACGCGAGCGAAAATGGCGTTGAATTGCATACCCACGTCACGAAATGCGGGTGATTTTGCGTGCGCATGCTGCTTTTTGCGCATAGTGGGGTAGCTCCCTTAGTACAGTAACCACTACTGGTTGTGCTTTCCGGTGGGCGAGTTTGCTCGCGATGGCCGGTAGCGGGATGGTTTTGTGACCAGGGCGTTCTCCAGCAGCCGGTAGAACAGCATTCCCCGGCGGCGCGACTTTCTACGATT
>JASHOC010000037.1 GCA_030041305.1 Acidobacteriaceae bacterium
AGAACCAGGGGATCCGCACCTACGCGCTGCTGATCGTCAGCATGGCGATGGTGATTGCGTTTGTGACCGGCGTCAGTCTGCTGCTCATCCGCCACCACCTGAGTGAACAGGTTAACAGCAATCTTTCCCAGGACTTGAACCAGTCGGTCGTGGCCTTCCAGAACCTGCAGGCCGAGAGGCTGGGCGCCCTGGCGCGGGAAAATGCGCTCCTGGCCGAGCTGCCCACCCTGAAGGCTCTGATGACGAGCGGGGACGACCTCACCATCCAGGACGGGGCAACCGAGTTCTGGCAATTGAGCGGTGCCGATCTATTCATACTGGTCGATTCCGGGGGGCGGGTGGCGGCGGCCTACGTCCGTGGCGCACCTGCCGATGACACTCTGCGCGCCGGTGTGAAACAGCTGCTGGCCGCCCCGCGCGTACATTACCTGATCGATGGCAGGTCGCTGTACGCCTGCGCGCTGCGCCCGCTCTATTTCGGCAGCGAACAGAACGGAACGCTGCTGGGCTATGTGCTGAGTGGCATCTCCGTAGAGCGCACGGCGCCGCAGATCAGCCAGCCCGCCGGGGTTGAGGCGACCTTTCTCAGCGGTCGCCAGATCCTGGCCAGCACGCTCGCGTCTGGACTGCACGCGGATCTGGTGCGGCAGACGGGCACGCTCTCGCTGATGCCGCGCGCGCCGGTGGCGGTCAAGTTGGGAGACACGCGCTTTCTGGCCGCGACCGAGGACCTCTCCGCCGCGGCGACGGCGCCGCTACAACTGGTGATGCTCCAATCGCTGGAGCCGGCCGAGCAATGGATCACTCGCATCGACCGCGCGGTGCTGGTGATCGGCATCCTGGCGCTGCTCTCCGGCATGGTGCTGATGGCGTCGATCTCGCGGCTGGTGACGCGCCCCCTCGAGGAGCTTTCGCATAGCGTGCGCGCCTTCGGCCTTGGCGACGTGAAACATCGCGTGCCGCGCCATGGCACGCGGGAGGTACGGCAGCTGAGCGTCGCCTTTGCCTCCATGCGGCGCGAGATACAGAAAGCGAACCAGACCATCCTTGAATCCGAGCGGCTAGCAACGATTGGGCGCATGGCCAGCTCGATCTCGCACGACCTGCGGCATTGCCTCGCCGCGATTTTTGCCAACGCGGAGTTCCTCGCCTCCGAGCGGCTATCCGCCCTGGAGCGCACCGAGATCTTTGCCGATATTCGTGCGGCGGTCAACGGCACCGCGGATATGATTGAGTCGCTTCTGATCTTCAGCCGCACTGGCGCCAATATTCGGCGGCAGCCGGAGCTGATGGCCGCGCCAGTGGAGCGGGCCGTGACCATGATCCGCTCGCACCCGGACGCGGAGGGCGTGACGCTAACGGCCAGCTACGGCGATCCGGCCAAAACTCTGGCCGTGGTGGATAGCAAGCAGATCGAGCGGGCGGTCTTTAACCTCCTGCTGAACGCCTGCCAGTCGGCGCGGCTAGACACGGCGGCCCGCGTGCACGTGGAGCTGAAGGCCGAAGAGCAGCGCATCCTGGTCTGCGTGACCGATAACGGGCCGGGCGTGCCAGCAAACATTCGCATGAGCCTCTTTGAGCCTTTTGTAAGTGAAGGCAAGCAGAAGGGCACCGGGCTTGGACTGACCCTAGCCAACTGCATCGCCATAGAGCATGGAGGCGACGTGGTTTTGCTGAAGAGCTGCCCAGGCGAGACTATTTTTCAATTAACCGTCGCGCGCGCGCTTTCCCCGCAATACGCGGTGAATCTGCCGGCGGCCGGCGTTCACAATGAGGCGATGCCCGATGAGAACGGACGAATATAAACCGACCTGGGGCTCCGGCTCCGGCTTTTGCGGATGTGGGAAAGCACTGTCTCTCCTGATCGCCGCCTGCGCAGCGAACCCGTGTGCCCGCGCGCAGACCGCAGGCTCTGAAATTCTTGCGCAGCAGATTCAAACGCTGACCGAGGCTATGGAACGCGTGCAGGCTCAGATGGAACAATCGCAGCGCGAGCTGGAGGCAATGCGCGCACAGCTGAGCAAGCTGCAACGCCAGATTGCGCAAAACGAAGCCTCCGCTGCCGACGCCTCGACCTCCTCCGCCACCGCGGCGGTCGAAGAGCTGCGTGAGCGCCAGGCGATGGACGAGACCCAAATTGCAACGCAGGAACAGACCAAGGTAGAAAGCGAATCGCGCTATCCCGTAAAGATCACGGGGCTGCTGCTGCTCAACAGCTTCGTCAATACCGGCGAAGTCGATATGCCCGCGACGCCGACCGTCGCGCTTCCCGGCGCCGGCAGCACGGGGGCGTCGGTTCGTCAAAGTATTCTGGGGCTGGACGCGCAAGGGCCGCATCTGTTCGGCGCACGCAGCTATGCCAATCTGCGCGTAGACTTTTACGGCAGTGGTGGCTCCTCCTCCATCGGGAATCCGTACTCGGGCTATTACAACTCCACGGCGGCGCTCTTGCGGCTGCGCACAGCGCACGCCGGACTGCGATGGGGCAACACCGAGGCATACTTCGCGCTCGACCGTCCGATTTTCAGCCCCGACACGCCCACCTCATTGACGGCGGTTGCCATTCCGGCGCTGGGGTGGTCAGGAAACCTGTGGACATGGAACCCGCAACTCGGCGTCAACCGCGACATTAACCTGTTGCATGGAGGCGCGCTCCGGCTACAGGCCGCGCTGGTGGATGTGGGCGACGCTCCGCTTACCCCGGTGCAGGTGGGCGAGGCTGCGACGCCGCCTAACGGTGCAGAGCAGAGCCGCTGGCCCGGCATCGAAACGCATTTCGCCCTGCTGGGACGCCGCCTGACTGAGGACCGGCCTTATAACCATTTCGGCATTGGCGGATACTTTGCGCCGCACTTCTCGACCCTCATCGGCCACGGCTTCGATGCCTGGGCAGCTACGCTCGACGCTGGTGTTGTTCTGCCGGGCCGCTTTCAGTTCACGGGCGGCTCCTATCGTGGACTGGCCCTTGGCGGACTCGGCGGGGGCGCGTACAAGGACTTCGCCGTCGCCGTCGACACGGATCTGACTGGCTACTACTTTCGGCCGCTGGACGATGTGGGAGGCTGGGCGCAACTCAAGGAAAAATTCTCAGAGAGGATTGAGGCGAATGCCGCATTTGGGATCGACGATGTATTCGCTAGTGAGCTGCGTGGCTATGCCCTTCCGAGCAATACTTTCTACCAGAACCTGGACAGAAGTCGCACCTACACCGGTAACCTGATCTACAGCCCCAGCGCATACCTACTGTTTTCGCTGGAATACCGGCATCTTGAAAGCACGCCCGTCACGGGGTCATCGGCGGCGAGCAATATTCTCGGCTTGGGTGCGGGGTATAAGTTTTGAGGCGACTGTCGACACTTGGAACTCTGGCGCTGTGCGGCATCCTGCCCACGACGGCGCGGTTCCTCGCGCAGGAAAAATCCACCGCAGAGTTGCAACTGCGCATCGCCTCCTCTCTGGGGGAAAAGTATCGCGCGGTACCCGCCGCGATCTGGCTGGACCCGACGCCGGCGACCACGGTGGCTTCTTTTGAGCCGCACGGGCATTACATGCTGCTACAGAGGAATCGCACTTTTCTGCCGCATCTTCAGGTCATTCCCGTTGGTGGCGTGGTTGCGTTTCCAAACCGAGATCCGTTCTTCCACAATGTCTTCTCTCTTTTCGACGGCAAGCGGTTCAACTTAGGTCTTTACGAGGCGGGTTCCAGCAGGTCCGTCACTTTCACGCGCGCTGGCGTCTCCTACATCTTTTGCAATATTCACCCGGAGATGAGCGCCGTCATCATCACACTTAACACGCCTCTCGACGCAATCGCCGACGCTCGGGACATGCTGGCGCTGCGACGCGTTCCGCCCGGCGACTACAGGCTGCATGTCTGGATTGAAAGCGTGCCGCAATCCTTCCTGGACCGGCTGACCCGCACGTTGCGGCTTGCCTCCGGCACAGTTGATCTGGGGACCGTTCAGGCCCCCATTGCCCCTATCGGAGCGAACTCGCATACAAACATGTATGGCAGGCCTTATGCCCTGGACTCAGAATCCCCTTACTCCGATCTCCCATAAACGCGTGTCAGGCTCGCTGGTGCGGCGCAGTGCGGAGGCCAAGCCCGAGTACGCTTTCTATTTCACCTATGCTCCAAGCGAGAAAAGCACCCTGAAGATCTTGGTGGCCGTGGCTGGACAGCGATGGGCGGTGGAGAGCGCCTTTGAGATGGCCAAGGGCGAATGCGGCCTGGACCACTACGAAGTGCGGCACTGGCAAGGTTGGTGCCGGCACATCACCTTGTCGATGTTGGCCTTGGCCATGCTGACCGTACTGCGCGCGAGAGAGAAAAAAACCTTCTTCCCGCAGGGTTCCTCTCAGCGTGCCGGAAATCCGGCATTTGCTCGCTTTCGTGCTGCGCGGGGGCTGGCACGGCCTCGAACATCTTCTCGATTGGTCTGAGTGGCGAAGACGACATCAATTCCTCGCCCAATTCTTCCACTACCGAAAACAGAACCGCTTGCTCCTCGCTACATAATTACAGCTGTAGCACTAACCGAATTAGCAATTCGTTCCCGCCGACATTGTTGCATAGAACGACGAAATCGGTCTTTCATGAATCTTCTAATTTCTTTGTCGTGCACTCTTGCTAAAACTGCGTTTTGACATAAGAGGAAGCGGTGAGATATCACGTACAATGGAGGTGCGATGAAACATCGAGACCTTTCTCGCAGACAAGTGCTTGGGTTGGTCGGAGCCGTGGGACTCCTGGCCGCCGCCCCGAACGTCTCGGCCGAACCATTAGAGTACCCGCTTTACAGAGCGCGCGGTACTCATCGTGAACTTGGGCGGCAACACGGCGAACAGGCCGCTGAAAGGATCCAAGCTTTTATGGAGAACCTCGCCGCGCACGGCCATTATTCGCGCCCGCAACTGCATGAGCGCGCGCTGGCGTTCCAGCCCCTCTTTGAGAAATACTGTCCGCATCTCCTGGACGAAATTCAGGGGCTCGCGGAAGGGGCGCGAATTCCGTTGGCCGAAGGCCTGGCGGTGAATATTCGGGGCCCTTTGCACCTAGCCGAAGCTGCTGGGTGCACCAGCTTTGTGATCGGCAAGAAGGGCACTTCAGATGGCCAGATGCTGGCTGGCAAGAACGCGGACATGGACCCCGAAATTCCACCGCTCGGCTATGTCCTGCACTTGAAGCCGGTGAACAAGCCCGAGGTGCTGATGTGGACCTTCGGCGGCATGATCGGTTATCACGGAATGAACAGCGTAGGCGTGGCGGAGTTTGACAATGCCCTTCTGGGCGGCGGTCCGGCGGGCCGCATGGGGCTGCCCACCTATCCCATGAAACGCCTGATGCTGGAGTGCGACCACGTTGACCAGATCGTTCGCCTCTACCAGACCGTCCCCGTGGCCGCGAATTGCAATTACGTGGTGTGCGACGGTCACGGCAACCTTGCCGATCTCGAAACGACCACTCAGGGCGTGAACGTCCTGAGGGACGATGGGCACGGCTTCCTAGCCCATGCGAACCACTACCTCTCGCACGAATATATCGGCACGTATGCGCATTTTCCTGCCGCTTGGAAGGATTCATTCGACCGCCAGCGGCGCATGGAATCCCTGATCCAGGGCCATTTCGGTTCTCTCGGGTGGGAGGATATGCAGGGATATCTCAGCGACCACCGCGGCTATCCCACCAGCGTCTGCCGTCATGACGGAAGCAGCTTCACCGTGGCGTCCATCATCTCCGAACCGGCCGAAAGACGCATGCACGTCTCGTTCGGAAATCCTTGCTACAATCGCTTCGTCACCTACAGTATATAAATTACTGAGAACGGCGAAATTTGATTACAGTTGGGTAACCAGCGTGGTGGACTGGCCGAGAGTGCAGTGCGGCCGCCCGTCGTGAGTCCTTCCGAAAAGGACCGGGAGGGTTTGAGGTCAGTGATCGAGAAGGGGCTCTGGTGTGCCTCGCCAAAACTCCATTCGGCCCGAACTTCAGGGCAATCGCATTTCAAAATAGCTCCAATAGCCTGTAGAGAAAGGCGTCGTCCGAGCCGGCGCGTTTGAACTTGCCGCGCAAGGAGCCTTTGGAGCCTTCCTTCTGCATGGCGTTGATCGCCATGCGGCGCAGTACGGCGAGATTGTGCGGGCCATTTCCCTTGCGGGTTCTGTCCTGGTCTTCATTTATGACTACGTCGAGCCGCCAGTGGAGGCTGTTTTCTATCCCCCAGTGCTGGCGCACGACTTGGTTGAGCCGCTGCGGCGTGAGTGCCTTGCTGAGCAGATAGTATGCGGTCTCGGTGGTGGTTTTCTCCGCCGTTTCACGCACCCGAACCACCTTGCCGACGGCCTTTAGGCCGGGCTATTGATGCTCCTTTTCGAGCCATTCGATCTCGGTGCAAACCTGGCCGTGCGCGTCTCGATGCGCCCGTGATCGGTTTCCACGACCGGAGGCGAGGTCTCGGCCTTGGCAGCGGATTCGTCGAGCAGCAGCACCACATCGTCATAGAGCGTATCCTGATTGCCTTTCAGCGCCAACGCATAATCACCCTTTTGCTCCACGATCTGCTCGGCAATCGTGCGCTGGCAGTTGAGCGCGTCGGCGGTCACGATGGCACCTTTTAGAGAGAGCATTTTGAGCAGTGGTGGCGCCGCCGTGATCTCGTTCGACCTGGCATCGGTGGCGATCTGCGCCAGCACCAGGCGCTGCTGCGATCCCCAAGCCGAGACCATGGGCAAGGGCGACTTGCCGCTGGCGCGGTCGAAAGAGCGGCGCAACACCTTACCGTCGATGGCCACCACCCCCTGCAATTGCGCGGAAAAATGCGCCATGAACCGCTGAAACGCGGCCCGGAACTGTTCCGGATCGAGATTGCGAAACAACCGGCTGAACGTGTCGTGACTGGGTAGGCCGTTTTCCAGCTTGAGAAAGCTGCGCAGAAACGGCTCCTTGGCCTCGGCGAATAAGGCCATATCCACCGCCCCTGCCCGCCGCACAGCACGCAGCACAAAGCGATCATCAGCAATTCGTGAAAGTCATGCAGAATGGCATTGCCTCCGCGCGGGTCCTCAAGCCCCTCCCAGCACGAACCGAACTGATCGAAAGATTCATCGTCGGCCATTCCACTGACCCCCTCGAAGAATCTCCCGACCCGCTTCAGCCCGAAAGTATCACCAATGGTTCAAACCATTTTCAAATGCGATTGCCGTGCCGGTGAAGGACTCCAAGCAATGCGCTGGCTGCCGTGCTGGTATACTGCAAGCGAAATTTATCGAGATTCAGGGAGTGTCCTTGCGGGTTCGCGGTGTGTTGTTGGGGATTGTGAGCATGGCCGTTCTCGCTCCGGCGATGCACCGCGCGGAGGCGCAGCAGGGCGGCATCGCTGCGGGGGTGGCGTCGGCCCCACAGTACGATGCGCAAAAGCGACCCATCACCGCGGGCGGATTTGTCGAAAAGGGAACAGTGGTTTTCGAGGACGTCACCAAACAGGCGGGGCTTTCTGGCTGGCGGCATACGATGGGCACGCCGGCGAAGGACTTCATTGTCGAGACCAACGGCTCGGGCGTTTGCCTGCTCGACTACAACAATGACGGATGGCTGGATATATACCTGGTGAACGGTTCGACCTTTAATGCGCTGGACGGCAAGGAAGAGCCGCCTCATGCAGCGCTCTTTCGCAACAACCACGACGGAACGTTTACGGACGTAAGCGCGCAGGCCGGTGTGGCCAACAACCGCTGGGGGTATGGATGCTCGGTGGCCGATTACGACAATGACGGCTGGCCGGACCTCTTTGTGGGCAACTACGGCAAGAACCGGCTGTACCACAACAACCATGACGGAACGTTCACCGATGTTGCCGAGAAGGCGGGCGTGCAGTTGGGCAACTGGTCTACGGGTTCGGCGTGGGGCGACTACGACGGCGACGGGTTGCTCGATTTGTACGTCGCCGGCTACGTGCACTTCGATCGCAACAATCTGCCGGTGGGCGGCATGAAGGGGGTGGGCGGTTCCTTTTGCGAGTACCGCGGCGTACCCGTCAATTGCGGTCCGCGGGGCCTTATCGGCGAGCCCGACCATCTGTTCCACAATAACGGCGACGGCACATTCACCGACGTGACCGCGAAAGCTGGGGTGGACGATAAGAACCGATACTACGGGTTCACGGCGATCTTTGCGGACATCAAGGGCGACGGCAAGCCGGACCTGGTGGTGGGCAACGACTCGACGCCGAATTATCTCTATATCAACAAGGGAAACGGGACGTTTGAGGACGACAGCTACCTGTCGGGATTCGCGCTGAACGCCGACGGGCGCGAGATCGCTTCAATGGGGATTGCTGCCGGAGATTACGAGAACAACGGTTTACTCGATTTTTTTGTGACCGATTTCGGCGACGATTACAAGGTGCTCTTCCATAATGACGAAAACGCCAACTTTACCGATGTGAGCTATACGGCGGGTGTGGCGCAAACCACCATTCCCTTTGTCGGCTGGGGCGACGGATTCATCGATTACGACAATGATGGCTGGCTCGACCTGCTCATGGTGAACGGTCATGTATACCCGCAGGTAGATCAGCATGATTGGGGCACAACCTTTGCCGAACGGCCGCTCCTGTTTCACAACGTGCCTGCGGCGAATGGAAAGGGGCGGAGATTCGAATATGTTCCTCCGGTGGTGAGTTCCGGGCTGGCGGTCGTGATCCCTGCGCGCGGAGCGGCCTTCGGCGACCTCTTCAATGATGGCAAGACCGATGTGGTGATCAACCCCATCGACGGACCGCCGGTGCTGCTTCGCAACGTGAACCCGGATCATCATCACTGGGTGGAAATCAAGCTGGTCGGCGGCGTCAACCCGAAGACAGGTAAGAAGAGTCCGCGCGACGCTACGTGCGCCACGGCCTATTTGACCGCCAACAGCATACGCCAGCGCGGCGACGTGCTGGCGAGCGGCAGCTATATCTCCGCCAATGACCGGCGCCTGCACTTCGGATTGGGCGACGCGACCGACGCCGGGATTTTGGAAATTCATTGGCCATCCGGCAGTGAGGAGAGGGTGAAGCTGTCTGCCGTGGATCGCATCTACACCATCATGGAGGGTAAGGGTATTACCGGCTCGCTCTGCGGCGGAACGCCCTGCGCAACGGCTACGTCCGAAAAGGCTCAATGAATTGTTTTTGTTTGAGCTGGGCTCCGTGCACTCCCAGGATCAGTTGTTGACCTCCGCGATCTCGCGACCAGTAGCAGCCGAATCATAGTGGTCGGGCCATAAGTGAATTAGATAAAGAACAATCCGTCTCTTGAGGCAAGCGCCGCCCGCCCACCGCCGCGCTGGGGCGCCTTTCCGCCGGTCCTACAACACCGTTATCAGCTCGAAAGCCGCCCGCCCCGGCACGGCCCTTGTAGCGCTACTCCAAAACAAAGATGTTGTTCTTTGCGCACATCTCCTTCAGGATCTTGGGCCACACGGTTACACTCACCTCGCCCAGATGCGCCTTGCGCAGCAGCAACATCAGAGTACGCGACTGGCCGATGCCGCCGCCAATCGAAAGCGGCGATTGGTTGTTCAGGATTGCCTTGTGATAAGGCAACTGCATAAAATCCAACTGGTTCGACATCCTAAGCTGCTGTTGAAGCGTCTCCGCCGTCACGCGAATGCCCATCGATGTGAGCTCATGCCGCCGCCGCGTCACCGGGTTCCACACCAGGATGTCCCCGTTGAGCCCGTGCGTATCGCGGTGTGTCTTCGCGCTCGTGTCGGTCACCCAGTCATCGTAATCCGCCGCTCGCATCTCGTGGGGATAGCCGTCCTTGAGCGGCCAGCCAATCCCGATGATGAAGATCGCCGGATACCTCTTGAGCACCTCCGTCTCGCGCTGCTAGCACGGCAGATTGGGAAACATCTCCAGGATCTCCTCGGCGTGCAGGAAGGCGAGCTTCTCCGGCAGGTCGGGATATCGAGAATCCTTCAGTTGCGGAAACAGCGACTGTGCGAAGCGTTCCGCGCCAACCAGCACCTTCCAGATCTTTTTCACTACGTCTTTCAGGAAATCCAGATTGCGCTGATCAACCGTCATCACGCGCTCCCAGTCCCACTGGTCCACGTAGGCGGAGTGATCGTGATCGAGGAAGTAGTCCTTGCGCACCGCGCGCATGTCCGTGCATATGCCCTCGCCCACCCTGCAATCAAACTGCTTCAGAGCCGCTCTCTTCCACTTGGTGGCCGCCTGCACCACTTGTGCGTCAATCGGGTGCGCGTCGCGGTCGTTCGAGATGTGGAACTGAATCGGCGTGCGCGACCCGACGTGGTCGAGCATGTCATTCACGCCGCTCCCCACATCCACAATCAGGGGCACCTCCACCCTCATCAGATTGAGCTCTTTGCACAGGTTGTCTTCGATGAAGCGTTTCACCTGGAAGATGGCCTGCTGCGTCTCTCGCGGCGTGAGCGCGGATCGGTAGTCATGGGGCAGAATATCCGCCAGTTGACAGTAGTCGCCAATTCCCGGCCCGGCCAAGTCGGCTTTCTTATCGAGATCAATCGCCATAGCGTTTCTCCTTCGCAGCCCGTTTCCGCCGGGCCGCCTCGCGAAGCGTCGAGATCCCAGGTTAATTGCGGTCCGGGACGGGATCGATCATGCTAGCCTTGGCCGCCTATTTCCTCGGTTGGGCCTGCTCCCGCCGGGCCGCCGTTTTTCAACGTTGGCCGTCTTGCATTCGCATAGACGGTCCGCATTTCGCACCAAGTGCCTCAATATACGCGGAACGATCACACTTGGCGAAGCAGCTTGTCGACGCCGCCCTTAATGGTTGCCCTCGGTGGCAAAGCGTGCTGTGACCCGAGTCACGCAGCAAGGTCAAGCCCTTACGACGGTCTTTCCTGGTCGCATTTCTGGCGGGTGGATGACCGCCCATGGTCACCCATGAGTGATGCAGGCCACGACAATTCGGCCATCGACGACAACACAACCATGACTCCTTCGGAGATACCGTAAACTCATTTAGACTTTGGCGGGCTCGATTAACGCCGTTGCGGATGGAGCTAAACTGGTATCGCGATGCCGCACCCGCCATGGAATGAGAGCTACGCCTCGGGACAGCTGCCTTGGGACACTGGGCAACCAGAACCTCTGCTCGTCGAGTTCGTCACTTCGGGCGCGGTCACGCCAAGCCCGGCGCTTGAGATCGGCGCAGGCACCGGTACGAATGCAATTTGGATGGCGGAACGCGGTTTCGATGTACTCGGAGTCGATGTCTCGCCGCTCGCCGTCGAGAGAGCCCGCGCCAAGATGGAGGGACGCGCACTGCGCTGCCGCTTCGTTGCATGGGACTTTCTCGCCGGGCCTTCGCCCGACGGCCCCTTCCAGTTCGTGTTCGACCGTGGTTGCTTCCATGTGTTCGATGAACCAGGCGAGAGAAAGCAGTTCGCGGCACAAGTCGCTGCCGCACTGGCGCCGGGCGGCTTGTGGCTGAGCTTGATCGGCAGCACTGAAGGTCCGCCGCGCGAAGTCGGTCCGCCGCGCCGCTCGGCACGCGAGGTTACCCTCGCTATCGAGCCTGCACTAGAGATCGTCGAGTTGCGATCAGCCGAGTTCAGCGGCAACAACGCAAAGGCATGGCTCTGTCTGTCGCGCCAGCGCACGATCCCGCCGCAACCCTCCACGCGGCACGATTGAGCCTCGGGGCGAACGCGGCGCATTGCCGTTACAAACAACGCTCAAGCGGCACACGTTCCGATCGGATCACCGCTATGCTTCCCTTTGGAGAACTTTCGCCTTTCCGGTGCGGACCGTTGGCGGTTCATGATCCGGATCGTTCGAGGTTCCCAATTGGCCACAATACGACATTTACACCGTTGAGTGGCGTGTAGGTTTCTGTTTTCAAAGTACAATATGCCGCTGTCATTTGGCCGAACATTTTATCCCGCTGCACATTCGTTATGAGCACTCCAACGCCTTGGCGATTTCTTCATCGGCAATGTCCGAATTAGTTTCTCGCAGTGGCGCCATCAATTTTTCGGGAAGCATCAGATAGAACTCTTTGAACACTCGCTCCCTCATGAAGATATCTTTCATGTCTTCTCTGTAGTCGGGGTCACAGGGGAGACCCGCAGAGAATTCGTTCTCTCCACGATGGACAGTTCTGACTTGAATGCGAGGCGGTGAGGCCTCGACGTTCTGGGGCCAGACGAAGAGCCCGAATATGAAACGCGGCGCGGATGATGATCACCATGAGGAAGGAAGAAAGCGAAGCGACTGGAGATGAGCCCGCCGCCAATCGAGCAAGTTGGCGACCGGCGAGCTTCGGGCGGCGCCGCCAATTCAAAAATCAAAGGAGATCGTTTTATGTCGCATCGAAACATCGTACGGGCGTGGAAAGACGAAGAGTATCGGCTCAGTCTGAGTGAAGCCGAGCGCTCGCGGCTGCCCGAGAACCCCGTTGGAGTCATCGAGCTATCGGATACAGACCTAGCCGCGGCTGCGGGAGGCCTTCTACCACTTCCATCAGCCGGATCGTATTGCAACACCGGCATTCACTGCACCTTAACGAGTCGTTTCAGCCCTTGTTGCTTTTAGGCGCGCTCGGTCGAGCTGACGGCTACCTGGCCGAAGCCGGCGAATGTTTAGGAATCGCGTAAGTTCTGGCGGACCTTTGACGTTCGTCGGCGCCTTCTCTCAGAAACAGCTTGCATGATGGGAGCGGACACTATGAGCGATTCTCCTTTTCAGTCTTCTGCCTGGCACCAGGCGGCCACCTTGGCAGAACGTGTCGCGACGCTTGACGTCGATTCGGACCGCCGAAGGTCCACGACCAACACAGACTTAGCCGACCGCCGCATGCGGCGCTGGCGGTTGCAGTCTCCTTTCGCATCCGGCTCCTATTTCGGCCAGCGTTTAGAAATGGATCGGCTCAGCGAACAAGACCTTTTCTACTGCCTCGGTGAGCCGCCGGAGGCTCTTAGCACCCGCATGTCTTCCCAAGGATGGGTACGTCAGCTTTTGCGCTCCTTTTCTCGTCCCGCTTCCTCGGCTCCCCTCCCACTCCCTGAGACAATGCGCAGCCGCAAGGCAGCGGGTTTCCTGAAAGTAATCGAGCCGCCTCTGCGCGATGGGATAGATCGTGTAGAGGAAGGTGTGGAGAAGCTAATCCAACATGGAGAAGCAGGCCCAACCCGGTCACGGTCCCACCCGCCATTCGATCTCAAGACCGTAACCGCCTTACTATTCGCCAATCTGCCACAACAGTTGATGGCGATGCTAGTTCGCACAATGGTGCTTGAACTTAACGTGGCGCGTTTGGAAGACGTGCTGGATGGAGCGACGGCCGAGCAGCGATTTCACAACTTCTTGGAACGGTTGTGCCGCCCCGATGTTGCGCTCGCTCTTCTCGAAGAGTATCCAGTCCTCGCTCGTCAACTCGTCATTAGCATCGATCACTGGGTCAACTTCGGTCTGGAATTTCTCGAACATCTGACTGCCGATTGGGAACTAATCCTCACCGCTTTCGCTCCGGGACGCGACCCCGGCCCGCTCGCGGAAGTGCGTGGGGGCACCGGCGACAGCCATCGAGGCGGCCGAAGCGTGCAAATCGCCAAGTTCAGTTCCGGCCTGGAATTGGTTTACAAGCCGCGAGCCTTGACGGTGGATGTGCATTTTCAGGAATTGCTCGCTTGGCTCAACGAGCGCGGAGATCATCCGCCTTTCCGAACCTTGGGGATCCTCGACCGGGGCAACCACGGATGGACCGAGTTCATCGCCGTCCGGAGTTGCGGTTCGAGGGAAGAGGTGCGGCGCTTCTACATGCGTCAGGGGGCCTATCTGGCGTTGCTCTACACGCTCGAGGCCACCGACTTTCATTTTGAGAACCTCATTGCAGCCGGCGAACACCCCATGCTGCTTGACCTGGAAGCGCTGTTCCATCCGCGATTCAAAAGTTCGGATCTGCGAGCGGCAGACCGCGTCGCCGGCGACACCATGACTCATTCCGTTCTGAAAGTGGGCCTATTGCCACAGCGCATTTGGGCGGACGAAAAGTCTGCAGGCATTGACCTGAGTGGTCTGGCTTCGCCATCGGGCCAGTTGAGCCCACACCCCGTTCCACGTTGGCTCGGCGAGGGAACCGACGAAATGCGGCTTACCCGCCAACGCGTGGAGATGGCGGGGGGCGAGAACCGGCCAACTCTGCACGGTGAAGAAGTCAACGTGCTCGACTACGCGGACGCCATCGAGGCGGGATTCACGAATCTCTATCGTCGCCTCCTCAAGCATCAGGACGAGCTTCTTTCCGACGATGGTCCCATCGCTCGCTTCGCCGAGGATGAAGTGCGCGTCATCATGCGTCCAACGTATACCTACAGTTTGTTACTTCGGGAGAGTTTTCATCCAGATGCGCTGCGTAACGGCCTGGATCGAGACCGGCTATTTGACCGGTTGTGGACCGCAGTTGAGTACTCGCCTCTTGTGAAAAGAATCATTCCGGCAGAACAGCAGGACTTGCAAAATGGCGACGTGCCGCTGTTTATAACTCGCCCCAACTCACACGATCTGTGGAGCAGCTCGCACGAGCGAATCAGCGACTTCTTTCATGAACCCGGTATCGTCTCGGTTCGACGCCGTATTCAACAACTAAGCGAACAGGACTGCGCCCGGCAACTCTGGTTCACGCGCTCTTCACTGGCGACGCTCTCCAAGGCCGGTGATCGAACCCGGAGCCGCGCCCATTGCGCTACGGAACCCGACGCCCACGCCGACCGCCAGCGTCTGTTATTTGCCGCCCGCAAGGTCGGTGATCGCTTAGAGGGGCTGGCGCTGCGGGGTGAGGAGGATATTTCGTGGGTCGGCCTGGTATTGGCCACTCCGCAAGACTGGGCCTTGGTCCCGGTAGGGCTTGATCTGTACGATGGGCTGCCCGGGATCGCCCTATACTTCGCCTATTTGGGCGAGATTACTGGCGAAGCTCGCTACACGGCTTTGGCGCAGACCGCCTTGGTCGCCATGCGCCGACTCCTGGAGCGCGCTCCAACTTCGAGTGTCCTCATCGGCGGCTTTGGCGGGCGTGGCGGGGTGATTTACACCCTCGCTCACCTAACCCGGCGTAGCCGGAACCAAAGAGGTCCACAGCTATGATGGGCTGTGGACATCGAGCTTCTGACGCAACGGTATGCGGCTCAGATTTCCGGAGTTCTGAGTTGCTGGGATAGGGTGCTGATTTTCGGTACGCTGCCGAAGATCTGCTTTGCCGCCGGAATGACCTCGTATCTGTACGAGCGCAAGGTGAGG
>JASHOC010000038.1 GCA_030041305.1 Acidobacteriaceae bacterium
CGCATCGCCCTCAACTTGCTCAAGCAAGATCGAACCTGCAAACTCGGCATCCATGGCAAGCGCCTACAGGCCGCCTGGGACCACAGCTACCTGCTCCACCTCCTCGGGGTGGAGAATTAAGATGCGTTTGCCCTGGTATTTGCCGCCGGCCCGTGGCCGAGGACGGAAGGTTTTCGAGAGCTCCGCTGCAAAGCCGTTCGGGGAGCGCGGCGGGGTTTCTCCCAGGGCGCCGGCGGGAGTGGGGAAACTGGTAGGCTAAAACCATGTACGAAGATTTCCGCGTCGTTGACCGCTGGACCGGCGAAGACCTCCACTGCCGGTGGAAAGCCACGATCGTCGCCATTGCGACCCGCCATGCCGACGCTGTGGACATCCGGTTCGACGTCAACGGGCGCCCGATGTGGATTGCGCTGCCCTGCACCGCCTGGGTGGAACAGAAAAAGCGCTCCGGCAAGGTCATTACCGACCAGTTGGCTGTGCAGGTGGCCGGGCGCTGTTTGAAGCAGCTCATTGAGCAGGGATACGACTCGCGGCGCGAGATCTACACCATCACCGTCCCCGAAGTGCTGGAGCAACTGGACGCGGTGGTGGCCGAGGCCCGGCAGGCCGGCTCCATGCCGTCGCTGCCGGTGGGCGTCGAAGCCACAGGATAAGCGGGACATTTGTACCCCAAGGGCCGCAACCAGCCCCAAACATCGGACGCGTATATTCCGTGTGCAGAATCAGCAAACCCAGGAACGCTTTCATGCGGCGCACCACGCTCTTCCTGATCGCCGCCCTGACCTTCGCCGGCCTGCGGTCTTCAAGCGCACAAACGGCTGCCGCGAACGGTCCGCTGCCGAACGCCGCGGAATTGTTGCAGCGGGCGCTCGCGAATGAAAAGCAGCTCGCCCAAGAGCAGGAGCGCTACGAGTGCCGGGTAACCGATGAGGTGACAGAGACCGACAGCAAAGGCAGAGTGAAGAAGACTGCGACTGCGGTGAAGGACCAGTTCTTTGTGAACGGGATCGCCATCGAGCGGACGCTGTCAAAGAACGGCAAGGACCTGTCGGCCGGCGAAACGCGCAAGCAGGACGAGCGGGTGATGAAGGAAACGCTGAAATACGCGAACCAGGCCACGGCCGCCAAAGAGACGGACAAGCAGAACCAGCAGATAGAAGATTTTCTCGAGGCCATGATGCTGGCCCATGGCCGGCGCGCGTGGGTCAGCGGCCGAAGCGTGTTGCACTACGAAATCGTCCCCAACCCCAGGTTCCAGGCCCGCAACCTCGATCAGCGCTTCGCCAAGGTCATGCAAGGCGCGATCTCGATCGACGAGCAGACGGGCGAGATGATCGACATCGACATCCGGTCGGTCGCGGATTTGAAGATCGGCGGGGGCCTGGTCGCCAACCTGCACAAGGGCTTGTGGGTGCATGTGCACGATCAGCCGCAACCGGACGGCGTCTGGCTCACCGATCTGGCCGAGGGCTCCGGCGACGCGCGTGCGGCCTTGTTTCTGCATCCATACTTCCGGTTCAAAGAGACCACCGGCGCCTGCCACCTGTTCACCGCCACAGCCGCGCAGGTCGGTCCGGCAAAGCCGGTGAAGTAGCGAGTTCGGAAGGGAGCGGACCGCGCCCGAAGCGAAACAAAAAGGCCGTTACGGACGGCGCAATAGCACTTCTCCTTCTGCTGTACACCGAAGCCGGGAGCTCATGTGGCGATTCCCTCAAAGAATCGCCACCTTCGATTTACGGCGGTTCTCCAATTCCCGTGGAGTTTTGAGGGGCGTGCCAGGTGGCGTTTTCTTGGGAAAAACGCCACTCAACGTTCGAGGTTCTGCTCTACACCAATTGGAGAACCGCTATAAATTGCAAAGGCTGCATGTGAAGGAGAAGTGCTCTATGATTCCGGACGCGACAAATCCGCATTGGCCGCTTCCAGGTTTGGCGCGTTCGGCCTTCGCGCTCCCGGACCAGTGATGGAATCCAAAATCCTCCAAGCCGGTCGCGGCAGCCCGCGCACTCCGCGGGCCCGTGGGTCGAGATAGCGCGGCGCAAAGCGCAACCAGCGCCGGCAAACGTGATCCTCCGCAGGGACGGATTCCACAAGCAATGCATCGAAGGCCGCGGAACGTTGCGCCCACTCCGCGGGTAGGGGGAAAATTTGAAACTCCGCCTCTGCGGGAACCGGCGCCCACTCCACGCGCCGCGCGCCGCCCGCCTCCAGCGTGGCCAATTCCGCCGCTGAGCGCAGCCCGTGCGCCGGTTCAATCCAGAGCAGGTCCGGCTGCACGCCGCGCTCCACCATGGCGCGCACCAGCTCCGCGGGCGCGGTCGAGGCGCCGACGGTCACGGGCTGCCGCTTGCGAATTTCGTTTTTGAGAATGCGCAGCGCTTCATCGAGCGTGGTCACCACAAAGTCAATCGCGCCCGTGCGCATGGCCTTGCGCAACACCGCGCCGTCGGCGGAGGCGGCCAGCGAGGCCGCTCCGGCGATGCTGGCCGCGCGCAGCAGACGGCAAACCGTCTCGTCCGGCTCGCCGGCATACAGCAGCGCGCCACCCCGGCCCGTCTCGGGATCCATCCCGCGCGCCAGCGCGGCGTAGAAACGGTACACGGCTCGAAGCTCGTCTTCGAGGCCGCTGGCTCGGTCCGATTGGTCCATCAAGGAGAGTGTAACCAGTCAACACAGGCAAGGAAATGGGACCGGGAGAAAAGGAACTAGGTCGGCTAAGAATCACCGTCTGAGAACTGTGAACTGAGAACTGACCCCTGATCACTGGCCACCGATCACTATAGCGGTTCTCCAATTGGTGTAGAGCAGAACCTCGAACGTTGAGTGGCGTTTTTCCCAAGAAAACGCCACCTGGCACGCCCCTCAAAACTCCACGGGAATTGGAGAACCGCCGTAACTCACCAGCTCGAATAAGGCTGCCCGTCCGATCCGGTTTCCTCCGAGCCGGAGTGAACATCGTCGATGCCGGGATCGCTCTCATCCAGCGAATACATCGAGTCGCTCGTGTCGGGCACCCAGGAGTCGGTGCTGTGCGTCATCGGGTCTTCAGGAATGGTTTTGAGATAGCCGCTCTGCACCAGGTCGTCAAGTGATTGGGGCGCCTTGTTCTTGTCCATGGTGTAGGACTCGATCGCCGCGCGCATCACATGCAGGTCTTCCTTGAGCACGGCTTCGCGGGCGTGCTTCATGGCGCTCACGTAGCTGGGAATGGCCAGCGTCGCCAGAATGCCGATGATCGCCATCACGATCATCAGCTCGATGAGCGTAAAGCCGGATTGGGAGCGGCGGTTGCGCATTTTGCAGTTGTCAGTCGCCAGTTCTCAGTTGTCAGTTCTCGTTGTTAGTTCCCAGTCGACAGTACCCAGTTCCCGCACCGGCTGACCACTGAACACTGACAACTGATAACTGACCTTCTCACCACGTCGAATATTTGGTCCCGTCCAGACCCGTGCCCTGCGATTTCGAATAGACATCGAACACGTTCTGCCCACCCCAGGAGTCCGAGTCGGAATCGTCCTGCATCGACCGCAATCCCCAGTCGGCCTGCCCGGTCATGGGGTCCACGGGAATGCGGCGCAAAAATTTCAGTTTCTTCCCCTGCACGTCGACGCCTTTCACCAGGGTGTCGAGGTCGGGCGGGTAATTCTGGCTGTCCACCTTGGTTTGAAAGGCGCCGCGGTCGGCAGCGTCCTTATATTTGTCGATCGCAGCACGCATCATCCACAAGTCGTAGCGGAGCTCCCTTTCTTTTTCCCGCTTCACCTGGAAACGCGCGACGGGAATGGCCGCGGAGGCGAGGATGGAGAGAATCGCCACCGTCACGATCAGCTCGATGAGCGTGAGACCACGCTCGCCGGCGCGACGCCGCCGGCCGGCTTTCCTCCCCCCAGCCCCCACCGGACCCAGAACTCCGCCCGCTCGCAGTTCCGAACGCGCCGGTGCGACCTTCGCTGGCGCGACATCCATTCTCAAAGCTCCCTACTTTACCTGAATGCTGCCCGTAGACCCCTGGGCCGGCATCTGTTGCTGCTTGCTGTTGACCACCCCAGCGCGGGTCATTGTCAATGTGGTCTGGCCCGCGGCCTTCGCCTGAAATGTAAGGACGCAGACCGTGCCTCCGCCGTTCACTCCGGCCGCACCCGGCGGCCGCGATGTAACCACAGTGACGTTCCCCGGCCCGTCGTCGCGGTGAATCACCGCTACGGCTTGCCCGTCGCGACTCAGAAAATCGCCGCCTTCCACATTGATCAGCGTTAGATTCGACGGGTCGTAGTGGAACTGCAGCGGAATCGAAGCCACGTCCGCGCCGCCCGCAATCGTGATCGGGACCTGGACCGTGGAGCCGGGATTCACCGGCGCCGCCGGCGTCGTGAACCCAAACATCGCCGGCGCCAGCGGAGCAGCGGCCGCGGCCGCTTGCGGTTGAGTCACAGGCGGCGTCGATGTCGGACCCGTATTCGGCGGTTGGCTGGGAGCGGTGGCTTGCGGCACATTCGGCATCGCAGGCTGCGCCACCGCCGGCGGATTCGACATACTCTCCTGCTGGCTGGTGCGCATCTGCTCGAGCGCGGCCATGGCGGCCTGCGGCGCGCTTTGGCCGGGAACCGTGCCAAATCCCGGCCGCGTCAGCGTGGCCGGATGCGCCATCGCGCTGTTGGCTTGACCCGCAGCCGCAGTCCGGCGCAATTCGATAGACTGCCCCTCGCCGGTGTCGATGGGGCGCAGGTTCGCCTGATCCAGCTGCTCCCCGCGCACAATATGCGGCACCAGCACGAAGACGATGTCGTCGTCGTTGATGATGTGGTCCTTGGAGCCGAATAGATATTTGAGAATCGGAATCGAGCTCAGGCCGGGAATCCCGGTCCAGTTCTGCTGTTCCTGGTTGTCCTGGATCCCGCCCAGGATGCTGGCCTCGCCTTCCCGCAGCCGAACCACCTGGTCGGCGATGCGCTGGCTCAGAATCGGCTCCGTGACGCCGCTGATGGTCTCGGTTCCACTCTCCGACATCACTTCGATATGCGCCTTCAGCGTTACATCGTTGTCGTAGTGCACGGTTGGAGTGATTTCCAGCTTCACGCCGACGTCGATGTATTGGAACTGCGTGTTCACCAGCGAGCTGACTAGCGCCGTGGCCGCGCCCGTCTGGTACGAACCGGTCGCGATCGGGATCTTCGAACCGATGGTCAGCGTGGCCTTCTGCCCGTCCGTGGCGCGGATGCGCGGGTCCTGCAAGATCTGCGTGTTGTCGTCGGTCAGCAGCAGGTTGAGCGTCGCCGATCCCACACTGATAGCAAAATCCGTGGCTTTCAAATGGGACAAGTCATAGAGAGTCGGCGAAGTCGTGGACGAGCTGGTTGTGCCGGTGGTTGTGGTTGAACTTGAAGAGGAGCTGGAGCAGTTGCTCGATTCGACGCACGGGGATTGGAGCGAGACGCCAATGCTGGTCGGCCATTCAATCCCCAGCGTCTTTTCCCAATTCTTGCTCACCTCCAAAACGCCCACGTCCACCACCACTTCCGGACGCGGCTTGTCGAGGTCGTTGATCAGTTTTTGCGCCAGCAGCAGTTCGTCGGGCGTGGCGCGCATCACAATGGCGTTCTGGCTGGCCACGCCGTAGACCTTGGCGTTGGGCAGCACGTTGCGTAACGCGGTTTGCACGTCGTTCAAGTCATTCTGTTGCCAGGCGTTGGTCAAATAGAAGGTCTGCACCGCCTGCTCGTCGAGCTCGGTGCGCTTGATGCGCGTGTTCTGGGCCACAAAGATGGAGTTCGTGGTTACTGGGCGCCAGAAGGTGTTCGACATGTCGCCCACAATGCGCAGCGCGTCGAGCAGCGAGACGTTGCTCAAGTCCACCTGAATGCGCTTCGAGTTGTAATCCGGGTCGAAGAGAACATTGATGCCCGCGGCTTTGCCAATGGCCTGATAAATCACCTTGGCGTCCTCGGTCATGTGCAGGGTAAGCGGCTCATTCGAGAGCGGCTTAAGCTGAGGCGGCGGGGCGATGGAGTTAAGTTCTTCCTGCTCCCCGGCCGATTCGGGCACACCGATCTCGGCGGGCGGCGTCTTGGCGCTCTGGGCCTCGCGCACTCGGGCGATTCCCTGTTGCGCCGCCTCGTCGGATGGATCAACCTCCGCAGCATGGAGAAACTCGGCCAGCGCCCCTTGAAGATCATTCAACTGGAGCAATTTGTGGCCTTTGGTCACGTGCATGCCCGCATCGGTCACCTTCACCCGGTCAAGCGCCATGCGGAAGCGCAGATCCTTGGGGTTCTGTACACACGCTCTCTGGTAGTCATCAAAGGCGGCATCGTAATCCTGGCGGGATTCGGCAGCTTGTCCGCGCTTGAACTCGGCGTTGCCCGCCTCGGCGTACAGCCGCGCGCTCTCGAGGCTCAAGAACGCCAAAGCAGCGAGCAGCGCGATGGTGAGGCCGGTTTTCGGGCGACGGTTTCGGGAAGCTGCCCGAGGGAGAGCGAAACGGTTCACAAAACCCCGCGGACGCAAGTCAAACCGGCAAACCGCGCACCGTTCGCGCGCGCTTCCCTGGCCGCCCGAAATCCGATTTCGCTTTCCGATGCGGTTTCCCGTCGTTTTTCCTAACTGGTTGAGCGAAGGATGCTCCATTTCAATAAAGCCTCACTGCGGCCGATCTCAAGCGAAACCAGAGAAGGGGTGTCTCGGAGCCGCACATTCAAGTCCGGGGTCCCCAGCGACAGGTCTTGGTCGCTGGGGTGGAAGTCGACGCGACCTTAAGGAACCGGGCCCCCAACGATGGTCCTTTCGTCGTTGGGGTGGTAAGGAGCGGCGATCTTGCATTGAACCGGATGGGTAAAGGGTCTCTGGTTTCGCCGTAAAGCCGGTTTCAGAGTCCGCTCCAATGCTAGGATGAAGATTCGAGGAGGCTACCCAGTGGCCCGCCAAAGCAGCCATGTGGTCGTTCCCAAGGATGCGCCCGCCGCCGGGAAACCCCTCCGGCCCCGTAATCCGGTGGCCAGTGGCGAGCGCGACGCCGCGCACAATCGCGCCGCCAGCCACAACTATTTCCTGCTCGAAAAGTTCGAAGCCGGCGTGGCGCTGCGCGGAACCGAAGTCAAATCGATCCGCGAGGGCAAGGCCAACCTCAAAGACTCGTATGGTCTCATCAAGGACGGCGAAGCGTTTCTCCTCAACATGCATATCGGTCCATATTCACACGGCAACATCGCCAATCATGACGAGACCCGCACGCGCAAACTCTTGATGCACCGGGATGAACTGCGCAAGCTATTCCAGAAGACGCAGGTCAAGGGGCATACGCTCATCCCCACTCGGCTCTACTTTCGCCATGGCCGGGTCAAGTGCGAGTTGGCTCTGGCCAAGGGCAAGCAGGACTGGGACAAGCGCGAAACCGAGCGCCGCCGGGAAGCCGATCGCGAGGCCCGCGCCGCCATCCAAGCCAACAAACACCGCATGGGGCGGTAACTCCCGGATCGGGCTGTCGACCGTCGCTATCGGATGACCTCAACGCCAATATCCAAGGGGAGCTTCTTCCAGGCTTTGTCTGTGGTGTAAACAGTCGCTTTGCGCTCCAGAGCCAGCGCCAGGCAGGCGCGATCGCCAAGAGAAAGACCGTAGGGCCGCGTCACCGTGATGAGTTCCGCGGCGATGCGTGCCTGCTCTACGCTGAACGGGCAGGCCTCACAATGTAAGCTTTGAATGCGAGCCCAGGCGCGTTCGGCGGGAACTCCGCGCAGCAGAAGCCGCGTGTGCACCTCCGCCAGATTTACGGTACTCAGGAGGGCGCTTTCGAGGCTCGCCGCAACCGCCGCGCCGCCGGGCTCCTTGAGCAGAACCGCCAGAACCACGGAAGCATCGAAGACCGCGATTTCTGTCAAGCCTAGCCCGCCTTTCGGATCTGCTCTTCACGCAGATCACGCTGGAATTCCTCCATCTCCCGGCGAGCCTCCTCCCGGCGCTCGGCGATCAATTCGTCCGAAAGCAGAGAGCCCGGTTTAACGTACTGGGCGAGCTCGTTTTGTACGCGCCGGAGGCGCGCCGCATACGACTCGACGCGCAGGGCGCCATCGTCCACGTCGAGATAGACATTCTCGCCGGCTCGAAGCCCCAACTCCTGGCGAATCTCGGCGGGGATCACGATGCGGCCGTTGGAACTGAGGCGGAGTTTGGCATGAAGCCTCGATTTGTCATTTTCCTTCATGGTGTTCCTTTGATGGATGTTGACATTATTGTGCTCCTTTGTCAATTTCTCTGCTTTTGTCATCGCTCGATTCCCGTCCGGTTCCGTTAGTCAACAAGTCACCGCTGTGAAACGTCTAAGATTGCGATATCGCGAATGAAGGAATCCCATGCGCGTCCCAGCTTTTGCCTGTTTTCTTGCCGCCATGTTGCTGCTGGCCTTGCCCTCGGCGCCCGTCTCGGCCCAACAGCCGGCTCCCAACGGACCGGTCTTGCACACAGCGCCTTCGAATCCGCCGGCTCCGAACCTGAAGGGCCCGGTTCCGGACGTGCTGGTTCCGGTCATCGTCCGCAACAAGCACGGGGAGCTAGTGAATAGCCTCACCGCCGCCGATTTCACGCTCACCCAGGACGGAAAGCCGCAGACGATCAAGAGCTTTTCTCAGCAGAGCGATCAGCCGTTCATGCTCGGGCTCCTGGTCGATACCGGCCGCAATGTGGAAGGCGGCCTCGACTCCGAACGCAAAGCCGCCGAGAAGTTTGTCCAGCAGATGTTGCCCACCGACCCCACGGACCCCAAGCAGGGCAACCAGGCGTTTCTCATTCACTTCGACCGGGAAGTGGAGCTGCTGCAGGATTTTACGAACTCCCGCGACAAGCTGAACCAGCAACTGGAGCAGATGGGGCCTACCCTGCACAGCAATCCCCAGGGGCCGGAGACCACCGACGATGGAGGAAACGGCGGCAACGGGCAGCGCGGCGGCCAGGCAAGCACGATGCAGAATCCCTCGCAGCTCTACGACGCCATTTACCTCGCCTCGGACGATCTGATGAAGTCGAAAACCGGCCGTAAGGCCCTGGTGGTCTTTTCCGATGGCGTCGACCGGGGCAGCAAGGAGACCTTGATGGAGGCTATGGACGCGGCCGATCACGCCAATCTCTCGGTCTTCACCG
Organism: Acidobacteriaceae bacterium; assembly: GCA_030041305.1. GTDB lineage: Bacteria > Acidobacteriota > Terriglobia > Terriglobales > Acidobacteriaceae > Telmatobacter. The sequence continues at coordinate 9,130 of JASHOC010000038.1, forward strand.
TCTATTTCCGGGGCCGGGAGGAGAGTCAGAGCGCTTTCCCGGGGCGGCGCGGAGGCGGCTATCCCGGTGGTGGCTACCCGGGCGGCTATCCCGGTGGCTATCCAGGCGGGTATCCCGGCGGCTATCCCGGCAGGTATCCCGGCGGAGGGGGCGGGGGTGGACAGAGAACGCCCGGTGTGGACGGCAAGAAAATTATGCAGCAAATCGCCACCCGCACCGGCGGCCAGTTTTTCGAAGTCAAGAAGGTCGCGGACCTGGACCAGATCTACAGCACGATCGCCGAGAGTCTGCACGGCGAATACCTGCTCACCTATACGCCTGAGCCGGCCGATAATGAGGGCGGCTACCACAAGATCGAACTCAAGGCCACCGACGCCGCGCTCAAGGCCAACAAAGGCGAGCTGACCGTCGTCACGCGCGACGGCTACTACGCGCCGGGCGGCGAATCCAATTGACCCGGTCCGGCCGCAGGTCCAGGCCGGGCCGCCGGTTCAATTGACGGTAGCCCACTGCGCAACCCGGATCAGTTCGGGCGCAATCAGCTTGTCGCCGGCATAGTATTGCTCCTTGGCTGCATACATCTTCCGATCCGCTTCGGCCAGGAGTTGTTCCGATTCCAGCCCATCCTGGGGGTAAAACGCCGCTCCCAGGCTCAGCGAAAGAAAATCCTTCCCGCAGACCGCCCGCCCCGCCTTCTGCGCCATCGCGCTCAGCATCATGGCTCGTTCGGCGACAGACCCCGGCGGCATATTGGGCGCGATGATCACAAATTCGTCTCCGCCCATACGCGCCATGTAGTCGCTGTCGCGGCAGGTTTCGCGCATCAGGTTGGCGAAGATCTTCAGCACCTTGTCGCCTGCCAGATGCCCATAGCGGTCGTTGATTTCCTTAAATCCATTCAGATCGCAAACCATCACCGCCATGGTCGTCTGCTCACGTTTGGCGTGCGCCAACTCCTGCTCCAGAAACATCGACAAGGCGCGCGCATTGGCCATGCCGGTCAGGTAGTCGATGGTGGCCGAGCTCTCCGCTTCGCGGTATTTCAGAGCGTTGTCAATGAACAGCGCCACCTTGGAAGTAATCACCTGCAGCACACGCAGGTGGTCGCTGGTGAAGGCGTCGGCCTGGGCCTGATAAAGCGCCAGCACCCCCACCAGCCCGGAAACTCCCTCCAGCGGAACCGCCAACGCCGAGCGCGGCTCACCCGGGTTGTTCGGGTCGTGGACAAAGCCTGCTTCCACCGCCGGATTTCCATTAATGATGGATCGCGCATTCTGCGCCACCCATCCGCAAAGGCCCGTGCCCACGGGAATGCTCATCGAAGAGAAGAACCGAAAATTGTCCCCGCTCACAAACTCGGGAATCAGCAGGTCGCCCTTCCGCACATAGGCCACGATCGAATCGTAGGGAACCAGCTTGCGCAGCCGCATCGCCACCAGCGAAAGCGTCTCATCCAGGCTCAGCGAGTTGCCCAGGTCCTGGCTCAACTCGAAGAGCGTGTGCGCTTCCTGCCGTGCAGAAGCAATCGAGGAAAGAAAATCGCTCTGGCTGCCGGAGTGGGACGCATCGTGCTCGAAGCCAGTCGCCGGCCGCTCTCCCCGCTCCACCGCGTAACTGAAGCTCAGCGAATCGATGCTCGCCTCCTCCAACCCGTGAATGGCCACAATTTCGAGCTCCCGGTAACGGCGCACGAGAATCTCCACTACCTGGGGGTCGAATGCGGCCCCGGCCTGCGCGGCCACCTGCTTCATCGCCTCATCCAAAGGCAATGCCTTGCGGTATTGCCGGTCCGACGAGAGCGCATCGAGGCAATCCACGGTCGCCAGAATGCGCGCCCCAATGGGAATTTGTTCTCCCTTAAGGCCGTCGGGGTAGCCGCTGCCGTCCCATTTCTCGTGATGAGCGCGCACAATCGGAGCTACCGGATACGGAAAAGCCACTCGTTCCAGAATCTCGGCGCCCACAATGGGATGAATCTTCATCTTTTCGAATTCGGCCAGGGTCAGCCGCCCGGGTTTGTTGATGATATGGTCCGGAACGGCCAGCTTGCCGATGTCGTGCAGCAAAGCCGCGGCCCGCAAGGCGTCGATCTCTTCCTCGCTCAGTTGCATGTCTTTGGCGATCTCTACGGCGTAGGTGCGCACCCGGTTCAGGTGCTGGTGCGTGGTGTGGTCCTTGGCGTCAATGGCCAGCGCCAGGCCTTCAATGGTGCGCAAATGAAGCGCGCACACCTGCTCCACGTGCCGCTTCTCGGCTTCCACCTGCCTGGCTTCGATCTCCACCCGCCGCTTTTCCTCCTCCAGCCGGCCAAGATACATCAGGTAGGAGCGGTAAATTCCATACATCACGGGCGTGATCAGCAGCGCGCTCTCCCAGCCCATATACTGGTTGGCGATGCTGATCAGGTACACGATCGCCGCCCCAACCAAGTAATACGGAAGCGACCAGAAATAGGTCTCCGACCAGATAGACCGCAGCGGACGGCCTTCGCTCAACGCGATCACCACCGCCACCGGGGCCGTATTGGCCACAAAATACGTGCAGGCCGCCACCACCAGCTGCAAAGGCGCGCTATTTTTCAAAAAACCCGATGACCACTGATAGATGTAATACGTGATCCAGATGGCGTTCGCGCTCATGCCGATCACGTTGAACACCACCTTGATTAGCTCCGGCCGATGCTTGGTGTGCCACAGGCTCTGCACCAGCGCCGCGGCGCAACCGATCGCCAGCGTCTCCGGCAGCGAGAGTTCCAGAATCCCCAACAGCACAAATAAAAAATGCACCGACATGGTGCTGTCCATGCCCGGCAGTTTGACCCGCATCCCCGCCGCCAGCATCGCAATGACGAGATAGCAGAAGAACCGGAGTGGGTCGCTGGAGTGCCCGTGCCAATAGGCCGTCAGCAGCACGCTCGCTCCGCACGCCGCCGTCGCAGCGACAAACACTTGCGCTCGCATTGGTATCGAAGGATTCACGGCCTGACTCGCTCGTTCTCCATTCACCTGCTCGCCCGCCGGAACGCGGAACACGCTCAACGCCTTCATCGGCACACGATTAGCTTGCTTTAAGAACGAAAGATGTAGAGGCGCCCCCTTCAACGCGACCTCCTTCGTCGTTGGGGTGGAAGGCGCGGCGACCCGGCACGATTTTGGCGACCCCACTGATTTCCTCAACCACCATAAACTCCGTCCCCGCCTGGCTTCGCCCACCTTCTTCAGCGTCGCGAACTACCGCTTGCCCTCAAAAACCAAAGTTGTAACCCATCCCACGCATCAGCTAGGTTGGCGGCCTTTTCCCCTCTAAACACGCCCAATTTTTACCTTAGTCACCATTTTTCGGTTACTCGCGCACTTAAAGCTTTCTAAGCCGTCGCCGATGCTCGCAACAGTCGCATGAGAAAGCTCCCATCCAGGCGCCTCATGCGTCATCGCCGTGCGCTCTATTTGCCAACCCGATAGACCGCAAATTCGAGGCCGCACCGGACCTCCCTCCGGAGCGCGGCGCAAGAAAACTCGGACGTCCGCTCTCGCTCATCCGGGCTTGTTGAAAACCAATCGGAATCCTTGTTCCTGAAGCAGCAGAAAACAACGGAAGGAGAATCGGGAATGAAACTCAAACCTACTCGAAGCGCCATGTGGGGAAGAAAGGCCCTCATTGTGTGCGCTTTGATCGCGGGCGCGAGCCTGTGCTTCGCTCACTCGCCCAAGATCTCAATTGATCTCGCGGCGAAGGAGAACTCGCCCCAGGTCAACGTCATTGTGCAATTCAATCAGCCGGTGTCTTC
>JASHOC010000039.1 GCA_030041305.1 Acidobacteriaceae bacterium
TCGCACGAAGGTCGCCATGCTAGAACCCCGCTGCGCGAACAGCGGGGTTCTGCACCGCCTCTCTCAATCCACCATACAATTCCGCCGCTCGATGTCCGATGATCGGACCGAGGACGGCGCTGCGGCGCAGATGATATTACCCGTCCTTACAACCGGCAAATGTTCCAAAAACCACGTTTTGTGATGATCGACAACACGAAGGCAATGAGGATCATGGTTTCGGCGGAGGTGTGGAGCAGTTCGTAGTCCTTGGACAGACGGCGTGACCAGTTCAACCATGCGAAGGTGCGCTCCACGACCCAGCGTTTGGGCAGCACCCGGAACATGTGTTGCTCGTTGCGCTTGACCACTTCGACCTCATAGCCAAACATCTGCCTGGCCCAGTCGATCAGCTGGCCAGCCTAACCGCCATCGACGAACACCTTGACGATGGTATCGAAGCGGCAAAACAGTCGCGTCAATACCGCTCGCGCTCCCACCCGATCTTGTACTCGAGCCGAATGCACCACCGCGGTCAGTAAGTTGCCTTGCGTATCGACCGCGATGTGTCGTTTGCGCCCTTTGATCTTCTTGCCCGCGTCATAACCCCGGCGCCCCCTTTTAACGCCGTCTTGGCCGACTGCGAATCGATGATCGCCACCGTGGGTGTGGGGCCGCGTCCGCCTGCCTTACGACCCTGTTCTCGCAACGACCGGCTCACCCCTTCCCAGGTTCCACGCAAGCGCCAGCACCGAAACTGCTGATAGACAGTCTGCCAGGGAGGAAAATCGACCGGCAACTGCCGCCACTGGCACCCCGTTTTCACCGCATACAGCACGGCGTTGGTCACCTGCCGCAGCGGATACTTACGCGGCCTGCCCCCCGCATGACGGCCCTCCACCGGCTCACTCAGCATCGGTTCCAGCTTCGCCCGCTGCGAGTCGGTCAAATCACTGGGATACATACCCCGAACTTAATCAGCCAATCCGACCCAGCATATGCCTTCGCAGATTCCCGTTACCAAGTTTTTAAACAGGTTCTCTGAGGCTGTAGCCAGGGAACGCACCCGTCTGCTCAGCGCAAAGTGAACCGCTTCGACGACACACGTCAGGCAGACGCAGCCAAGATTTGTCTGTGACCTGCCCCATCCTGGTCCGGCAATGGCATCATCGGAAGCGTCAACTGTATGGGTGTCTGCTCTTCCTCGACTCGTTTCAGGAAGCACTTGAAGTATTCGGCGACAAGCGGCGACGTGTTGTTGGTGAGCGCCACAATGTGGGTTTCGAGCTGAATTTCGGGATCGTCGAGTGGCCTTGCTACAAGCCCCGGCCGGGCGATGTGCTCCGCGCCGGCGGGCGTCAGCCATGCCAGCACCGCATTATCGGTAAGCAATCGCTGAACGTGGTCAGGTTGATCGATGCGATGCGAGATTCTGACTCCTCCGCCGGCGAGCTCGGCTCGGCGCAGAATCAGGTCGTGCAGCCAGCGATGGGCACTACGACGAAAGAATATCCAGGGATACGGAACGATCTCGTTCAGCGTCACCGATTCGCGCTAGCGAGCGGATGACCTTCCCGGAACACAACCATAAATGGCCTGGTCTCGACGCGCCTAGTCGTGAGTTTTCCGTTCTGTGGCGGCGAGCTCACCAGGACCAGGTCCAGATCGTGCCTTTGGAGCGCAAGAAGCAACTCCCCAGTGCAGTCAAAGTCGAGGTGAACCTTCACGTTGCGGTGAAGACGCAACTCGACGGAATCGAGCAACCGATGCCACCGTTCGTGGGGATAGGACGAGACCCAACCTGAAGCAGATGTTGCCCGCCATGGTGGGCCTCATGGAGTTCGTGCATTCCCCGGTGGTACGCCTGGACAATGTCCACCGCGGCGGGGAGCAAAGCATGGGCTGCGGGCGTGAGCTTATCGTCGCCAGCCTCGGAATCGTGGAGGCGCTCCTTCAGACGACGGTGCATCGCTTTCACTTGTTTCGTTGCGGCAGGCTGGGTGATTCCGACTTGCTCCGCAGCCGCCGTGAGATTGCCGGTTTCGTGCAAGGCGACGAGGAGACGGAAGTCGCGGACGCGCAGCGTGTCCGCCGAGGGAACTGCTGTACGCCGCCGTCTTGGGGTGGTGGGCATGGGGCACCTGCCTGGCACGCAGATTCCCTCTGCACGACCAAGGCAGGCGGGTGCTTCTACTTCCTCAGATCTTGCGTCCGCCCCAAGCAGGGGAAATCGGACGTTGGATTTGTTGGAGGATTGCGTTTTTGTTCATGAGCTCGTTGTACAGCTTGTAAGCAGCGGTGCACGCGGCGAGAAAAACGTTGCCCGAGATCTGTCTCAAGAGCGGGTACGCCATAGCTATGTAAGACCCTGAGACGCAACGAGACAAAAAGTTATAACGGAAAGATAAAAAGTTATTGGAAACGAAATCCACGATTGAGGCAGGTTTTGCACAGGGAGGTTCCCACTATGCCGAAGACTGCCAGAGTCAAAGCAGGACCCCGCCCTGAAACACGTGCCCAAGTAATCGACTTCCCCAACAGGCGCGATGCGCTGAGCGACGAGCAGGCTGCTAGGCGCCTCGGAGTCAGCCCTGCAACTCTCCGAAGCTGACGATGCCGCGAAATCGGCCCACCATTCATCAAACTCGGCCTCGGAACTCAGGCACCTGTCCGGTACAATCCAGATGATCTTGACGAATTCATGCGTCAAGGTCGCCACGTCCCCTCTGTGCGGGCTGCACTGGAGGACTGACGATGGAGTTGTACCAGCAAAATGGCAGTAAATTCTGGACCGCTGACTTCGTGGTGAACGGCCGGCGCATCCGGAAGAGCACAAAACAAACCAAGCGAAGCGCCGCGATGGAAGTGGCGATAGGGTTTTACCGGCAGGCCGAGCGGAAGCAGACACCCGTGCGCAAAGGAAAGGCGCTCGTGCTCGCAAAGTTTGCCGAAAAGAAATTCCTTCCCTTCATCAGGGCTAGTTCGCTCGACGACAACACGAAACGGTACTACGAAACAGGCTGGCGGCTGCTGACAGATTCGCCGACCAGGGATTGGCGCATGGACCTAACCCGGCGTAGCCGGAACCAAAGAGGTCCACAGCTATGATGGGCTGTGGACATCGAGCTTCTGACGCAACGGTATGCGGCTCAGATTTCCGGAGTTCTGAGTTGCTGGGATAGGGTGCTGATTTTCGGTACGCTGCCGAAGATCTGCTTTGCCGCCGGAATGACCTCGTATCTGTACGAGCGCAAGGTGAGG
>JASHOC010000332.1 GCA_030041305.1 Acidobacteriaceae bacterium
GGCCACGTTTCGGGGCTTGCTCAGCGTTCACTCACGTTACGGCCCGCATACTCGCGGAGTCACTTTATGACCCTTTCCATCGAAGGCTTCAACCGTTTCGTTACCTCCACGGTTGCCCCGATTGCTACCGGCTGGAGCGAAAGTTGCCGGGCGGGATTCGCACCCGCTGAAAGACCGTGCATTGGCACGGCGCACACTGAAACGCCCGGTTGTGCTCCGAAAAGGTAAAATACATCGAGCCCGAGAGACGAAGCTCATCTCGGAAATCGGCCAGTCCGGGCGCGCCCAGCGCATTCAGGTGCAGGTTCACCAGTTGTTCCGGATGCGGATAGGGCAGCGGCTGCAAAAGCACGCGGTTCACCACGCTGAACACCGCCGTATTGGCGCCGATCCCGATCGCGAGCGTCAGAAGAACGGTTGCCGTAAACCCCGGCGATTTGCGCAGTCTCCGCAAGGCGAATTTGAAATCCCTCAAAATGGATTCCACCGCCGGCCACTGCCACGCTTCGCGGCTGCGCTGTTCCATCAGCGCCACGTTCCCAAACTCCCGCCGCGCCGTTTGTTCGGCCTGCGTGCGCCCCATACCCTCCGCCATCAACTCTTCGGTGCGCTCTTCGACATGCTCCTCGATCGAGATCGCAATATCGTCGTACCGCCGGCCGCGGCAGAAAAGTTGGGCGAACAGTCGCATCGTCAACCTCCTCGGGTCATGAATGCTTTTCACCAATCTTGGGCGCCCCAGGTCTCGATTCTGAGACCTGGGTAACCACCAACCTACGTCGCCGCGAAATACTTAGCTCCTCGCCGTCGCCAGCACCCGGGTAATCCCCGCAAACATCCGCTCCAGACTCACCACCTCCCGCTCCACGTGCCTCCGACCCGCCTTCGTCAACCGGTAAATCCGCGTGGGCCGCCCCTTGGCCGAAATCCCCTCCTCGGCCTCCAGCCAACCCTCTCGCAGCATCCGCTGCAGCGCCGGATACAGCGATCCCTCTTCCACTTGCAGCAAGTCCTCTGAGACCTGCTTGATGTGTTTCACCAGCGCGTAGCCGTGCATGGGTTTCAAACGCAGCGACTGCAGAATCATGATTTCCAGAGCGCCCGGAAAAAGATCGCGGTGTTCGGGGTTTTTCGCCATGCCGCGATTCTATCGCAGAATAGCTATTTTGAAAATAGGTATTTTAAATCCGCATCAACATCGGCGCCCTTGCTCGTCCACACCATGCCGGCGTGGTCATATACGCATCGCCGTCCGGGCGGGTTCCGGAAACTTTGGTTGAGGTGTCAAGGAGCGGCGACCGGTCAGGGAGCCTCGGGATATTTCTCGTTATGCTACATCAATCGCGCGCGGGCCAATTCCACAATCTTCTCAATCATGCCGGTGTACGAGTAGCCGGCCTTCTTGGCGGCCATGGTGAACTCGGCGGCGCTGGCCAGCCACGGGTTTGGGTTCGCTTCGATCACGTACACCTGTCCCTTCTTGTTCAGCCGCATATCGATGCGTCCATAGTCCCGCAGCTTCAGTGCGCGATAAGCGGCGAGCGCCGTGTCCTGCAGTTCTCTCGTGGTCTCCTCATCGAGGTCTTCGACCGGCGCCGATTTGGTCACCTTGAAGGCCTCCGTCTCTTGATCGAACTTCACGTCTTGGCCGGCGATCCGCGGCGCGCCCTTGGGAAGCTTCGACAGGTCGAGTTCGATCAGCGGCAGCACCTCCGCGTTCTCGTTGCCGAGAATGGCGGCGTACATTTCGCGGCCTTCAATATATTCCTCAATCAGCGCCGGGCTGTCGAATTCCCCGTGAATGTAATCGATCCGCTCCATCAACTCCTTCACGCTTTCCACCACCGAGCCGCTGTCGATGCCGATGGATCCGTCTTCGGAAACCGGCTTCACGATCAGCGGAAAATCGATGTCGTGCGCGTGCTCGGTGCGCCCTTTGTACGAAAGGGCGAACTCCGGCGTCTTGATCTTGTGAAAATCGAAAATCTTCTTCGCGATCGACTTGTCCTGGGCCAGGTAGAGCGCCTGCGGCCCCCCGCCGGTATACGGTAAATGCAGCAGCTCCAAATACGCGGCGATGTTTTTATCCATCGTGTCGTCGCCGGCGTACGACTCCGTGAGATTGAAGACCAGGTCTGCGCCGCACCGTGCCAGCGCCACAAGCGACTGATTCTTGCCGTCCAGCACGTGATACGAAGGTTCATGTCCGAGCTTGGTCAACGACTCGAAAATCTCTTCGCGATCGTGCAGCGGATCTTTTTTCTTCTGCGCCGGTCTGCCTTTCTTTCCCCGCGGCGCTTTGACTGGGTCCGGTTCAGGCTCAGGCGGACCCTCTTCCCACACGTCGTGCAAGATCGTTACTTTGAGTTTCGCCATGCAGCCTCTGCTCTTTGGGTCTCATCCCCATCGGTCGCCCAGGAAAGTTGCGAACAGCCCTTCAAGGCAAAATGAACTTACCCCGCGTGATGTAGTTCATCGCCAGCGCCGTCGCATACACCGTCACTTCGGTCAAATATTCCCGCTCACATTGTATGTCAGCCCGCAATCCCAGGTCGTTCACCTTGGCTTCGATGGTTTCCACTAGCCTCTTCACCAGCGGACGTTGCACGCCGGTCCAATAATTCACCTTGTCGATGAGCACTTTGCGGTTCTCCCGCAGCAGCTCGATCGCCGGGCGAACATTCTTCCTGCGCCGCCTCGATACGTTAAAGATGTCGCGCAGATCGCTGTCCAGCGGAAGCTCGCCGGGAGTCAGTTGCTGATCGAGCGCGCGCTGATAGAACTCCCCGACGGTCAAATCCATTTCGTCGACGGTGATATCGGTGTCGCCGCGCGCCACCACCGGTTCGGCGTCGCCGAGCTTGCGGCCCATGCGATCCACGTAGAGCAGCTTCTCCATCGCGCCCCAGCCCTGGTACCGCTTCCGCCAATTGGAGCGCGGCGTCAGCCACACCGCGAACGTCTCCGCGAAGTCTTCGTCGGGATGCTTTTGCGCGTACCAGCCCTCCATGTGCCGCACGAACTGGCGCGAGAACGCCACCGGTTTGTAGTTGTCGCGATAAGGCCGCCGGAACGGCCCGAACAGCGTGCGCCATTCTTCCGTTTTGTAAAGTGCGTAGGCGTAATTGAACGCGTGGCCCGCCTCGTGGCGCAGGTACATCATGATCTGCCGCGCGTCTTCTATGTCGTTCATCTCCGCTTCCAGGCTCTGCAGCTTGGGATCGGCCAGATAGAACGGAATGCCAATCACCGGCTCCATGCTCGGGCAGCCCCACTCATCCGTCAGATAACACGCGGGGCGGAACCGATGGAGCCCTTTGACGTTCAGCTCATTGTTGAGTTGTTGGACGAAGCGTTCGAGGGGAGAGCCTTCCAGCTTCAAGCCGAGTTGCCGGATCGGCTTGGATAAGATTTCCTGGACCTCTGCCGGCGCTTTTTCGAAATTGGCCACCGCTGCTCAAAGCCTAGCACAGGCAAGGGGGCGCTCCTCGCTGAGACTGGTATCGCCGAATTGGGCAACAGACGGAACCCTTCGCTCCGTCTCGTCGCTGTGGACCAAGAGTGCAGCTTGTGTTGCGCCAAGGCGGACCCGTAACTCAGATGGATAGAGCACCCTCACTGGTGCAAAATGTCGCGCAGGCCAATGGTTGCAAGGGGAACCGAATGAGTGGGCGATATGCCATTGAAAACTCACCTGCCATCTTGGCAACTTTGAGCAAACCCCCTTGCGTACTGCTGATGCACCCATGGGAGAAGTCCCGTCCAGGTGACCGTGCTGTCATAGCGACTTATAGAATAATAATCCTGCAAAATGATCCCGTCGAACCGGTAGCTGTCGACCATCTGTTCCGTAAGCGATTTCGCGGCGTCCGCCTCAGACTGGTCGCCCAGTAATGTGTAATAGGAGATATTGGTGTCTGCTATGGCGAAATCGATATTTTTCATGAGGAGGCCGATCAGGAAAAGGGGCACGGCGGCTGTTGTCGAGGATTGTGCTCGAGCCAAGTCGTCTTTGGCGTCCATGAAGCGCCCACGCGCGTTTCTGACCGCCGTCAGATTGCCGTAATCTCCCGCAGCGCTGTTGAACAAGTTTCGTCCCGCCAGCTCCACGTCTTTGAAGTAGAGGGCCATTTCCCCGGCTGCAGGACCGAACCTGTCGTTCAAGTAGCTTTGGAGCCAGGAGTTCAAATCGGTGGACTTGTTCCACATCAGTTGGGCCAATTCCAGGTGAATCAATTCGTATGTAACCCACGTCGCAGGTTCATCGTAGTGGCTCATTCCCGAGGCGAAAGAGGAATAGTAGGGAACCTCCAGACCAATGAGTTGCACCGGGCTGAAAGGCAGGGAATGCCACGAATACTTGGTGTAGTATTCGTAGATGAAGGCCGGTCCCTTGAAGCCTGCCTTTCTCCATTCAGGTATAAGCCCAGCATAATAGACATTAGTTTGGTCGCTGGTATCGAAAATCGGCGTCTGATAACTGCGATTATAGAAGGCGAATTTGATCGTAGTCGCCGAATCGTACATGTACTGCGCACTGGGAGGATCGTTATAACAGCTGTATGACAGACCGCTCACGGGGATCGAACCTTTCAACTCGTCCTGGAACGGGATGAGCGCATAGGCCGGAGCGTCGGGGATTGAGCCGATTTGCTCAATATCGCTGGCCGCCCATTTGGCTCCGTCGGGAGGCCAGATGGAGAATATGTTTATTTCAGGTCGGTTCGCCAGATACTGCTTGCCGTTGGCGATCAGCGTGTTCAACGCCTCGGGATCGGTGATATGAAAAATATTTGCGGGAGGCTCTGTCCCGCACCCCTCGACGGGGTCCTTAGGCCCGGGAAACCAGTCCGGGTGCGCAGCCCCATAAACGCCCTCAGGAAGAAATCTATTGTACACGTCGTCCTCGCCCACTTCGAGGATAATGCCTCGCTTTTGAAGCTCCGGGGTCAACTCATCCCGGAACTGATCCCAGCCGTCGAGCCCGAGACCTTCGGAGGGATCGATGTTAAAAGCGACGAAGTTCATCCTATTCTTGGCCATCCAATCCACCACCGCGGTAACGGTGCTTGTAGTGCAACTGTCGCATTCTCCCATGTCCAACGCACGATACCTATAACTTGGTTCCTCCGCGATGCTCATCGGGGCTACGGTTATGGTGCTCTCTCTCGGCGCCTTCTCGGCATTGTCTTGATAGAAACAAAATTCCGGGGCGTAGAACCGGACTCCCAGGGTTTCGAGGAATCGATAGACGGCATATAAAGTCCCCCGGTCATTGGCGCCCGCCAAAAGAATGTCGCTCCCCAGGGTCTTGAGGATGAAACCGTCGTCCGGCATGGAAGAGACCGACTCATCCAATCGGCGAAACAAGCCGATGAGTAAGACCGGATTTGCCAGCTCAGTCTCGACATTTGGGTCTGTAAGAATCAACAGGGCAGAGGAAAGACGCCTGGTCGGTACGCTTACCGTTCTGTTTACCACCGGCAGGGCGCCGCCGGAAATAAGTTGGATGTACCTGCTCAGTTCGGAAGCTGCAAACTCGCCGACCTTGTTCTTGCTGGTAGTTAAAAGAAGTATGGTCGCCGAGGGCTTGGAATCTTGGACGATCGTGATCTCGGAAGGGCCACCCCTGCTCGGCAGAGCGGCCATGGCCAAAAAAAATGCGCATATCGCAGCGCTCGCCCGGAGCCTGAGACTTTTCAACCTCATCATGGCGCTCCTCGTTGAGGACTCTTCCATCAAGGCAACACGCAACTCTGCGTTTGGCGAGATTTGGCAATCGTTTCCTGTTTAACATCTCGCCTCGGAACCGCTGAAATCTGGCGCAGGTAAGACTCCACCCGCACGCACATTTGCGATTCTTGTCATCTCCTTAGTACCTATCCATTTGAATCCTGCACATTTTGCGCAGAATATTTCTGGCGATGTACGTTTCGGTCAGTATTCATGCGGGATTTCGGCATTTTTTCAAAGGCTCCAACTTTCGGGAAAATGCCAGGTTTTGGTTCCGGCTACGCCGGGTTAGGTCAAGCCAAATCGTGAGCGCCGGCCCGTAATCCGCTGCTGAATGCTCAGGGCAACCGGACACACGTTTTTCGAAATTGGCCGCCGCTGCTCAAAGCCTAGCACAGGCAAAACCAGCGCCCGCCTCAGCGTCCCGGAGTGCATATTCACCGGCATGCTGGGCGCCCCGGGTCTCGATTTTGAGACCTGGGAAAGGACGGGCGCCCTGGAGCCGGCCCTGAGCCTGTCGAAGGGTCCCGAAGTGAAATCCCGGGGAAGGCAATGACCGTCCTAACAGTCCGTTGTTAGGATTCCGAGCCCCGCATGGCTCCCCGTCCCGCGATCTCCGCCCAGTGCGCCAACAGGTCCGGATCACAGGAGTGATCCTTTTCCGCGCTCTCCAGGTCGGCCTCCCAAACGGACGTGCAGACAGTCAGGTAGCACGCTCGACAGATGGAATCGATCGTGCCGTCACGCTTTTGGTAATGCAAGAAAGAGGGGCCGGTTGCGGATATCACGCGGGACCTCCTCGCCGATCAGCGGCCCGATGTCGCCAGCACCCTGGGAATGGCTGAGTGTACTCCACTCCATACCGCCAAGTCCATCAAAAACCGTACGTCGCTGTGTGTTTTCCAACCGAACAAGACAATGTGGACGGCCAGCCCGCGCGCCCTCGGTGCAAACTCCCCGACAGGTGGGCGCCCCGGTCTCCATTCCGAGACCTGGGAAAGGCGATCCCCCATCACCCCGATGCGTCCCCCCGGCACGCCTTACGACTTCATGAGCCCCACGCCATAGAAGTAGTTGCAGTCGCTCCCGGCCGTCCAGGGCGAGGGCGCCCAGAAGGCCGAGAACAGCGCGGCGCTGGTTCCGTCTTGATTCACAAACGTGACGAAGAAATCCCGCTCGACGCCGGCCGCGTTCACTCGGAACGTGAACCGACCGTTGCTTGGGTTGGTCCGCTCCGCGCTGCCCCCGTTGTAGGGGTAGCTCGCCTCGGCCACCGGCGTGCGCGTTCCCGCCGCAAGGCTGTTGCCCGCGGCGTCCGTGAGCGTGACGGCGCCGGTGGACTGGACCTGGAAGCTGACCTGGTCGAACGACGGCGTGCCGATCTCGGTGTTTCCCGGTCCGGGGGTGGTGTTGGGTTTTTCGTAGAGGATCCCGCTATACGTTCCCGAGTAGCTCGCATCGAATGCCGGACTGGCCGCCTGCGGTAGCCCCAGAATCGACCCGTTCGGCGTGTCGACGATGAAGAAGCCGTTGGCCGTGCCAAAAATATACGCATCGCCGCCGCCGCCTGTGGACGGCATCGTGATAATGCTTCCCGATGAGCCCTCGGTGGCATTCGTAAAAGGCATGGTTTGACCGCCGAAGGCGTCATTATTTCCGTCGATTTCTCCGAATGGCCAGTACGAGGTGTTCGTCGCCGGCGCACTGGTCACCGCGATCGACCCAACCTCTAGTCCCCCTGACGCGGTGCGGAACTGCATATAGTTGTAATTCCCTGCCAAAGTGGCAAGCGAAATTTGTCCGCTCTCGACCGCCGTCACCTGCGCCATGGTGTTTTGATTGGCGCCCATCTTGTTCGTTTCGATCAGCAGCGCATAGCCGGGAATCTCGTAGGCCGCGACCAGATTCCCGGTGGGATCGGCGATGGAGTAGGACCCGTCGGCATTTACGGTGTAGGGAATGGCTGTTCCCGTTTCGCCGTTCGAGACATCGTTGAAGGTGATGGTCTGGGCGGCGGAATTGACGGTCACTGGCAGGAAATCGCCCACCGAAGCGGTCCCATTGTAGAGCCGCAGGGAGCTGGATGAGGGGCTTGTCGTGGTGGAGAGACAGCCGGTCAATGCGGCCCCAATCCCAACTAGGATCCCAAGGCAGAACAACGCGCGGCGATAAAACATGTTTCTATCCTTTGCTAGGTCCCTGACCGCTCGTTTTGTCGCCCATGCGCCCCATCCGGGAGCCCTCCGGCCACGGCGTAATTGCCATTGCCGCAAGGGTGGGAGACACAGGCTCACGCGGTCACAGACTTGGTGTGTGGAAGTTTATGTAACAGAAGAGTCCTGGGCAGCACCCAACCCGGACCCCACAGACCGGCCAGCGTCTGAGAGGTGGCATCCCGGCGCGTAACCCGTTTCAGGGGAGCAATCCTGAGGTTTCGGAGGAACCCGAGCTCAATGAGCGCCTGTTCTCATCCGTTGAGGCCCAATTCCGAAGGGGCGCATCGGTCAGGGCTGGCTGAGCGATCAGGTGAGTAGTCGTCTGAAACAGCTTATTTCCAAAAAGATACCGTGCGAAAAGCGCTGATCCACACTCCCGCCGGTTTTGCCTATCGATATTCTGATTCACAGATGTTTCCAGCTTATGTATAATTCCCACCAGCGAAAGGGAAGACAGCTCAATCCCGCGAGAATTCCAAACGAACCAAGGATGGTCAAATGAATAAGAAGTCTTGGACCCGTCCGGATTTTCAGGAAGTAACTCTCGGTTGCGAGATCAACTGCTACGCACCCGCCGAACTGTAGCGAATGCTTCAATTGAAGATGCTGGGAACGGCTGCCGGGGGCGGCGTTCCACAGTGGAATTGTGCTTGCGCGATCTGCGATCTCGCCCGCAAACATCCGCAACGTGTGGCGCCCCGCCTGCAGCTTCAGGGGATAGTATCCGGCGACGGAGAGAATTGGTTCCTGCTGAATGCCTCTCCCGATCTTCGATCTCAAATCGAATCCAATCCTGAGCTTCAACCCTCACGAACACAAAGCCGGCGAAGCACACCCGTCCGCGGAATTGTGCTGACCGGCGCCGATCTCGATCAGGTCATCGGCCTTCTGCTCCTGAGGGAGTTTCAGCCGCTTACCGTCTACGCGACTCCTCTGGTGCGGGACACACTCGAAGCCGATAGCTTCTTCCGGATGTTGCATCGCCTCCCGAATCAACTCACCTGGATCGAAATCAGCGCGGGTGAGACATTCGCACTTTGCGATTCCGGAATCAACTGCACTCCGATCCCGCTGGCGGGCTCTCTGCCTTTCTATGCGCGTGAGTTCGACTCACATTTGCCGGGACAGGCCAGCATAGGGTTGCTGATGGAATTTGAAGGCTGTCGTGTGGCCTATACGCCTTCAGTTCCCGAGATCACCGACGATCTGCGTGCTGTGTATAGCTCCTGCGATACGATTCTTGTGGATGGCGCCTTCTGGAGCGACACAGAACTGAGCGAGACGCACTCGGGAACACCGCTTGCACGCGCAATCGGTCACGTTCCGTTGAGCGGTGACGACGGAACGATCGCGCTTTTGGCTGGGCTAGACTGTCCACGCAAGGTTTTTGTTCATATCAACAACACAAACCCTATCCTCGATCCTCACAGCATGGAGCATCGGGCAACGATCGAAGCGGGATGGGAGATCGGATATGACGGATGGCAGCTGGCGCAGCAACCATAACGCCGATCGGAACGGATTTGCTCTCCCGAGAGCAGCTGAGGGAACGTCTGCAAGCTGTCGGAGAGAGCCGCTATCACCATAAGCATCCGTTCCACCTGCGTATGCACAGAGGGGAGTTGACCCGCGGTCAGTTGCAGGCGTGGGCGCTGAACCGGTACTACTACCAGAGCCGTATTCCGATCAAGGATGCGCTGATCCTCGCGAAGAGTGACGACCCGGCGTTCAGGCGCGCGTGGAGAAAGCGGATTCTCGATCACGACGGCGATCAGGGCGGCTACGGCGGCGTCGAGAAGTGGATCCAGCTGGCTGAGGCAACTGGGCTCTCCCGCGTGCAGGTCATTCCCTGTACCGGGTTATTGCCGGGAGTCCGATACGCGGTGGACGCTTATCTGGAGCTGGTTCGCCACAGCTCACTGCTCATCGCGGTAGCGTCGTCATTAACAGAACTCTTCTCGCGCGAACTGATCGCGCTCCGAATGGACCAGATGCGAATCCACTATCCGTATCTGACGCCGGGGTTTGCCTATTTTGTTGGCCGCCTGACGCAGGCCCCGGAAGACGCGATGGTCGGACTGGACTACGTATCTACGCACGCATTGACACGCTCACAGCAGGAGGAAGTCGTCGGAGCGCTGGAGGCAAAATGCGCCATTCTGTGGGCGCAACTGGATGCCATCGACTACGCGTACGTGGCGCCTGGGAACATACCGCCCGGCGCTTTCGTTCCCGATTGCGAATGAGATTCCTAACCCGGCGTAGCCGGAACCAAAACCTGGCATTTTCCCGAAAGTTGGAGCCTTTGAAAAAATGCCGAAATCCCGCATGAATACTGACCGAAACGTACATCGCCAGAAATATTCTGCGCAAAATGTGCAGGATTCAAATGGATAGGTACTAAAGATCTGATGATGGACCTGACTTCAACTCCACGGCTTGCGCCCGGCTGCCGCCTGCACCCGACCCA